>NZ_JABXKM010000092.1 GCF_017115025.1 Nostoc sp. NOS(2021) | reverse complement strand
GGGCATTGGGCATTGGGCATTGGTTATTCCCCTCATCTCCCTTATCTCCCTTATCTCCCTCATCCTCCTACTCCCTTAAGAAGGCTAAACATTAACTTAGATTAAAGATGCTCTCAGAAAATGAAGCTGTTATTAAAAGTGCTGCAAAGCAATAAATAGGCGCTAGCCTTGGTTATAACCTTGATTTTGCAAGGGTTTTGTAGATTTAAGTCATTTTTTATATTCCCAGCATGTGCTGTAACTGGTAGCGGTTTTTTTTAATGAAAACTTAAGATTTTTGACAGATTGTTTGCTCGGAAGCGATCGCACGTATTGTAGAAAATGACTAACCGTTATCTAGCTCTTGTCATCTCTACTCACGGAGTTTGTCATAAATGACTATTTTCACTAACTTTCTCCGCTCTTTAGTACTGACGATCATTTTTAGTTTTGTCGCTCCCATCTTCCTCGTTGGCGGCGGATTGCTGCTTCTATCCCTCATTGGTCACTTCCCTGGCTTACAAGAGTTAACCGAAGCGATCGCTACTCAGATTATGCATTTTCTCGCCACCTTTGGCAGTGGAACTCCCCTACGCGGATTATTTGTAATTAGCTTGACCTGTACTTTTGTCGGGGCACTGTTTGATATGTACGCTTATTATCGGTATCAGATTTTACGAATAGATTCATAAATAGTGCAAATAGCTTCGTCAGGTGCTTATGGGCTGTACAAGAGACGAAAAAGTGATATTTTCAAAAGTGAAAGTACTACTGGTCTTAACCTAAATAGAGATTAGTGTTGCTGAAATAATTTTTATTAATTAAATTGAGTGCCCAAGTTATTGCTTAAATATTTATTATTCATTAGTTATTAATTACTGACAACTAGTGCAGGTGCGCGACCGTTGTAAAACAATCCTCAAAAAGTTAGAATAGCAAGGGTTTTGGAGTTTTGAATTCCGCAAAACAGCTAAAAAAGTCTGTGCTAACTCATCACTTGGACGCTAGACTAGAGTTTGGCATTTTGTGTTAGCTGCAATCTTTAAGGATTTGATTAGCATTCATCGAGAATATCAAATAAAACTCTCTGCAAAATATAAAAATTTCCTTAAAATCCTGATGAACACAATGCCTGCTCATGTTTCTTAACAGAGCAAAGCAGGTCGTCTGACCTCTGGGCATCTTATATTGAGTTTATTACGAGGTATGTTGACAGCTCATGATTTGGCCGTTTAAGCCCAAGTTTAGAAAACAAATTGCGCGGATTGAAATTACTGGTGCGATCGCCGGTGCTACTCGCAAACGCGTCCTAGAAGCCCTGAAAACTGTAGAAGAAAAAAAGTTTCCGGCATTATTGCTACGTATCGATAGTCCTGGCGGTACAGTTGGAGATTCCCAAGAAATCTACAGCGCCCTGAAACGTTTGCGCGAAAAAATCAAAATCGTCGCTAGCTTTGGCAATATTTCGGCTTCTGGAGGAGTCTACATCGGCATGGGAGCCGAACACATCGTAGCCAACCCAGGTACAATTACGGGTAGTATTGGTGTAATTCTGCGTGGGAATAACTTGGAACGCTTGCTAGAAAAAATCGGTGTTTCCTTCATGGTAATTAAGTCTGGCCCTTACAAAGACATTTTGGCTTTCGACCGGGAACTGACTCAACCAGAAGCAAACATTTTGCAAGAGTTGATTGACACAAGTTATCAGCAGTTTGTCCAAACAGTAGCTGATGGCCGTTCTTTAGCAGTAGAAACGGTGAAAACTTTCGCCGATGGTCGGATTTTTACTGGACAACAAGCCCTAGCCTTGGGTGTTGTAGACCGCCTGGGTACAGAAGAAGATGCCCGCCGTTGGACAGCAGAACTGGTCGGTCTTGATCCAGAAAAAACTCTCTGCTATACCCTAGAAGAACGTAAACCCTTATTGAGTCGCTTTCTACCAGGGAGTCGTCAGTTTTCATCAGGAATTGGGGCTGGTATTGATTGGCTCGAATTTGAAATGTCTACCAGTGGTTTACCGTTGTGGTTATATCGACCCTAATATGAGTTAGGAGTTATGAGTGAGGAGTTATGAGTTAAAAATCTTAACTTCTCGTTCTTAAGTCCTAATTCCTCACTTTTTTGTTTTAAGGAGGATTTTGGCGTGGAGTGGCAAATGCGGGCGATTCGCGGAGCAACAACCGTTTCAGAAAATACCGTTGAGGCAATGCGAGAGGTGGTGACAGAACTACTAGATGAACTGGAAAACCGGAATCAATTCCAGCCGAGGGACATGATTAGTGTGACTTTCTCAGTCACACGTGATTTAGATGCTATTTTTCCAGCTGCGATCGCTAGAGCGCGTCCTGGTTGGGATAATGTGGCCATGTTGGATGTGCAGCAAATGCATGTCGAAGGCAGCTTACAGCGTTGCATTCGGTTCTTAATCCACGCCTATCTACCAGCTTCCGCCTCAATTCATCATATCTATTTACGCAACGCCGCTAGCTTGCGTCCCGACTGGAGTTTGCCCCAATCATTACAAGCATCACAGCCAGCAGTTAAGTCAAAAGTGTAAATTATTTACATCTAAGTCTAATAACTAGTTAACCCTCAAGTTATCGTGTTGTGCCAGTATTGAGTTAACTAGTTGTGACCAATCATTTTTGCAACTCAAGCTGTTTATAAAGAACACATAAGACTGAACAAGTCTCAAATTTGAAGCTTGTCAATCATGCCTAGAGTGACTGAGCTTCTAAATCAAATCGTTGAATGGGTGCAGCAGTACAACTCAGAAGAATGGCACAAAGTTAATTTAGATCCTGGATTAACTCTCGAACAAATTCAAAGCTATTTTGAGGGCAAATCTTTCACACTGCCGACAGAAATCATTGAACTTTATCAATGGCGAAATGGCACAGGTTATGGTTCTCTGTTGCCGTCAGCAGAGTCAGGTTATGACGAGCAAGAATTCTACTCACTGGCAAGCGCTCTGGGGTTAGGAGAAGAATGGGAACAAGATTTTGCAACAGTTCATGTCCTGCCTTTATTTGCATTTGAGGGCACATATTATTGGACTGTTCTACCAGAAACACAGCAAGAACTAGCAACTCTCTATATCGCTGATGAACCTGACTTTGATACAAGTTCTCCTAACTATCCAAGTCTTACAGCAATGCTAGAGAAACAGATTAGGCGCTTGAAGTTTGTCTGGAAAATCGGTTAGCCACACTTCACCAGGTTTCGGGTTCATCAATCAAATCCAATACTTCTTGTTCAACCACTCTTGAACGAAGAATATCTAGAGCATCCTGGTCTGCGAGTTCAATAATCTCTGCAAGGCATTGCCGCACTTGTTGAGCAATGTCAGGTTGCCATTGGCGTAGTTTTGTATTGAGTTCTTGCACTAAAGCATCCATTTCAAGCGTCTATAACAAGATGTTGTATTTGCTTCTATATTAAGGTATCTGTCAGCAAGCTAACTTTGTTTAAACTACTCAGATACATTAGTATTTTCCTCCTTACAACCTGCTTACTATTTGCTTGTCATGCCTGGACACCAACCGAAATAAAACGCCCTCCCTTGAAAGTGGAATTTGCATCTTTTGTTGGGGAGTATCCAGGCATCATTGCTCAAGAAAAAGGATTCTTCAAAGCCCAAGGGGTAGATGTATAACTAATTTATAAACGATACACCCAATTGGAAAGAGCAAATTTCAGTGCGGGTAAGTATGATGGTATTTCATTGGCATTAGGAAGTTTTATCATCTTGAGTGCCACAAATCCAGATATACAAGGCGTAATGCTTATAGATGAATCAACAGGAGCAGATGTAGTAGTCGCCCAATCACAAATTAAAACCGTCGCTGACTTGAAAGGGAAAAAGCTGGGTGCAAATCTAGGCGGTTTTAGCGAAGTTTTTGTGACTGAAATGTTGAAAACTGCCAACTTAACCAGCGATGATGTGAACTTGGTTAAATTAGAGGCTTTAGAAATTCCTCAACGCCTGAAAAATAATGCTATTCAAGCCGGACACACTTGGGAACCCTATCTTTCTAAAGCTATTAAATTAGGGGGACATATCCTATTTAGCAGCAAACAAACCCCTGGCTTGATTTTAGATATGATTGTCTTTCGCGGTGAGACAATCCGCGATCGCCCCGAAGACGTTCGTGCATTTGTGGGAGGATGGCTGCAAGCCATAACCTACTGGAAAGCAAATGTTCAGGAAGGAAACGCTATCATCAGCAAAGTATTAAAAATTCCTAGCAATACAATCTCTCTGGAGGGAGTGAACCTAACTGATTTAGGTGAAAATCAAAAATTCTTTCAATCTAGTAACCCTAACTCCATTTACAAAACTGCCAAGATATATGCAGACTTTTTTATTCGCTCTGGAAACGTGACGCGCATTCCTGAGCTAAAAAGTTTGTTCAATTCTTCCTTCTTGAACCCTCCATCCTAGTTTTAAGCCATGCAGCACAATCGTTTGGGTGGCATCCGGACAAAGTTGATCACTTCGTTTCTCATTGTTGCTTTGATTCCATTGCTGTTATTGGCATTTATCAATAAACAGACAACTGAAAAAGCACTAACGGAAAACGCAAAACAAGCCCTATCTACGGCGGCTAACGAAACCGCTAATAGAATAGATGACTTTATTGATGGAAATCTCAATGCTGTGCGCGTAGAGGCGATTTTGCCAGGTTTGGCACGCTACCTCAGCCTAACTCCAAAACAACGAGATGACAGCCCCGAAATGCAATTGGCGACAGAAACATTAATCCGTCTCAGTCGCAAAGATATGCTCAATATTCTCTCCTATGCTTTGCTCGACTTAAACGGGAAAAATGTATTGGATACATATACACCGAACATTGGCAAAGATGAATCAGTTCAAGATTATTTTAAAAAAACTCTGCAAACTGGGTTATCCTTTGTTTCTAGCATGAAGCGATCGCTGAGAATTCCTGACCTTGTTACCCTCTTTTTTAGCAGTCCGGTTCGCAATGCCAAGGGAGATATATTGGGTGTATTACGTATTTCATACAATGCGACTGTTGCCCAGCAGTTAGTAACTCGACAAACTGAACGGGCTGGGGCAAAATCTTTTGCTATTCTTTTAGATGAAAATAATATTTATCTGGCACATAGCATTGCACCAAAACTGCTTTTTAAATCAATTGTGCCTCTGCCTGCCGATGTTGTAACTCAACTGCAACAAGAAGGACGTTTACCTAATTCTCCTGTTAAAGAATTGGCAACTAATGAGTTAAAACTTCAGCAAGCATTGGATAAGAACCAGTCATATTTAATTGCATCTTTATCAGCAACAGGTAATCAGGTTAATTTGATTGCGATCGCTCATTTAAAATATAAAGCTTGGTCTGTGTTGTTTGCACAGCCACTTGCTGTCGCTCTAGCACCTGTGGAAAAGCAAATTCGTGACGCAATGTTTCTATTTGCATTGATTGCCTCGGTAGTGACAATCATCCCTTTTGCTATTGGGCAACTGGTAACACAGCAAATGATTTACCTTACTAATATAGTTTTACAGTTTACCGCAGGTGACTTAGATATCCGCGTCAAAATTAACTCAAAAGACGAAATAGGTCAACTGGCAAAATCGTTTAACAATATGGCACTTCAATTACAAACATCTTTAGAAACTTTGGAACAACGGGTGCAAGAGAGAACAGCAGAGTTAATAATTGCCAAAGAAAAAGCAGAAGATGCAAATCAGAAACTAGAAAAATTGGTAAATTTAGATGGCTTGACTCAGGTGGCTAACCGTCGCTGCTTCGATGGACGACTGCAAGCAGAATGGAAACGCCTTGCACGAGAACAACAACCCCTGTCACTGATTTTTTTCGATGTTGATAAATTCAAACTTTACAACGATTACTATGGTCATATTGGAGGGGATGATTGCCTAGTTAGGATAGCCCAAATAGCGCAACAGATGGTTCATCGTCCTGCTGATCTAGTAGCGCGTTACGGAGGAGAAGAATTTTCGGTACTCCTCCCCAATACCGACTTAGTAGGAGCAATCAAGATAGCACAATGTATTCAGCAAGCAATTCACGATCAGGCCATTCCCCATGCAAAGTCTGATGTCAAGGATATAGTCACACTTAGTTTGGGTATTAGTTCTGTCATACCCACTGGCGACATCAAGCCAGATACACTCATCGCTTCAGCCGATAAAGCAATGTACAATGCCAAAGAAAAAGGGCGCGATCGCTATTGTACGTTTGGCTGATTTACTTCCATTGATACCCAGTGTTCGCAGTCTTCTAGCAGCGATCGCTCCAGGTGTGGTTGTTGAAATCAAAGATTTGTGTAGAGTTCTTGCACTAAAGCATCCATTTCAAGCTTCTTTTAATCTTGGGTTCCTGAAACCACTATCAAGTTATTCGTTGCATTCGGTTGAAATTCACTACGATGTTCTGTTTGAGTGAATTCGTCAAACAGTTTAAAAAACTGCTCTAGTGCAGTGTGTTCATCTTGGGAGAAAAATAGAATAATCTGATCCCAGGTCTGATTAGAAGCTAAAGTGAATCTCTGCTGAATCCAAGTTTGAAATTCGGAAAATTGCTGTTCTTGTAATGTTTGAGGTATCCCTATCTGACGACGGGCAAAGCAGTAACCTGCCAGAAAAGTGCGAAGGTTGGATATAGAAGCTCGTCCCAAATACATGGCAGGACGTTTCTGTATATTGTGGATTAGGTCATACAAATCAACCATCTGTCCCTCCAACTTAAAATTTGGTTTCGGTGATTTGGAAATTGCCGCCTAAATCTTGGGCAGGGCAGTATAGGTTATTAATCCAGTCTACTCTGGAAATTCCTTCAGGATCTATGTTGTCAAAGATGAGTTCTTGTCCATCAATTTCAACAGCGATCGCTTCATGTCGCCCATTAATGGAAATGTTTTGTCGGAGGCGTTCATGGTAAATGTTGCAGAAAGGATCTTCTGTGCTACCTATAACCAGGCTAACCTGTTTACCAGAAATGTTTTGATCAATGAGGAATTGGCGCAAGGCGATCGCACAGGGAACACATTCAAAAATCTGGAACTGTCTAGCGATCGCGCTCAGTTGACTATGAAGGCTAGCCTTGATCATAATGTAGTTTTGTCAGGCAGCGATCGCACTCTGCAAAGGGACAATAGAATATATGCTGAGATTTCCGAGACAACCAGAGCTAGGATCGGAAGGTAGTCTGTCGCACACATGCTAATTATATGACATCCACATTGCGTGTTATTCATAGCGACCCCGATATATTGGGGGGAACCCCTGTTTTTGTTGGTACTCGTGTGCCGATAAAAACCTTGCTCGATTATCTAGAAGCGGGTGACTCACTGGATGAGTTTTTAGATCACTTTCCCAGTGTCAGCAGTAAGCAAGCGATCGCCGCTCTCGAATTAGCAAAGGAAATGCTGACCGCCTATGCGAATTCTGCTTGATGAGTGTGTTCCACAACCCTTGAGGCGTGAACTCACTGATTATGAGGTACGCACAGTTGTGGAAATGGGATGGTCAGGCAAAAAGAATGGCGAACTGTTGCAACTGATGATAAGGGAGAGTTTCACGATTCTCCTCACAACAGACCAAAACTTACGATATCAGCAAAACTTGCAACAGACTGGAGTTGCGGTCGTTGTTCTGGTGGCGTCTAGTAATCGCTTGCCTGATTTACTTCCATTGATCCCCAGTGTTCGCAGTGTCCTAGCAACGATCGCTCCGGGTGTGGTTGTTGAAATCGGAGATTTTTGACGCGTTGGCGCAGCCCACCTTCTCTACGAGACGCTCCGCGAACGGCATGGCTGTATGCAACAACTCTATTCTTTGTGATGATGAAACCGAATTCCTAAAAAGATGTCATAAACAAACTCAAAAAAGTCTTTTTTCTGTAACAATCCTGAAGTTTGATAACATCCTTTTTCATCTAACAGAGGCTTCATCAGATAATATGCAGGCTGGTAATTATACCAAGGAATAGAAGGCCACAAATGATGAATTAAGTGGTAATTCTGTCCCATAATCAGAATATTAAGAACTGGGTTAGGATAGACGCGAGCATTTTTCCAGCGATCGCGCTCCGCAAAAGGACGATGGGGCAAATAATCAAAAAATAATCCCAGTGCTATCCCCACCACAAAAGCCGGTATAAACCAAAAATTGAGAATGTAACCCAAAAAGTGGTACTGCACTGATATATAAACAATTACACCGACAATTAAGCGGCTGATGAACCATTCTAATAGCTCATATTTACGCCACAGTTGCCGTTGAAAGAAAAATACCTCGTGGTACAAAAACCGTACCGCAATCAACCATAGCGGGCCACCCGTAGAAACATAATGATCTGGATCGTTTTCGGGATGGTTGACATGGGCATGATGCTGTAAATGCACCCGCGTAAAAACTGGAAAAGCAAAAGCTAGCATTAAGGCACTGCCATGCCCTAACATCGCATTAATCACCCGATTGCGATGGGCAGATTGGTGACAGGCATCGTGAATTACCGTCCCAGCACAATGCAATGCAATAGTATTAACGCTAAAGCATAGCCAGTGCGGCCATTCCCAAAGCCAGTAACCAAAGCTAGATAATACCAGCATTGCCACAGCTACGAAAAACAGTAGTAGCGTGGGATTGAAATCACCAGGAGGCGCTAAAAATTCCTTGGGTGGGATTGTCAGTGGCTTCTGTGCCTCCGATGTGATCATTTCTGAGATTGACTCCTTCTTTACCAAACATTACAAATATACGATAAATATTAGGGAAGAATAAAGTTTTGCAAAGTTTTGTATAGCAAGATTTATCTACAGCTTTGCATATCACTAGATGAATAACGCTATGATTCCAGACGAGGCCAAGTCTTTACTGATAAGTGGGGTATGACAATCGGCAAGAAGTTCATGGGATAAACTCCTTCGTGGGGAGGATGGATACAAGATTGATGTACTATATCTACTCTATCCCACAGCCCCCACTCTCCCATAAACCCTCTCTAACTGCTTATATTTATTGATATAGCAGTGACTGAAAAGGAGATGCCACTTAAGTTACGATGACTTCCCAGATAGCTCCCTAACTTCAGCCCCTATGCAATTAAGAGATTCTCTGCGCCGGACAAAAATTGTCGCTACTATTGGCCCCGCCACTAGCAGCCCTGAAATGCTCAAGGCGATTATTGAAGCGGGAGCCACGACGCTGCGGCTAAATTTCTCCCACGGAACTCATGCCGACCATCAGCGTAGTATTCGCTTAATTCGGCAAACCGCCTTTGAACTAAATCAGCCAGTGGCTATTCTCCAAGACTTGCAGGGCCCAAAAATTCGCTTGGGGAAGTTTGACAACGGGTCTATAGTTTTGGCAAAAGGCGATCGCTTCACCTTGACAAATCGTCCGGTTGTAGGTACGCAAGAAATTAGTTGTGTTACCTACGATTATTTAGCCGAAGAAGTCCCAGTTGGCGCAAAAATCCTCCTCGATGATGGACGAGTCGAAATGGTCGTGGAGGAGATTAACCGCGACAAAGGTGATTTGCATTGTCGCATCACCGTGCCTGGTAAACTTTCTAACAACAAAGGCGTAAACTTTCCCGGCGTTTACCTGTCAGTTAAGGCAATGACCGACAAAGACCGCGAGGATCTGATGTTTGGTCTAGATCAAGGTGTAGATTGGGTGGCGCTTTCCTTTGTCCGCAATCCCCAGGACATGATCGAAATTAAAGAGCTAATTTCCAGTACAGGCAAGCAAGTGCCAGTGATTGCCAAAATTGAAAAGCACGAAGCCATAGAACAAATGGAGGCGATTCTGGCTTTGTGTGATGGCGTGATGGTTGCCAGAGGCGACTTAGGGGTGGAACTGCCAGCAGAAGATGTTCCCGTACTCCAAAAGCGGCTAATTGCCACAGCAAACCGCTTGGGAATTCCGATCATCACCGCCACCCAGATGTTAGACAGCATGGTGAGCAATCCCCGTCCCACTCGCGCGGAAGTGTCCGATGTGGCAAATGCGATTTTAGATGGTACGGATGCGGTGATGCTCTCCAATGAAACCGCAGTGGGTAGCTTCCCTGTAGAAGCGGTGGCGACGATGGCACGAATTGCCGAACGTATGGAGCAGGAAGAAGCCCAACACTTAAACTTACGTTCTTCGAGAGATGCCCGACGCTCCATTCCCAATGCGATTAGTCAAGCTGTCGGTCAAATTGCCGAACAACTAGGCGCAGCAGCAATCATGACCCTAACGCAAACCGGGGCAACAGCTCGCAATGTCTCCAAATTCCGTCCCCAAACACCGATTTTGGCAGTGACACCCCATGTAAATGTGGCGCGACAGCTACAAATGGTGTGGGGAGTAAAACCGCTGTTGGTGCTAGGATTACCTTCTACTGGTCAAACATTTCAAGCTGCGATCAATGTAGCTCAGGAACTGAAGTTACTGTCTGAGGGAGATTTAGTGGTGATGACTGCTGGCACACTCCAGGGAATTTCCGGCTCCACAGATTTGATTAAGGTTGAGGTGGTGACGGCAATACTAGGTCACGGAATTGGACTGGGACAAGGTTCAGTGAGTGGTCGCGCCAGGGTGGCTAATACTGGCATCGATGTTAGTAACTTTAATCACGGAGACATATTGGTTGCACCCCGCACTAGTGCCGATTTTGTTGAGGCAATTCGGAAAGCTGCCGGCATTATTACGGAAGAGGAAAGTCTCACTAGTCACGCAGCAGTGATTGGTTTGCGCCTCGGTGTGCCGGTGATTGTCGGCGTGAAGCAGGCAACAAAGGCGATTCGGGATGGGGCGATTATAACGCTGGATCTGCAACGGGGTTTGATTTACTCTGGGGCGGTGAGAACGCATTAGTAGGAGGGAGTGGGGAGTGGGGAGTAAGAATTTTAGATTTTAGATTTTGGATTAAAGAATTGAAATTTAATCCAAAAGACGCTCTCTACGAGACCAAGGCGTAGCTTGCTTCTGGGCAGGAGTACGCGGACTCGCTCTCAGCGATCGCGAGTGCCTCTCCCCTTCTCACATTGGGAGAGGCTAGCGCCAAGGGAGAAGAGAAGGCTTTACGCTCCGCTATCGTCAATCCAAAATCCCAAATTGAATTGCCCAATCCCTTTATCAAACAGTTGCGATCGCAGCCCCAAGCCATCCAGCAAAATTTTGCTGCTGTGTGGAGTCAGGATGCTCAACAGGTTTTACTTGATATCGAGTGGGACGTGGTGACGCGAGGGTGATGGAATAGGTACGCAGTTCGTCTTGGTGGAAAACAGTGACTTCGATTGTATCGTTTGGTTGGTAATCTTTCAGGCGATCGCTTAAGCCATTCGCTATTACCTTAATCCCATCAATTGCTAACAACTCATCACCTGCATCAATTCCCCCTACTTGTGCAGGTGAACCTATCTCCACAAACTTAATAATCTCCCGTCCATTCTCTGTATTTATTCTCACACCCAAGTAAGGTTCTTCCTGCTGATCCGCTACCAACTGCAAGCCAAAGAGTTCTAAATACTGATTCAAGGGCAAATCGTCAGTGCCATCAATGTAGCGTTTAAAGAAATCAGTCAAATCGATTCCGGCAACAGATTCTATAACTTCCTGCAACTGTTCTGGGGTATAGCCAATTTCCGCTTGCCCAAATTGCTGCCACATTTTCAGGATTACGTCATCGAGCGATCGCTGATTGTGGTGAGTAGAACGAATCAGTAAATCCAGCAATAACGATACCATTTCTCCTTTTAAATAGTAGGAAATTTGGGAATTACCGCTATTGGCATCCGGGCGATAGAGTTTTATCCAGGCATCAAAACTCGACTCGGAAACGGGTTGTACCTTACGCCCCGGTGTCATTTCATATCTGGTAATTTCTTTGCCCAAGTTATTCAAATATGACTTAACATCATAAATTCCCGCCCGCAAAGGAATTAACAAGTCATAGTAACTAGTAGTGCCCTCACAAAACCACAATGATGGTGTGTAATTTTCTTGGTCGTAATCAAAAACTTCTAATGCTTTTGGGCGAATTCGCTTCACATTCCACAAGTGAAAGAACTCGTGTGCTACCAATTGGAGAAAGCGATCGTATTTATCCTGAGCGCGAAACCCAAAACGGTGATAAATTAAAGAGCAAGAATTTTTATGCTCCAAACCGCCAAAAGCTTGGCTAAATAAATGTAGCAAAAACACGTATCGTTCATACGGCAAACCGCCGAACATCTGCGCTTCTACCTGGACAATTTTTTGAATATCAGCAATCATCTGTTGGGCTTGGAAATTTCCCTGTCCCCAGATTGCCAGTTCATGGGGTTTTCCTAAAACCTCAAATTTATATAATTGGTGGCTACCAATCTCAAACGGAGTATCAACAAGAGTATCAAAATCGCCAGCCAAGAAAGTATTCGTTTCCTCAGCAACGGGCGGTAGGGCAGTAGTTACCTGCCATTCCGGGTGTGGTGGTACGATGGTAACGCGAATGGGTTGGTTCTCCCAGCCCGGTATTCTAAAAAATAGTGCCGCACCGTTGAAATAACCGTGGCTTGGATCTAAGTGATTTGTCCGTACCGATAGCTCATTCGCAAAAACGCGGTAACGTACAGTTAATTCTGAAATACCTGTTTTATCTACCTGCCAGTGATTTTTAGTGATCTTCCGCCAAGGTAAAGGCTTATCCTCTGCAAAAGCCACAAAATCCTGTAAATTCTTGGCGTATTCCCGGACTAAGTAAGAGCCGGGTGTCCACACCGGCAATTTTAAATCGAGAATCGGCGAGGGATAATCCACAAGGCGTAAAGTCACCTCAAACAGATGGCTTTCTGGTTGGGACATTGCCACCAGGTAATGAATCGTTGGCCCAGTTTCCTCGACGTAGGTGTTGGGACGAGTTGCTGTTGCTTCAGTCATCTTGTTTGCTGAGGTAATTGTTAATGGGCTACGCCCCGCTGCGATCGCGGAGCATCTCGTAGAAAAGACAGTAATTCGTAGTTAAGATCCTACGGATAAATCCGCTTGCTCTCAAATAAAGATTACACTTTATTTCTTTTCCATAACTAAAGTTATAGGACTTATCTATAGTACATAAATGCTATACGTAATTTGAGTATTTCAGTCATATTTAGCAGCCTGCGATGTCTACGACGGGCTACGCCAACGCACCAAAAATCGGCACTAGTGAGGCCGGACTAGCCCTTTCAAGGTCACTGATAAAATCTCTGCTTTCCTCTCTGCGTTCTCCGTGCCTCTGCGGTTTAAAAGTTATTTATTGAACCACAGAGGCGCAGAGAACACAGAGAAAAGAGGAATTATTATCCAAAAATTTTACCCACCTTGAAAGGGCTAGTATATAGGACTTAGAGATTGACAATTTGGGTAAAATATGCATAAGCCAAAGAGTAGCGCAAGATTTTTTTCTAATAACAAATACAATAACCAAGTTTTTGTAATAGGATAGTAGGATATGCTGCTACTAATTGTGCCTGTGTGACGTTTTTTATCACCCCAGTGATAGAGTGCTGGGATGGAGTGGTGTCATCCATTACGGGGTCTAAATTCCTGAACTATTTACACCTCTAATAAACAAGTCAACCGAAGCGTATTGTCGGTTGACCTACTTAATACCAAAATTTGTATCGCTGAATGAATAAAGCAATCAGAGTTTGCCAGCTAAGTTCATCAACTGTTTGAAGTTCACAAGATAAATGATGTTGTTGGCGCTGTAAATTTTGATCCACCCTTTCTCATGTAGCTTTTCCATAATTTTGGTGGTTTCTTCAACACCGATTTCTGTCACCTCTGCTAAATCTTTAAAAGGAATGTTAAAAATTTCTCTTCCTAAGTCTGATTCCTGACCATAGCTTTCACCTAAAGTCACTAGGGTATGGGCGAGTTTGACTGCTGGTGGTGAAGACCGCATTTGTAAGCGCACGTTAATTTGCCGCAATCGCCGCACCATCAGTTGCAACATCCGGTGATGTAACTGCGGGTCTTTAAACAATATTTGAATAAAACGCTCTCTGGAGATACTAAGTAACTTCACGGGTGAAAGGGCAATGACATCGGTTGAGCGTGGAGATTCATCTAAAATTGCCATTTCTCCAAAAAAATCGCCACGACCAAAAATTGCCAGAGCTACTGAATCTTCCCCGACGGTACGCCGGACTTTAACCCAACCAGAAACCACGAAGTAAACGGCGTTACCCCAGGCATCTTCCATTACAACAGCTCGCCCAGATGGGTATTCATGTTCAATTGCAACGTTGAGCAGCCATTCCAAAGTCTGTGGAGTGGCTGTACTCATTAAGGGGAAAAGTTCACTAAAAACCTCAGTTAGCATGAAATATTTGCAACAAATGGATTCAAGAACCGGAAACTAACTTTGCTACTATAAGTTTGTTTAAACCGTAATCTTACTCAGAATACGATCGCAAAATTTGTATTTATTTGAGATGAACCTCTAAGGTTGATCGGTCTATGGTTCCATTACAACATAACAATTATGTATGCGATCGAAATCAGCGTTTTCACTGACAGACCGATGATTTGCTGCTTGTTGGTGAATTGCTATCCAGTGCTAGTATTTTGATCTGTTGGTCTAAATTTTTCACTAGTTGATTCAGGGTAAGCAAAGCCTCTAATTGCTGAGAGTCAAAGCTAGGATTCAGTAAAAGCCGTTCTTGTAGTTCATGTAACTTGAAGCTTAGTTGCTGAGAAATTCCTAAGGCATCGCGGCTCAAACGCGCCAACTGTTGTTGTTGATAAAATTTTAATGCTGCTCCCCGCAACACTTGGAGTGTTGCCTCTTCGCCGTAGATTCCCGGCATGACTCGCAAGCGTAATAACAAGCGGTTTTTTTGATATACGTATTCCTTCTCTACCAGTTTTGGTTCTGCAACCGTGATCACAGGCAGGGAAGCAAACCGCTTTAATTCATTCAGTACTCCTTGGAAAACTGAGAGCGGCAGTTTGTCTAATACAGACTGCAAGACTCCATTATCACTCCACAGTATCCTGCCTTCGTAAGCTTGTCTTTCTAAGTACAGCCGACCAATTCCCCCAGCCAGAATTCGCCCTAGTAATTCTTCTAGTAATTTCTTGGGTGGTAGTGTTGGCAGCACCTGAATCGGACTAAATAGTTCGGGAACTTGCGTGAGCAAAATAGGTAAATTATCCGGTGGTGCTGCTTCGGAAGTCTCCCCCTCTTGACCTCTAGAAATCGGGGTCAAGAACGTTGTAGTTTGAGATAATTTATCTAGCTCTGGGATAGGAGGCAAGTCTACCCTCTGCCAAGAATGTTGACGCTTTTGTGTCTGAAACACCATCAATATTGGTTGCTGATTTGATTCTGAGTCGGCATCTAGGGAGGGAGTAGGTGTGTCAGCAATGCTAGCTGGGCTATTTGTTGCGGGAAAGTCCGCTGTTGGCTGATGCACAAGTTTTGCATCTAGCTGGGATGTATTCTTATGATTGAGGTAGGCTGACAGTATTCTGCGGTGAGGGTCGGCTGCGATCGCCTCAATCACCATTGTGCAATTGATATAAGACAAAATGCGACCAACATAATCTAGTGCCTCGCTGTCTTGTGGATTAACCATACCTAGCAAGAGGTTTTTGTGTTCTAATCCAAACGGCAAAATCTGGTGGTAGAGGCAAGCTTCAAAGGACAAAAGACTATCAATCAGTTGGAATATTTGTTCGCATTCCTCTCCTTCTTCCCACTTATGTTGAGCGGCTGTTAGCATTTGCTGTCCATTTGCTGCGGTATCATTTAATTCCCCCTCTGAAGACAACATAGATTTGATTAGTTGATGTTTGGTTATATAATATTTTGCCTCTAAATTAGTAGGTAGTTAAGAAATATACTTTGTTCGATTGTTAAGAATTCAATTATCTATACATAAGTTTACGTAAGTAGTAGAAGATGAATTTTAGATTGTGGATAATACTGAGTCTTTACAGTGACAAGGAGGACGAGGAGGCAATTTTCTTCCTTATCTCCCTTGTCTCCCACCGCCTGAATTGATCAACTAGATGCCTCACAGCCTACTCCTGGGTTCTTAAAGCTTGAGCAGCAAGATAGACTTTTGTCCATTCGCCTAGCACTTGATGGGTTTTGAGTTTTAAAAGTTGGGCTATTGCTTCTATTGAATTACCTGCTCTCCGCAAATCTAGGATCTGCCACCCCAGAGGAGTCAATTTTTTAGAAAGTTGCTCCCATTGGTTTTGTGTTAATCCCAAGTTATGTTCTTGCAAGGAAATTGAGAGCCAACTGTCTACGAGTTCTGGTTTACCTTTGAGGGCAAAAACACGTACAGCGTGGTAACTAATTTTTTCTCGCAGACGGTATACTTCCTTAATCTGCTTATTCAGTCTTTGGGCAATATCTTCCTGGGACTTACCTTGCAGATACAGTCGTAGCCACTCCACTGCGTCTGCCCCCAGATTTTCTTGTAAATAATTTTCAAATTCTTTTTGTACCGACTGACGCAGCGCTTGTTGTTCCTCTACCTGTTGTGCTTCTTGATATTCGGCGATCGCCTGACTATCCACTAAGTTAACTCGATTGTCACTGTCGTCTGTGAGAACTTCTTCCGACACCAGTCTAATCAAGTCACGACCTGGCACTTGGGTTAAGCCACCGCGCTGAGTGCGACGCAAGTAATTTACAAAACGGTAAGCTAATAGGGGTTGATTGCGTACTGGCCGCAGACAATATTCTTCTACACTGGCAAATAGCAGAGCATCCCCCAATCGTCGATCGGTTGTATATTTGGCAATATCAGCCATTTGCTGTTGCATGTGGCTATCGCTTTGCAGTAATTCTTGGAGTACTTCTTGCAACACATCCATTACGCTGCGCTGGCGATCGCGGCTGAGGGAAACCCAAGTCTGAATCTTATTCCGTAATGTTACTAAACTCCCCAATCGCATTATCAAGTTGCGATAAGCACGTTCTCGCCCTAACCCCAAGTAGCGTTGATGTAAAATTCTCCAGCGATATTCCATCGCTTGCTTGGCAATATCGAATTCCTTAGCGTTAAACAGATCAAACCGTTTTGAGTCAGATCCAAATAGCCAGAGAATAATACTTTGCCTAGCAGCTTCATTTTGGTCTGGACATTCCGCAGCCAAGCGCTTTCGCCAATCTAAAGCCAGTTGTTCCACATCCATTGTCATAGTGAGATTGCGTTCCTCGAAACTCAATTTTGAAGTTTGCATCACAACCCCCATTCGTCCCACCTAATTGTTTAATTGGCAACTTCCCCGGATTTCATGAGTCTCATGAAAATAGCTCAATGATTCCACTTTCTATTACGTCTTAATTCACTAAAATTATGCAGAAATTTGCACATTGATGTTTTGCTTTCAATTTCAAAATGTCCTAAACCCATACCTATGAGGTGTTTGGGTCAATTATGTTAATTTAAACTTTTTGTAAAGTTATGTTATTTAACTGATAACAGAAATCTGCCTAGAGTGTTGAGGATACACCTTTGCAGGAAATGAGTTGAGGAAATCTGACATTTTGTAACCGAGCCGAGGGACGAATCTAATTTAACTCAATATTCAGACGTTATTTCACCCGTATAAGTTTCAACCCTCTACAATCCCTTACCTAGTAAAATACTTAGTTAAATCTCAATACGCTTGGTGTTAGTGATATTTTGCCCCGGAAGATCCCCCCAACCCCTCCTAAAATAAATGGGCTTAATTCCCTCTTTTTTAAGGAGGGTTAGGGAGAAGCAAGCCTTAACTGAATCGTAATTAAGTTAAATTTCGTCAGATGTTTTGATTCTATTAAGTGTATATACGGAAATTAGCGGTTAAGATTTTATATGTGTTGAATAATAATAAAAGTAAATTATGGACGGCGAAGAATTGAGAAAACGTTACGCTGCTGGGGAAAGAGATTTTACTGGGATCGATCTCAAGGGGGTTAATGTTAGTGGAATCGATCCCGATATTGACTTTGTTGCTTATGACAAACCAAAATCTCGTCTAAATCTTGGCTAGCTTCTAAAGTGATAACGTATTGCATCACTCTTAACTACCACGCGCTTGACGCAATTTTTTTTCAAGTCGCGCTATTACCACTTCCCCATCAAGCACCTCTCCACGTTCGATTTGAGCAAGCCCAACAGCCATTTTTTTACGGGTTTCTTCTTCCCACTCGTGATAACCCTTTTCCCATTCCTCCACCAGTTTTAATGCTAATGCAATAAAATCATCAGCATTTTCATGAACCTATCCCACTAATAATATTTGTGCTACAAAGCTTAAGCTTATTGAGAACTGAAAACGAAAAATTAAGGTTTTCAAGCACATTTTACGGAAAGAAGTAGGGAATTTTAGAATAGTGGGATAGATTCATATCTACCGTTAGCAATTCGGCTTTGGATAAATTGCTCGTGTTCGGGTTTAAGTTGGATGTTTATGATTTTAACTCTAGTTAAGAAAACAGCATTACCTTTGTTCTAACAAGAGCACCGCCTGAACTGCTATTCTCTCCTCCAACGAGTATTCGTTTATGGGGATTCTTGTTTTAAATTTTGAATTCCCCCGCAGGGGGTTGAATCTATCGACCGTTTGATCTAACAATGGGATTTTCTACAGATTCTCGATACTGTTGGACTTGTTCTGTGTAACCAATTGGCAGAACAGCTTCAACGTTTTCATGGGGACGAGCAATAATCACCCAGGATTCTAGGGTACCACCATAAACATTCTCTGCGGCTTCAATACCAGCAGCCATAGCGGCTTTTACTTCAGAAACATCGCCACGAATATTAACTGTAAAACGGGCGCTACCTACTCTGATATAACCAACGAGGGTGACTCGACCAGCTTTTAGCATAGCATCTGCTGCTGCTAGCACCGCAGGAAAACCTTTCGTTTCAAGTGCTCCAACTGCCTGTAATGACATTATTAATCTCCTGTATGAATGAACGATATGGGGGCTACAAGTTAATTGTCCGAAGCTTCGCTAGAGATTTTGATCGCAAAATTGCTTAGAACATCCGAAAAGGTTCTGATTCTTCAGTGAAATGGATTGGTAATATGGTTTCTACATTTTCCGGCGGATTAGGAACGATGTAGTAGGTAATTACTGTACCAACCTTTACTTCCTCTCCGGCTGCGATTCCGGCTTCAACTGCTCTTTTTACCTCAGCAACGTGTCCCCGGACGGCGACTAACAAGCGAGCGCTTTCCGCTTGACCATAATACACAATTGTGACTGCGGCAGCTTTGACCATTGCATCGGCTGCTGCTAAGACACTAGGAAAACCTAAAGTTTCAATTACGCCAACCGCCATTGGCATGGCATTAGCTCCTGGATTAAGGGATAGGCGACTTCAATTGTACGTGGCTTTAGTCCTAATTTTGACATTTTGGAAAACTTTCATTGATGCTAGGAATTCTGAGGGGGTGGGGATTTGCCGATTCACCACTCATTACTCTCTGTTCTAAGGGTAGTCTATAGTTTATGGACTCAAATATTGATGTATGTTTCCGAATTTTCTTCCTACATCTGTTGGGCAACTGACAGAACCTACTTCGATCGCACTAGCTCAGAGTATTCAAACAACTGCGATCGCTACTCCTTTAACTAATCAACCAGTTACCACAACCTATGTCAAGCAAGGGAGTGGTGGAACTCCTATTTTATTAATTCACGGCTTTGACAGTTCTGTATTAGAATTTCGGCGGCTTTTGCCACTGCTTTCTGGAGATAATGAAGCTTGGGCAGTGGATTTGTTGGGTTTTGGGTTTACAGATAGACTCTCCGGAATTGCTTATAGCCCAACTGCGATTAAAACCCATCTTTATTATTTCTGGAAAAGCCTGATTAACCAACCTGTAATTTTAGTGGGCGCTTCGATGGGGGGTGCGACGGCGATTGATTTTACGCTGGCTTACCCGGAAGTGGTAAAAAAGCTGGTGTTAATTGACAGTGCGGGGTTAGCGGGTGGTTCACCGTTAAGTAAATTAATGTTTCCCCCGTTGGATTATTTAGCAACTCAGTTTTTGAGTAATATGAAGGTGCGCGATCGCGTTTCGCGCATTGGATATAAAAATCAAAGTCTTGCCTCTATCGATGCGCTATGTTGTGGTGCATTACACTTACAAATGCCCAGTTGGCATCAAGCTGTGATTGCTTTCACTAAAAGTGGTGGTTATAGTGCTTTTAAATTTGAAATATTATCACAAATTGTGCAACCAACGCTAATTTTGTGGGGCGATGCCGATAAAATTTTAGGTACTGGGGATGCCACAAAGTTTCAAAGGGCAATTCCACACAGTACTCTCACCTGGATTCAAGATTGTGGTCATCTCCCACACCTGGAACAACCACAAATTACCGCGCAGCATATTTTAGACTTTTGTGGTGAATTAGATTAAGTAACTAGGCGTAAATAAATTAAAGTTTGTAGTGAGTTATATCATGTCCGGGTAATTAGTTGTGATTCCCATAGTC
>NZ_JABXKM010000118.1:53552-73374 GCF_017115025.1 Nostoc sp. NOS(2021) | reverse complement strand
ACTAATGACTAATGACTAATGACTACTTAGTAAGCATTGTCCAGACACCATCCCAAGACTCTAGGGGCGGCGTTAGTTGGTAATTACGCGCACGTTCTAGGTGCATATCAACAGCTTGGTCTTGGGGTTGGATGCATTTGGCGGCTTCAAAACAGGCGATCGCTTCTGAGAAGTTGCGCGATAAATAAGCCGAGCGTCCAGTATGATAGTGAAACAAAAACTCTTGAGTATTGGCATCTAGGGGAGTATTGCGATCGCCAATTAACTCGTAGATATTCACCGCCTGGTATTTTCCTTTGACGCGAATTTTATCTAACTGGCGCACCCAAATGCGATCGCTGCAAAGCTGGTAAGTGAATTCGCTTAAAAGAATATCACAACCATAATCCTTAGTTACTGCTTCCAAGCGCGAACTCAAATTTACACTATCGCCAATTACGGTGTAATCCATCCGTTTGCGGGAACCAATATTACCCGAAACCACATCTCCAGAACTAATCCCAATGCCAATACGAATTTGTGGCTGCGCCTGGATAATTCGTCGCTGGTTAAATTCTTCTAGGCGGCATCTCATATCTAACGCTGACTGCACAGCCCTCCAAGCATGATTTTCTGTAAGTGGTAGCGGCGCACCAAATACCGCCATTAAGGCATCACCAATAAATTTATCTAGAGTGCCTTCGTAGTTAAAAACCGCCTCTACCATCGTTTCAAAATACTGATTGAGCAGCAATACCACCTCCGCTGCACCGAGATTTTCTGTAAGTGTTGTGTAGCCCCGAATATCAGAAAACAAAATGGTTACTTCCTTGCGCTCACCCACCATTAAAGCATCTTCCCCCAGCGCCATAACTTGTTCAGCTACATGAGGCGTTAGGTAGCGAGACATGGTAGTTTTCATGCGTTTTTCCTGACTGATGTCTTCCAACACCACCAAACCACCGCGTACAGCGCCTTCTGGGTTAGTTAGGGGATTAACAGTGAGATTGATACTGCGTTCTAATTTTTCCACCTCATCAGCACTGAGAAACTCAGATTGGGGAGTGAGGGGTAGATTCCAGGGAATGAAAACATCGGGGTTAGTGCGATCGCGCACTGCTAAAATTGAATGCTGATTCCTAAGTCCTGAGTCCTGATTTTCACTTAATACCCGGCACGGGCTAAACGCCCCGCTACCGCTAACAGCACTCAGGACTTGATAAAGTCCCACCATCAAACTTTGCTCTGGCACATAATGTTTAGCTCCAGTTTTTAAACTATCTTCTAGTCGCATTTGGAGATTTTCAATCGGCACAACTTCCCAAACTAGGCGGCCAATCAAATTTTGTTCCCACAAAAGCTTGTTATTCTTAGTATTAGCCTCTCCTATAGGAGAACCCAATAACTCCAGTGCCGCATCATTAATCGTGACAATCCGTCCTGCCATATCTGTAGAAATTACAGCATCTGACAGACTTTGCAAAATATCTTTTTGATACTGTTTTTCTAACAGCACATTTTCAAACAGGCGAGCATTTTCTAAAGCAATTCCTGCCTGGATATTAAAAGCCCGCATAAACTCTTCATCAGAAGCAGTAAAACTGTTTTGTTGCTTATTAATTAATTGCGTTACGCCAATTAATTCATTTGCAGAATTAAAAACTGGCAAACACAGAATATTGCGAGTTACATACCCAGTTTTTCTATCTGTAGTCGGGTCAAAGCGGGGATCTTTATAGGCATCGGAAATATTTAAGGCTTCACCAGTAGAGGCCACATAGCCAGCAATGCCACGGTTAACGGGAATGCGGATTTCTATCAAGTTTGTGCCATCTGCCGCCGCAGCAACTTTCGTCCAGAGTTCGCTCATCTCTTTACGATATAAAAACAGTGTGCTGCGGTCTGCTTGCATTAAAATTCGAGCTTGTTCCATGACTATCTGCAAAGTTGCTTCTAAATCCAGACTTTGCCCCAGTGTCTGAGTTGCCCGCAACAAAGCCGTTGCGCCTCGTTGATTACGAGCTGCTACATAAAAAGATTGGCAGCTTTCCAGAATAATACCAATAGAAGCGGCGAAGTCTCGAAAACGTTCTTCATCATCATGGTTAAACGGAACATTCCCGGTTTTATTAGCCAGTTGCACCACCGCTACAGTCTGGTTTTTGCTACTGATAACGGGCATACATAAAATATTGTGAATTTTGTAGCCCATTTGTTTTTCAAGTTCGGGGCTAAATAGGGGGTGAGTATAAGTTTCAGATATATTGAGATATTGACCTGTACTGGCAACATGACCGGGGATACCCACTGTAATGGGAGTACGAATTTCTAAGAATTTTTGGGTATTATCTTGGGGAACTTTTGACCACAGTTGACCTTTGTCATAGTCAACTAAAAAAATAGCTGTGTGTTCTGCTTGGAGGATTTGACCAATTTTGAGTGTGATAGCTTCTAGCACCTTCTCCAACATAGTTTCTAGAGCTTCATTATTGATCAGTTCAATGGCTCTAAGAAATTGCTGGAACTCAGCAGTTATGAAGTCAAGTAAACAAACAAATTCATTAACAGATAAGTCTTTTACGCGACGCAGTAGGGCGTGAGTACGATTAACTTGAGTCAGTTCAGTTAATGTAGCCAAGACGCTACCAGGGTTGGGGAGTGTCATGGGAATTTTAGATTTTAGATTTTAGATTTTAGATTTTAAATTTTAAATTTTGGGCATGGGGCATGGGGCATTAGTTATCGTAAATCAAAGGGTTTAAGACCCCAACAATACAGGTAGCGTTATTTTCAGTCGGGGTTTAAATCCCCGTCTGAAAATGTCTTGAATTTTGAATTTTGTTAGCGCAGCGTTAGCGAGTCTGCGAGCGTCATTTTGA
This sequence comes from Nostoc sp. NOS(2021), assembly GCF_017115025.1. Lineage (GTDB taxonomy): Bacteria > Cyanobacteriota > Cyanobacteriia > Cyanobacteriales > Nostocaceae > Nostoc. Next base: position 70,516 of record NZ_JABXKM010000118.1, on the reverse strand, counting down.
ATTTTGAATTGTTAATCTTCCCCTGCTCGCTCATCCTCCACTTCTCCACTCCCCACTCCCCTATTTTGCCAACTGTTCAGAAAATATCACCTTTTGGTAGTAATCTTGTAGCTGCCTAGTAGCAGCTGCCCAACCCCAACTTTCTGCTTCCTGGCGAGCATTTTGACGGATGATGTCTCGTTGTTGTTTTTGTTCTAAGAGGCGAATAGTAGCAACTAACGCTCCTTGAACATCTGCTGTTGGCTCAAAAAGATATCCATTTACCCCATCTGTCACAATATCGGGAATCCCCCCCGAACGGGCTGCTACCACCGGACAGCCAGCTGCCATTGCTTCTAGTAGTACTAAGCCTAATGTTTCTGTACGGGAAGGAAAGATAAAGGCATCAGCACTCGCAAAGGCAGAACCTAATTCTTGCCCGATGAGATACCCAACAAAATAAGTGTTTGTGCCAGCAAAGTGTTTTTGCAATGCTTGACGGTGGGGCCCGTCCCCAACCAATGCCAGCCGCGCTTGAGGAATTGCTTCTAAAATTGGTTTGATGCGCTCAATTTCTTTTTCAGCGGAAAGCCGCCCAACATAAAGTAGCAATGGACTTTCTGGATGATTTTGTGATAAGCGCGATCGCATCTCTACACTAGCCAAATCGGGATGAAATAATTCAGTATCCACCCCTCGCTGCCATAAATCTACACGTTCAATACCATGTGCTGTCAGTTCCTCCATCATTGCTGTTGAGGTACACAGATTCAAAGCTGCTTGATTATGAGCGCCTTTCAGCAATTCCCAAAGAAGCCCTTCCAGCATCCCCAAGCCGTAATGCTGAAGATATTGGGGCAAATGCGTATGATAAGACGCCACTAAGGGTATTTTGAGGATTTTGCTATAAAATATGCCAGCTAAACCCAAAACGGCTGGATTTACGACATGAATAACATCTGGCTTAAACTCTTCTAAAACATAACCAATGGCTGGGCGGGGTAATGCCATTTGCAGTTCTGGATACAATGGCAGAGGAAAGCCAGTAACGCCGTAAACTTTAGCGCCTTTGTATTCGGTGATGCCTCCATCAGGGGCAATCACCAGCACTTGATTACCACTGCGCTGTAAATGGTCAACAGTATGGCGCAGGCGCGTTACAATGCCGTCAACCTTGGGTAAAAAGGTTTCGGTAAATAGAGCAATTCTCATATAAAACTATTCAGTACAGGCAGATAATCTCAGCTTTTCTTGCGTTTCGGTATCAAACACACAGTAAACTGTCTCCCGTGGTGTAATCAATTCTGCACAGTCAGACTTAATGTTTTGCCGCTGTTTTTGTACAAAGTCCGAGATGTCCTCGATGTTCACAATCCAATCTTTGGCGTAAGCGGCTAGCACTTGACCACGTAACCCTAACTGAATAGCGCGTCGTTCTAATTTTGTCCCAGATGGGTGATGGTCTGGGTCCCATTGTAGGCGGACTTGTGATTGCTTTAATGCTCTTTGCCATGCACTTTTATCGGGATAAAGTTCTGGAACGTAGCTGGAATGAACAGCCGCCGCTAAAATTTCATCAAAAGCCGAACGCTTAATCCAAATAGCTAACACTACCTCTTGCCCATTTTGTGTACCCCATCCAGAACGATACATCATCCAGAGGAAGTTAGGTTTGATCCAACTCATGCGGTTAAAACTGAACTCACCACCAAAATAACCGTAGGTGGCGGCGAAGTCACCAATAGCTGGACGAAACGCCTGATAAACAACAATTGAATGGTCGTCATATTGTGCTAAAATATAACGACCATTTTTAGGCCAATTACTGACTTGAGTTAAATAAGGTTCTGTTATCAGCCGCACGCAGGGTTTACCCTAATTTCTGTGCCAAGAGACTTTAGGCATAATTTGTTTGTGATCAACTCGTTTCTGATACTTGATCGCAAAGTTTAACAGAGAATCGAGCAAAGAATCAGAGAGCAAGTGAGGCTGTAAACCTAAATCGAGCAATTTGGTGTTTTTAGCGTTGAAGTAATGTTCTTCTTTCTCAACTCTGGGATTATCTAGGTGATTGATTTCTACATTCAATCCCATAGCATTACCAGCTTTTTTCACCATCAATGCCAAGTCGCCGACACTGAATTGTTCGGTAAATTGGTTAAATACGCGGAATTCTCCTGGTTGTGCCGGGTTAGCGATCGCTAATTCCACACATCGGACTGTATCCCGAATATCCAAAAATCCGCGAGTTTGCCCACCTTTACCATAGACGGTTAAGGGGTGTGCGATCGCTGCTTGAATACAAAAGCGGTTCAGTGCTGTACCAAACACACCATCATAATCCAGCCGATTAATCAATAGTTCGTCCATCCCCGTTTCTTCAGTTAACACGCCATAAACTACACCCTGATTTAAATCCGTTGCCCGCAATCCCCAGATCCGGCAAGCAAAGTGGATGTTATGACTATCATGGACTTTGCTTAAATGGTACATTGAACCGGGCTGCTTGGGATAAGGTAGGGTATCCTTGCGTCCATTGTGTTCAATGGTGATGTACCCTTCTTCTATGTCGATGTTGGGTGTACCGTATTCACCCATCGTCCCCAGCTTCACCAAATGGCAATCCGGGAAATCTTCCCGCATGGCGTACAGTAAGTTCAATGTACCAACTACATTATTCACCTGGGTGAGAACTGCGTGTTCGCGGTCAATCATCGAAAATGGAGCCGAACGCTGTTCACCAAAATGCACTAGGGCGTTTGGCTGAAATTGATGTAATGTTTTATGGAGAAATTCGTAATTAGTAATATCGCCGATGAACAAGTCGATAGATTTACCCGTCAAATCTTGCCAGCGCTGGAGGCGTTGCTGAATTAGTGCGATCGGAGTGAGAGTTTCAACACCAAGTTCATTATCCCAGTGCCGCCGCACCAAACTATCTAAAATTCCAACTTCATAACCTCGATTGGAAAGGTAAAGAGCAGTTGCCCAACCGCAATATCCATCACCACCAATAACCAGGACTTTCATCTTCACCAGTTTTTACTTGCTGATAGCTAAATCTATCAGGTTTCTGTCTCGTCTCAATCATCATTCTGGGGGAGATGTGGATTTAGGCATCTGGGGAAAGATCAAGGGAATTCTCCTAACTCCTAACTTCTCACTCCTAACTTCTCACTCAGGACTTTGAAATCCGATACTGCTGGGCAATGTAATAAAACAAACGATAGTAATCTTGAAATTTTTGGCTCTTGCTTCGTCCCTGTAAACAGTATTTCACTTGACTCTGAGTTAGTGTTAGTGTCATCGAACTTACTCGTTGATCAACTTCTACAACCATTACCCCAGATACTCCTTGGGCGGTCTTAAAGTTGGATTTTATCTTTTTCACCGACTCTTGATCATTTGGTAACTGCTGACTTGCCCACCCCCGAATTTCCACTGAGTTATCTTGTGATGAAATGAATGCCATTCCATCATCATTTGCTGGGGCTGCTAAAGAAGTCCAGTTACTCGGGTATGGAAATTCAAAGCCATAACGGGAGTTGCTATAAGTTTTCCAGGCGATCGCTCCGGCGTTAAAATCATTTGCAGTACAACCCCACAGGATTATGAACAGGGCAATGACTCCGCTAACGCTGGCGGCAAACCGATAAATTCTTCGCCCCAAACTACAGATTTTATTAGCAGTACCCATTTAGATCACACATTTTGCCAAAGTCACTGATTTTATAGAAATACCAGAAACTTAATCCGCTTACGCTCCAGATAACTAAAAAATAAGCCAAGTCAAGCAATCATTGGTTCATCGTTAATTAGCGATCGCTAATTCCCATCGAGGTTTCAGGTTTTGAGTGCGTAAGTCCTAATTAATTCTGAGAGGTTTGTAGTGAGCGATAAATCGCTCAATTAAACAGCATCTCAGCCCCAAATGTAAACAAATGTAACAAAAGTAGCGTTAAAACGTTTTACCGTCTTGACAACCAATAAAAGAACCTATAACTTGATATACATACCCGGGTAAGACCGTTAAAGAGTTATATGCAAACGCAAACTAAGCAAAAGGTCACTTTGTATTTATCGCCAGAGTTGCACAGAAAACTGAAGATTCGTTCAGCAGTCGATTCCGAACCAATGTCAGAACTAGCCGAACGTGCCCTCGTTTTTTACCTATCTAATTCAGAAATGGTTGACGAGGTAGAAGATTCTTCTTATGGGCGGACTCATAGAGTTTATTCATGCCCAACTTGTGATAGCTCACTAGTCTTACGTGATGGGGAACTGGTTGCTTTGGGCAATCAACCAGGAGTAGTCGGTCAAGAACATCTTTCCATTGATCAGATGGATGAAGATGAAACCCATCCCAAGGGTGAGGAAGAGTTAGTTCCTTGCTAGATAGATAGGAATTATGAATCAATTCATGATTCGGTTGTCTTTACCAGAAGCAATGTCTCTACTGTCTCTATAAGGTCTCAAGTAGGTCGATGTATGAAAGAAGAGCTCAATATCCTAATTCAAGCTCAATACCCTTTAATCTACCTTGTGACCTCCGAGGAAGAGCGGGCCGAGCAAGCAGTTTCCACGATCGCCCAGTTGTTAAAGCCCCAGCGCCGAGTATTTATTTGGACAGTAACACACGGGATTGTGGAGTATGGTCAACCCCGGAATGTCACCCAACATAATACCGTGTCTCCAGAGGCGGCGATTGAGTGGATCATCCGGCAGAAAGAACCTAGTATATTTATTCTTAAAGATTTACATCCATTTATAGATGCTCCTGCAACTAATAGATCGTTGCGTGATGCGATCGCCAGCTTCAAAGGTACGCAGAAGAATATCATTTTGATGTCGCCGATGCAGCAAGTACCTATAGAGCTGGAAAAAGAAGTTGTCGTTCTGGATTTTACACTGCCAGATATGGCTGAGTTGAATAAAGTACTGACTTATCATACAGACCAAAATCGTGGTCGGCGGCTGACAACAGAAGCCAGAGAAAAGCTTCTCAGGGCAGCTTTGGGTCTAACTAAAGATGAAGCTGAGAAAGTCTATCGCAAGGCACAGGTAACTACAGGGCGTTTGACGGAAGATGAAGTAGATATCGTTTTATCTGAGAAAAAGCAACTAATTCGGCGCAATGGGATCTTAGAATACATTGAAGAAGATGAAACCATTGATGCTGTAGGTGGCTTAGAAGAGTTAAAAAGATGGCTCAAGCAACGCTCCAACGCTTTTACAGAAAGAGCGAGAGAGTATGGTTTGCCTCAACCAAAGGGGATGTTAATTCTCGGAGTTCCCGGTTGTGGTAAGTCATTAATTGCCAAAACTACTTCCCGACTGTGGGGTTTACCACTGTTGCGGTTGGATATGGGGCGAGTCTACGACGGCTCAATGGTGGGACGAAGTGAGGCAAATCTGCGAAACGCCCTGAAAACAGCAGAATCTATTTCCCCAGCGATTTTGTTTATCGATGAATTGGATAAATCCTTTGCTGGTAGTGGAGGTTCCTCTGATTCTGATGGGGGGACTTCAAGTAGAATCTTCGGCTCTTTCCTCACATGGATGCAAGATAAGAAGTCACCAGTGTTTGTGATGGCAACTGCCAACAGAGTAGAACGCTTACCTGGCGAGTTTTTGAGGAAAGGACGCTTTGATGAGATTTTCTTTGTCGATCTGCCAACACCGGAAGAACGGCAGCAGATTTTCAATATTCATCTGACCAAGCGCCGTGAAGACATCTCTCGATTTGACCTTGAGCAACTAGCTAAGATGTCTGATGGCTTTTCTGGGGCAGAAGTTGAGCAAGCGATCGTTGCGGCAATGTATGAAGCTTTTGCCCAAGATCGGGAGTTCACCCAACTAGATATTATTGCTGCACTGAAGGCAACCTTGCCGCTGTCTCGAACGATGCAAGAACAAGTAACGGCTCTGAGAGATTGGGCCAGACAGCGAGCACGCCCCGCAGCATCCTCCGTAGCTGAATATCAGCGAATGGAGTTCTAAAAGCTTTCCTCTGCCATCCCAGGGGGAAAGGCTAGCTCTGAATGCTAGCAGTTATAAAAAAAGCCGCATCCTGTTAAGCGCGGCTTCGCCCAAAACAAACCGTTGTCGTTTTTCTCAATCTTCTCATTGGAGGAAACCCAAATGTCTCACTTTAGCACCCTGCGTACCAAAATCACCGATGCCGAAATCCTCAAGGCTTCCTTGCGCGACCTCGGTATCAGCGTAAAGACTGAAGCTGATGTCCGTGGTTATAACGGTCAGCGTGTCCGTTCTGACATCGTTGCTATGTTGGATGGCGAATATGACCTCGGCTGGTCTCGCAACAGCGATGGTTCTTTTGACCTAATCGCTGACTTGTGGGGAGTTGCTAAGAAGCACAACCAAACCGAGTTGATCAACTCCATCAACCAAAAGTATGCCGTTAACAAAACTTTGGCTGAAGTAAAACAACGCGGTCTGCAAAACGCCAATGTGAAGTTGGTATTGCAATAACAATTTCTCTGCGCGTTCCCAAAGCTGCACGGGTTAACCATATAAATAGCGGTTAACCCGCTTTTTTATCGGGACTGAGATTTATTTCTCAGTCCCAATTTATTATATTAATTAATTTTTATAGAATTCAATTTGGAACTACTCGCTTTATTCAGTGATTTGCTACCAAATGAGTCTTTTATTACTTCTTGTTGTAGCGATGGTGCGTTATAACTTCCACCAAACAAACCCTACAGTTTGGATAGTTTTTTACTTGAAATCCCAAATTATGCCTTATAAACTGTAAATATGTCACAACTTGAATCTGTACCACAGTTTGAGTTATCAGACTTTGATAAGTATCAATGGACAGAGATATTATATAAAAAAATTCCAAAAGAATGCCAGAATTACAGTAAGGAATTTTGGATAAAATCCGAAGCATATAAATTATCTGGTGACAGTATAGCTCAGGAGATTTTCAAATTTTTGAGTGAGATTACTTCTCTTCTGATGGAGCCGCAGAGCCTCCCTGCTGTACAAGAGATGATAAACTCAGCTTTGTCTGATCATCATTTGGCTATATTAAGAGGGTTAGCTATAAAGATAACTGATCCTGAAATGCTGGCAAGGTTAGCTGACATACTCTGGATTTGTAAACGAGATCCAGAAAATGCTAGACCAATACGAATGGCTAAGGTAGCTGTAGAGTCATATCTTCAATCAGCAAGGAATCTAGAAGATACAGAAAACTGGATGAGTTGTTATGAAAGATTACAACGAGCAGCACAGTTAGCACCTCTCATTGATGGAAAAAAGAATAGTGTAATACGATATCAAGTTTTTAATCATATTGACAAACTTATAGATCGCTATATAGGTATAGATAATGAGTTCTTGACAGGTAGTGCTATGAAAGTACTCCAAGAAGAGTTCAGAAAGAGCCTCAATATTATCCACAGTAACTTTTTAATCTATGCAACTAAATATGCAACCATTGCTGCACAAAAAGCAGTTTGTATGGAGAAATTTCCAGATTATCACCAAGCTTTTTATCATAAAAAAGCCTATCGTGATATCGAGAGCGAATGGTACAAAATTGCTGGTGACAAAGAATCTGAACGTATTGCAAAGTTGTATCTTGCAGAAGTTGAGGTTTGGTATGCCGAGCAAGCTCTTGTTGAAAATAAACATAATGTTTATAGTGTTGCGGCTGGACGGCTTGAAAATGCTCTCAGAGTTTTCAAGAAGATTGAGGATACTTTTGGAAAAAGACAAGGGACTTCTGCACGTATAGAGCAATTACATAAGCAGATGCTCGATTATCAAAAAAAATCAATGTCTAATATGTTTAGTATTCCTCTTAGTGAAGGTGAAAACAACGATTTTATAAATCCTCAAATACAGCAAATAGCGATAGAATTGGTGAAAGAGAAGTCACTATATGATGCTTTATATTCTTTAGCATTCGGATCTAATTTGATTCATAGCTTTGAGGATATTGAATCAAAAGCAAAGCAGGATATAGAGTCACACAAAATATCTTATTTAATTCCAAGAGTTCTAGTAGATGAAGAAGGAAAAACAAAAGCTGTTAGTGGAAATGAAGACGTTTTAGTAGAATCTATGTTCAGAATTGCTAACTTCTATCAATGTTACCACGGGATTAACTTTATTGCCCCTGCTTGTAATCAAATTTGCTCTGAACATAATGTAAGCTTGGATGATCTATCTTTTATTATCAATGAAAATCTATTTATTCCAAAAGGACGTGAGCATCTTTATGCAAGAGGCTTGATAGCTGGATTAAAAGGAGATTCTGTTGTTGCAGCACACCTCTTAATTCCACAAGTAGAGAACTCATTACGCCATATTTTGAAGCTCAATGGATCTATCACTTCTCACCTCCAACTTCAACATGATTACACTCTTGGTAAAGTTCTGGAATTAGCTGACTTAAAGCAACTTTTAACAAAGAACATTATTTTTAGTTTGAGATGTTTGTTAATTGAACCTTTAGGTTCTAATCTTAGGAATGAGATTTGCCACGGTTTATTTGATTATGAGCGGTTTTTCGCACCCGAAGTATTATACCTTTGGTGGTTGACACTATATCTATGCCTTATACCAAGCTACAGACAATGGGCTAGTAAAACTAAAGAGGAATAAAAATGATATTTGCCCTTTCTGATGAACAAGTCCTGGTGCTGACCAAACTGCAAATGGAACCAGAACAGGATGCCCGGTTAAGTGAACTGCTCGATCGCCAACAATCAGGGACTCTTACTGAAAGCGATCGCTCAGAGTTACAAACCCTGATGCAGGTCTATCAAGAAGGACTTTTAAGAAAAGCCACTGTTTTGAGCGAAGCTGTCAAACGTGGATTGATTGAACCCTTAAGCTAGTGAGCCAGATTCCTGAAGAAGTCCGGGCGTAGATACGGATACAGGCGAATCAAACCGCAGTATTGGGCGGAAGCGAATTGGTAAAATAAAAAGAAGCAGTACGACGGGGAACTAGGTAAATTAAAAAAGGCTGTTTTGTAGCATTACCTAATGCTAAAACTTCGCGTAAGTTTTCGCTGATTTTTTATGACTCTAGTCAATACTAATTTAAAATGAGTAAGCCCTATTAACTTCAGCTTTTAAATTTGATGCCTGAACTTCGCAATGATTTTCAATCAAGAGCTATTACAGAAAGAACAGGCACATTTACTGACAATATGAAATTACCTATTCATAGATGGTTTAGGTATTCTGCTGGATTTTCAGCAACTTGGGTTGAAGGAGTAATCGCAGAACTGGAACCGAAAATTGTCCTCGATCCATTTGCAGGTTCTGGCACTGTTTGTATTGCTGCTGATAAGCTTGGTGTGAATTCCTACGGCATTGAAGCGCACCCTTTTGTTTATCGGCTTGCACAAGGGAAGCTCTCATGGGAGATACATACCCATGAGTTTTTGTCAGCGATCGCTGAGATTAAAAATCTTGCTGCTAATCTTCAGCCAAAGTTTCCAGACAAAATGCCAGTGTTATTAAGCAAATGCTACACCGAGGATGTATTAATATATCTCTTCAAAATCAGGCAAGCCTATTTAGAACTAGCTCCAACCCTATCTGAAGAGTTACAGTCTCTCACTTTTCTAGCAATCTCTGCTACTTTACGATTGTCAAGCTATGTAGGCACGGCGCAGTGGCAATATATTCTTCCAAACAAACGAAAAGCCAAGATTTCTAAACCACTTAATGCACTAGATACCCAAGTCGCTTTGATGTTAGAAGATATGCGTTATATGCAGTGTCTTAGAACAGCAAGCCAAGCTACCCTTCTTAAAGAAGATGCAAGGATTTTAGAAGGTATTCCCGATAAGTCAATAGATTTAGTAATAACCTCTCCACCGTATGCAAACAACTATGACTATGCTGATGCAACGCGTCTCGAAATGACCTTTTGGGGCGAGGTTAATTCTTGGGGGGATTTACATGATACAGTTCGTAAGTTTCTGATTCGTTCAAGTTCGCAACATGTGTCAAAGGATCGATTGAAACTGGATGCTTTGATAGCTGATCCTATCCTTGAGCCAATTCGAGATGAGCTAATCCCTGTTTGTAAAGAGCTAGAAAAAGTCCGAGAGACTAAAGCTGGCAACAAGGCTTATCACACAATGATCGCCGCATACTTTATTGATATAGGATCTGTATTCCATGCCCTTCGTCGAGTTACAACATCTGATTGCAAGATTTGCTTTGTAATAGGAGATTCGGCTCCTTATGGGGTGTATGTTCCAGTTGAGCAGTGGTTTGGAAAATTAGCAACTGAGGCAGGGTTTTGCTTATGGTCTTTTGAGAAAATTAGAGAGCGTAATGTAAAGTGGAAAAACAGAAAACATAATATTCCTTTACATGAAGGAAGGCTTTGGATAGAAAGTTAGATTATGGCACAGTCACCATCACACAAGTTTGGTCAGCAACTAGGCAAACTTCTTGAAGATATCGTACTTTATGATATTCTTAAGCCTCGACTACAGCAATTTGCTCAAGTCAAAAACTACTATCTTGACTGGCAGCGATCGCGTGCAGCTAGAAGTGGTAAAAAGGTTACTTGGGAAGATAAATATGGAAATAAGCATGATCTAGATTTTGTGATTGAAGTCGATGGCACGGATAATAAGCTTGGCAGACCTGTTGCATTTATTGAATCTGCGTGGCGTAGATATACAAAGCACTCAAAGAATAAAGCTCAGGAAATCCAAGGGGCGATATTACCTATTATTGAGCTTCATCATCTATCTGCACCCTTTTATGGGGTAGTATTAGCTGGAGATTTCACAAAGCCAGCGCTAGAACAACTAAAAAATAATGGCTTTGCAGTTATTTATATTCCCTATAAAGGTGTAGTATCAGCATTTCAAGTAATTGATTTTGATGTTGCTTTTGATGAAGACACTCCTGATGAAAGCTATACTACAGCCTTTAGACAACTTGATAGTCTTACTAGTTCAGATAAAGAAAAACTGCGACAGGCTTTGATGCGAGTTTCTCAAGAAGAAGTAGATAGGTTTATGGAAACGCTTAGAAATTGTCTTGAGCGTTACATTAGTAATATAGTTGTAATTCCGCTTTTCGGAAAGAGATACGAATTTGATAGTATTGATGATGCAATTAGTGGGCTGGATACACTTAAGATTGACAGTCCAGTTGGGGAATTTGAAAAATTTGAAGTTATCGTTGATTATAATAATAGCGATACAATTCGAGCTACTTTTCAAAACAAGAATTTGTTGACAGACTTTTTAAGAAAATTGGAACATTGAGCGAAGGTTAGGGAGAGATTCTTGAGCATCGTTGCTAACAATCATCATCCCTTATGCTTCCATCTGGCATAAAGGTACTGTAAAATATAGCGTTATAAAGATGAGCATCGTTTAAATTTGCTCCTTCCAAGTCAGTACCTGTCAAATTTGCTCCTTCTAAATCCGCACCTTCTAAATTTGCTTGAAAAAGAGAGCTATTGCTTAGATTCGTACCTTTCAAATTTGCATAGCTTAAATCAGCCTCGCTCAAATCCAAATCACTAAGGTCGGTATTTTCTAAGTTAGCAGAATTTAAATTTTCTCCAGAACCAATAAAAATAGCTTCTTCAAAAATATCGAAAAGACCTATTCCAGGTATAGAAAGATATCTTGTTTTTTCGTCAATTATTGTCTCAGTATCATAGATACAGTCTGTAAGAAGTTGACCTATACCCATACCTGTAAGGTTAGCACCAATCAAATTTGCTTTTCGTAGTCTTGTATTATCACTAAAGAAAGCATTGCTTAAATTTGCGCCTCGCAGGTTAACTTTATCTAACGTACTTTGGTATGTCGTGATATTGCTTAAGTTGGCATAACTAATATTTGCTTCTTCTATCCAGCCATGATCCATATAAATGTTACTCAAATCTGCATAGCTAAAGTCCACTCCTTGAAAACGGCCAGACAAGTTGGCGTGACTCAGATTAGCTGCTTTGAAGTTAGCGTACTCTGCTTCAGCTCCGTCAAGACGAGCATTACTTAAATTAGCACCTTCAAAATTTGCTCCAAGCAGCGTAGCACTTTGTAGACTGGCATTACTCAAATTTGCGTAACTCAGATTCACATCATTAAGATGAGTACCAGTCAACTCAGCACCATTTAAGTTTACCCCACACAGATCAACTTCTTCCAAGTGTAGACAACTAAAATTGACACCAGAAAAATTTCTTTCACCTATGGCGTAGCGTCTGAGTAATTCTCCTGCATCCATAACTCTAAGCTCTAAACCTGTTTATTAAGATCAACTTTAAGATTTTGAATTCATTTTTTACCAAACTTGACTTAAATCTAAAACAAATCCAGGTAGTAACGCTTCGCTGCACAGTGTCTTAAATTACATTCTTCAGTTTTTGTGACCGTGAAACATATAATTACTAATTGCAAGTGACAAACGTGGGTTGATTGAACCCTTATGCTAGTGAGCAATATCTCTTAGTGGAAATTTTAAGTGAGGAGTCGCCAGGCAATCAATTTGCTTAATTTAGCGTAGTTCGCCCAAAATACGGAGTTCCGACCCGGAAGCAGCAAACGCCAACCCGGAAGCAGCAAACGCCAACCCGGAAGCAGCTAACGTCAACCCGGAAGCTGCTAACATCAACCCGGAAGCTGCTAACGTCAACCCGGAAGCAGCTAACGTCAACCCGGAAGCTGCTAACGCCAACCCGATGTGATTTGGGACTTATTTCCTTTCAAACCTCAGCAATCTTAACCAACAGCGAACTCGGTAAATTGTCGTTTAAAGGGGGAATGAAAAGCCAAAACGATGTCTTTTTTGGGTATACCTCGACTAATAAGTTCATTGGCGATACCTCCTTCAGTACCATCGTATTGAATCCAAATTTTTTCATTTTTAATATCTAGATGCAAAATACAGCCATATACACGGCGCTTATTTGACCACCCCGCGTTGACAAGTTGGTAGCGATGCCTACGGCGGTGCAAAGCCCAACGCGTTCTCTATCAAAAATAACTTCTGCTTCGACTTCTTCGTTGCTGGCTTTGATTTCGCTGTAAGCTAGCAGCAGTTCTTGAATAAGTTGACGGTACTGTTCTACTTTTGCCATTTTACGTTCACGAAGTGTGCCGGAGGCATTCGCCTCCTCTTCTGGATCGACGAAAACAATCAGCCGAACTTGGTAGCGTTGGATTAATAAGCGCAAATCATAATAGCTTTGCTTGGACTGATAAATCACCCCATATATATAAGTATATTCGCTTCATTCCCCGTTACCTCAACTCCAGTTAGCAGAGCCATCAACACTGCTCTCAGTCCCAGCCGATATTGATAGCAGTTGTTCGTAATCCTTTGGTGTATCAATATCGATATCCCCTAGTGGAAACGGAATGGAAAACACTTCATTCAGGTTATTATTGATAACTTTTTTTGCTCCTGAAGTTTCTTTCAAAGCAGCAAGTTCTGAAAAAAATATCTGACTAAATAGAGCGGGTACACCTAATGTACCCGCATATTCACAAGCAATGATCGGCTTTTTTGTCGAATAATATGCATCCACAAGTTGATTAATAATTTTGTGAGAAACAAATGGCTGGTCGCAAAGTGTAATAACTACTGCTTCTATTTTTTGAGGAAGATTATTTAATAATTCAATACCGCTCTTGATTGAAGCACTCATTCCAGAAGCCCAATCCAAGTTCTTAACTACTCTGACGGGAAGTTGTTTAATTTGGGGATGAATCTGTTCTGCATTTGCTCCAAGTACTACTACTACAGGTTGACAAACTGAAGCGATCGCCATTTCTGTTATGTATTGCAAAAAGCTACGTCCTTGGTAAAGCAATAGTTGTTTTGGTGTACCCATACGAGTAGATGCACCAGCAGCAAGAATCATAATGGCTATAGTTGATTTTTCATTGTCTATTTGCTCAGTGTTAAATACCATAACAGATAAAAACTATGTGGTAAGTAGCAAGTTTAAGCTGCTTTCATAGCATTGGTGAATTGGTTGATTGCGATTTCTTAAAAAATTACCACTGCGGTTTGTTAGCACTGCTTGAATTTCAGCAATAATCGCGATCGCTATTCCTTCAGGTGTATCTGCTCCGATGTCAATCCCAATCGGGCCATGCAATCTTTTTAATTGCTCAGTATTATAAACCATTCCTTGCAGGCTTAAATCTTCAAGCAATTTTTCAGTACGCAGCTTTGGGCCTAGAACCCCGATGTAGCGTGCAGGAGATGGCAGCAACATTTTCAAAATTTCCCAGTCGTCAAGGTAATTATGCGTCATCACTACGGCAACTGTGTAGTCATCTATAAATACCTGTTTATGTACAATTTCTCGCCGACTAAGAATGACATCACAAGATATTGGAAATCGCTCTTTAGTTGCCTCATTAGCTCGACAATCGACTACAGTAACGTCCCAACCTAATGCTTGAGCAAACTGTGCTACGGGTACAGCGTCATAACCTGCACCAAATATTACTAAAGGTGTGGGTGGTTGGATGACTTCGATGAAAACTTCTGCATTGCCTAAAGGTAGCTGATAGTTATTTCCGCTTGACTTTTGATTAGCAAAGGCTGCTTGAGCATCTGCAATCAGAGATGGAATTAAATTTTGATCTTTGATGTCAGTGATAATTTTACCATTTGGATACAGCAGTAAGCGCGACCCAAGTTTGACATTGACTGTGCCTTCAAAGGCAAAGACTGTAGCAATAATACCCAAATGTTTTTTATGAAAGCACTCCTGTATAAAAGCGATCGCATTCGGTGTACTTTCTCTCTCAAGACGTTCGACGAGAACTTGCACTATCCCATTGCACCCCAGACCAAAGCCCCAAAGAATATCTTCAGAGGCGGTGTTATCGTAAGTAACAACAATTGGTTCGCCGTCTGACATTCGTTGTTGAGTATGCTCAAATACGTCGTTCTCCAAGCAACCAGCGCTGATTGTGCCGATCATCCGACCTGTATTTGTGATCAACATTTTGGCACCCGGTCGGCGATAGGTTGAACCTTCAGTTTTGACTACAGTGGCCAGGAAAGTGATTTCACCACTTTTTTGACTTGACTCGAAGCCTTCTAAAATTGCTTGTAATTCGTTCATTTGATTGCTTATTTTTCTGTTTCTAGCAGTTTGTAAGCTTGAGCAGGTAGTCCCAATGAAAACAATGTGATGACTCTGCCATTGTGTATCGCTGCTAGTGTCAAATATGAGTCGATTAGAGGGACTGCGTTGTTTACCGCCGCAGGCATCGCGGTGTTCTGCTATCCAAGATAAGCGAAAATACTTCTAAAATCATTCCCCGCAGGATAGTTGCCAACTCAATTTGGCAACTATCTAGAGATCGCCAAACAAAGAGTTAGGGAGCGCACTCCAAGCAGAGTTTGTCATGCACCTATTTACTAAAGCATTCTGGGAGCGGGGCCACGAGTGACATCCAATCCTGACATCCGAGGTAGAGCGATCGTTTTGCCTGTTTGTGCGGCTTCGTAAATCAACGCGAGCAATTTTTGGTCTTGCAAACCTTCTTCACCAGGAGTATGGGGTTGCTTATTCTGAATCACACAATCCGCCATGTGATCAATTTCTAAAGCGAACTGATTCTTCTGGCTCATCCGCACTTCGCTGACGTTTTCTGCCATACTGTTTGTTGGTGATTTACGCGAAATCATCATCCGTAAACCGTTGTAGGAGAACGCTGGATCGAGTTGTCCCCAAGCATCAGAGCCGAAGACGCGAAACCGACGCCCTTCGTGAAAGCCGTAGCTGGTGGAGCAAATCGCTACTATCCCACTGGGAAACCGTAGCTGGAAGGTGGCACTTTCTTCTACTTCTTTGAAGCGCGGATCGCCAGGAGTGCTGAAGATTTGGGCGCTAATTGCGATCGGTTCCTCTCCCGTCAAATAGCGAGTTGCATTCAAGCAATAAATTCCCACATCCGGTAAACAGCCACCTCCAGCTAAGGCACGTTTCAATCGCCACTGGTTTAAGTCACCCCCCTGGTTTTGGCCGTTGTCCGCCTGAATCACCTTGATGGTTCCCAATTCTTTACTGCGAATAATTTCAATCATGGCGCGATGGTGCGGCTCATATTGGCAGCGATAAGCAATCATCAGCTTGCGATCGGCTTGTTTGCAGGCATCGATCATCTGCTGACAATCTTCCACTGTGGTTGCCATTGGCTTCTCACACAGAATATGTTTTGCGGCTTTAGCACCACGCACCGTATATTCTCGGTGCATACTGTTAGGCAGTACGATATAAATCACATCAACGTCTGGATTGTTGCGGAGATTATCGTAATTCTGATAGTTGTAAACGTTCTGCGGTTTGATGCCATACTGCTGTGCAACTTGATTGGCTTTGGCAGCATCGCCACTAACTAATGCAGTTGGCTTTGCTAGCTTAGATTCTGCAAAGGCAGGCATGATTTCTTCTAATGCCAGTCTGCCAAGTCCGACGATCGCAAACCCCAAGCGTCGCTCTGGAGGTAATGCAGTTGGTGGCCCCCCTGTTTCAACTTCGGTTGATGCCGAGATGGGCTGAAACTTAATCTGAGGCGGCAAGGAACCTCCGCGTGGGGTGGCTTGCTGAGTTGGTTGTTGGGCAGCAACCTCTTCACCTATACTACCAATTGCGGTGGTTGAAATGGCTCCTAACCCAGCAGTAGTTAGAATCTGACGACGAGAAAATTTTCCTTTAAACAATTCAGACATCGTGGTTTTTTAATGATGAAATTTTGGACTTAGTACAGCATTTCATTAATTCGTAGCGAATTAAATTTGGTAATACTCTGCAATGCTAATGCGTCGGCTGACAATGCTAATGCGTCGGCTGACAATGCCAATACGTCGGCTGACAATGTTAATGCGTCGGCTGACAATGCTAATGCGTCGGCTGACAATGCTAATGTGTTGGCTGACAATGTTAATGCGTCGGCTGACAATGCTAATGCGTCGGCTGACAATGCT
>NZ_JABXKM010000118.1:0-53542 GCF_017115025.1 Nostoc sp. NOS(2021) | reverse complement strand
GGCTGACAATGTTAATGCGTCGGCTGACAATGCTAATGCGTCGGCTGACAATGCTAATGCGTCGGCTGACAATGCTAATGTGTTGGCTGACAATGCCAATGTGTTCCCCTGCAATTAAAAACGCTACGCTTTTACGCAAAACTGTAATTAGGGAACTCCAAGAAATAAATTATCCAATTCTTTGATGCAACCCTAATATGATAGGACTTACGCAAAATTACACGCTGTAGGGGCAATTCATGAATTGCCCCTACCTAAAAATAACGGTTTCGGCTATTGTTTGCGTAAGTCCTGTATGAGATTTTTTTCCCCCAATTTCTCCAAATCCACGGCAGTTGTTCCTGGGGGTTTTCCCCTAGAACACTGCGGACGCTCGTTTCGACGCTCGATTACTCGCTCTAAGCGTTCGCGTCGCGTCTCGTAGAGAAGCTATGCCGAAGGCGTTGCCTCTCGAACGCGAGTGCGTCTCCCCTTGGGAGAAGAGAAGGCTTTACGCTGCGCTAACACCACACTGCTTCCCCAACTCCCAGAGCGATGGAATATTTTTTTGTTTGGAAGTCCCTTACAGAGCAATACTGCCCGGTTAAGGTGCATAGTTATTAGAGATCCCCCTTAGTCCCCCTTTTTAAGGGGGGTTGGGGGGCATCGAGTCTTAACCGAACAATATTGCCTTACGGGGTGCTGGTTGGAGTTGGGGTGCTAGTTGGAGTTGGGGTACTGGTTGGAGTTGGGGTGCTAGTTGGAGTTGGGGTGCTAGTTGGAGTTCCAGGATTAATAATGGAACGAACGTGTTGCAGGTGTGCTTGGAGGGTTGGTAGCGCTTGAGTAGCAAATGCTTTCACGTCTGAATCTTGTCCCTGTTGAGCTTCAGTCTGAAATGCGGAGATATCCTTTTCATGATCTTCAAGCATCTGATTCAGATATTGGCGATCAAAGTTAGCACCAGAAAGTTTGGATAAGCGTTGCTTGACTTGCTGATTTTTGCTGCCGATACTAGTTGGCAGCGTCACACCTTTTTGAGTCGCCAACTGTTTAAGTTGATTGTTCACCTGGGTATGATCTTGAACCATACGCTGTCCAAACTGTTTTACCGCCTTGCTAGCTCCACGTTGTGATGCTAGTTGTCCTAGTTGGACTTCTGCTAAACCACCTTGAGCAGCTTCTTTGATAAACTTTTTGTCTGAAGCACTGAGGTTATTTTGCCCTGATGCAGTTGGTGATACAGTTGGGGATGGACTCTCAGTTGCTTGTACAGGTAGAGTTGTAGCAGGTGGAGCTTCAGATGTATTCTGGTCATGGGGAGTAGTTGGTGTGCAACCAGTCGCCAAAGATAAAGCGATCGCCACTAGACCAGTAGAAAGTATTTTGAAGTTGGACATAATCAATGTTCTCCTTGGATAAAGCTATATCTGGCAACGTAGAATGAAAAATAAGCGCGATCGCCCAGTTGAGTACGACCCCTAATGCTGAAGATGACGAGTTGAAATTACGAATTACAAACAAAATTGCGTAGGCGTAGCTCGTCGTAGACATCGCTGTTTGCGTAAATAAAACGGTTAAACAATAGGATTAATATTTACCCCAGCCAAGCTGGATTCATGGCTGTACTATCATTTTGGGTTGTGGTCTTATATCGTTCGTACTGCCCTTTAGCCGCGGCCTCACGGGTACGCGCTAACAGTGCTGTAACTCGTGCCTGATCCATTGGCTCAAAGCTGCGGACTGCTTCAAACGCCTGGTCTAAAATTCTCATGCTGTCGATGCCCGTAATTACAACTGAGGTTGGCAAATTCATGGCGTAGTGTAGGCACTCGATCGCACTGACCGTGTTGCTTCTAAGAATGTAAGACTCCCCGATGGTTTTCATTGCCAGCACACCAATGTTGTTTTTCACTAGCACTGGTAAAACCTGATGTTCAAAACTTCTAAAATGGGCATCCATTACATTTAAGGGCATCTGCACGGTATCGAAGCGAAAACCATTTTGTGTGGCAGTTTCCAGCATCTGAAGGTGAATCTGAGGATTCTTGTGTCCTGTAAAACCGATATAGCGAATTTTGCCCGCTTTCTGCGCTTCGACTACTGCCTCCATCGAGCCGCCAGGAGCAAAGACCCGATCGGGATCTTCAAAGCGCAATATTTCATGATGCTGGATTAAATCAATGTGATCGACCTGCAAATCTTTGAGCGATTCATCAATCTGCATCTTGGCAGCGCCTTTGGTGCGACCGTCGATTTTTGTCATTAGGAAGACCTTTTGACGATAACCATCCTTAAGAGCATTTCCCATCCAACGGTGACTACGGCCGTTGTGATAGTCCCAAGAGTTATCCATAAAGTTGATGCCTCGATCAATGGCACTGCGGATCAGTTTGACACTTTCTTGCTCCTCTTGAATTTTTCCAATGTGATATCCCCCCAAGCCAATCACAGATACTTGTTCTTTGGTGCGTCCGAGGTTGCGATACAACATTTCGCCGCGTCGAGTTGGAGTGGGTGAACTTTGGGCTAGCAATTGAGTATTTTCATCAACAGGTTCTGTTTGGGCTAAAAGCGGCTGCAAAAATCCTTCCGAAACTACAAGTCCTGCCGCCACTAATCCCGAAGCAGAAGCAGTTTTTAACAAGCTGCGTCTACTGATCTCCATAATTGTCTCCTACAACCACCAACAGGAATCAGCCGTATAGTACCACGACAATCTGGCACAAAGACTCTAACTAAGGTGTGTTTTAAAACATACTTCGTAAGAGGCATTCACAATGTCAGCCGATGCACTCACAATGCAAGCCGATGCATTCACAATGCAAGTTGATGCATTCCCAATGTAAGTTGATGCATTCACAATGTAAGTTGCTGTATTCCCAATGTAAGTTGCTGTATTCCCAATGCAAGTTGCTGTATTCCTAATGCAAGCCGATGTATTTGCAATGCTTACTTTTTGTTTAAACTTGCCCGATTTAAAACTTTATCTTACTGATAGTTTTTTAGTTGTAATGGGTACATTAAATATATACTAGATTCGTAAATACATTTATGAGTATCCAAGATACAACACGCCGTTTGCGGCCTCAAACCATTAGTCAAGATATTAGCTCATTCCACGGTTTGCAAACCGTCAGCACCTACAACACGACTCGTGCTGATGCTTCAGATGCAAAGTTACAGGAAGTTTATCAGGGGATGTTGATTTCTCAACAAACTGAAACCGAGAAACTAGCTTTATACCGTGCTGCTTCTGATGCTGCCCGATTAGCACAATGGGAATTTCATAATGCTGTATTAGCCATGAAAGAAGTCGTGCGCGGGCAATATGGTTCAGATAGCGATCAGGCTTAGGCTGTGGGACTGAAGAAAAAATCAGATCGTAAGCGTCCTTCCCGCAAAAAGCTAGTTGCGATGGCGTAACCGCCCGGTGGAAGCGATCGCAAGTTGATCAACTTGATTGAGTTTGGAAATCGGCGATCGCCAATCGTGTGATTAGGCTTTCATCATTTCGGCGATGCCTACGGCTGGCTACGCCTACGCATTGTCAGTAGTCGGCGTTGCAATTTATGAGAGATGCGAACTGCCGAAGGCAGCAGCGCTTCGCTATCGCGCAATTCCTGAAAGCTCAACAGCAGCAATTAATCTCTTATTTCATATCTTGCATTTGCTGATTGCTCGGACGCTCCAACTCCAAATCGTCCCAAGAAACTGGATCTTCTACAGGTTCCAGGTGAGTTGTAACGTGGGTTGAAGGTAGCACCCGAAGAATAGCAAGCTCAATTGCCTCGCACAAATCATGCCCTTGTTGCACTGTCCAAGATCCAGGCACAAGAACATGAAAGGAAACAAAGCGAAGGGTTCCAGCAGTGCGGGTTCGCAAGGCATGAAACTGGATGTCCTGATGTTTGTACTCGTTAAGGATGCTCTTGATTGCGTCAATTTCTTTTTTAGGCAAAGCTGCATCCAGTAACGCGCTACTGGTTTCCCGCAGCAAACGAAATCCTGTCCAAGTAATATTTACTGCTACTATCAGTGCAACAATTGGATCGAGCACGAGAGCGCCTGTTAGCTGGACGAGAATGATTCCAATTACTACACCACCCGAAGTCACCACATCAGTAAACAAGTGGTGAGCATCAGCCCTCAGTGTAATGGAACGTAACCGTCGCCCTGCCCGTAGCAAGATAAAAGCAACAACGCCGTTGATTGCAGTTGCAAAGAGGGAGAGTGCCAACCCGAATCCCAGCTGTGTTAATGGTTCTGGATGCAACAAGCGTCCCCAAGCTTCAACAGCAATACTAATAGCTGCTACTATAATCAACGCACCTTCTGCACCACTGGAGAAGTATTCGGCTTTAGAATGCCCAAAGGCGTGTTCGGCATCGGCTGGTTTATCAGCATAGGTCAATGCCCATACAGCGACCAATGCTGCTACGAGATTTACAATTGATTCAATAGCATCTGAAAGCAAACCTACTGACCCGGTTAGCAGGTAAGCGCCAAATTTTAGGGCAATAGTGACGATTGCCGCTGCAATCGACAAGAAAGCGTAGGAGCGGGCTGTTCGACTACTCATCTCGGTCACGGACGTAATTACAGTGATTCCGAGCTAAGAGTACCAAATTTTACTTGAGTTGGTCATCAGTCCTGAGACTTCTACTGATTAGCAAAAGAAACTACAGGATATCATTGCCAGTATGAACTTCAGGACTTACGCATTGACAATAAATAGTAAATATGTGTAACGTGAATAACCACATCTTTCGTAGGGGTAAAGCATTGCTAAACCCCTACAGCATGGTCTATTTACGCTCAAAAAATAATTAATCAAAGCCTGAAACAACCTATTTTTCTTAATGCACATCATGATGATTTTGTACAGTGCGTAAGTCCTAAACTTCTTGCTCATACTGGCAAACTTACATCTTGCACCTAGCCCTAGCGATTAGAAATCGCGGCTATACAAACGTACCCCTTCGGGGAAGCAAGCTACGCGTAGCGTCTCGCAGAGAAGTCCGCCTATTGCGCTGCGCTTCGCGCACCACGCAAACTAAGGCAAAATCAAGGCTTTTCAACCTGCGGAGGCAGGTAAAGTCTCGTGTAGCCACGACTTCTAGTCGCCTGGTGCAAGATATAAGTAATGTAGCGATCGCCAATCGTGTGATTGAGCTTTCATCGTTTCGGCGATGCCTACGGCTGGCTACGCCTACGCAAATCTATCTACAGCAGCTTGTCTAATGTAATTGGCAAATCACGAACGCGCTTACCTGTGGCATGATAGACAGCGTTAGCGATCGCCGCCGCACTTCCAGTAATCCCAATTTCACCAATTCCCTTGACACCAAGCGGGTTGATATGTGGATCGTGTTCATCCACAAACAACACCTCAATCTCAGGAACGTCTGCATTCACTGGTACGTGATATTCAGCTAAATCGGCGTTGACAACACGCCCCCGATGAGGGTCTGTTACCGTGTGTTCCATTAGCGCCATGCCAATACCATAGATAATTCCACCGATCAGCTGACTGTTAGCTGTTTTAGCATTGAGGATGCGTCCCACGCCAAAAGTTCCCACCCAGCGCGTTACTCGCACTTCACCCAAATCAGGGTCAACGCGGACTTCGGCAAACTGCGCTCCAAATGAGTGCATTGAGAACTTCTTTTGTTCCTCTCCCGGCTTGGCATCTGCACGCGCTTCGATCATTTTCATTCCATGCCGTGCCAAGATTGCCCCATAAGTTTCGGTTGCGGACGATTTATTTTTTAAGAAAAAGCTGCCATCTTGGGCAATCACATCCTCAGCGTTTGAACTATAAAGCGGCGATTTTTGATCGGCAAGTGCTAGTTGCAAAAGCTGACTGCGAGCTTGATTTCCCGCTAAATGCACCGCCGAACTGACACTGGCGGCGGTTTGCGAACCACCGGAAACAGGGGTTTCTGGCATCTTAGTATCGCCTAGTTCAAAGCGGACTTTGTTAACTGGGAGACCGAGTGCCGCAGCTGCGACTTGAGTCATGACAGTATAAGTCCCCGTGCCAATATCTTGTGAGCCGCTCTGCACAACAGCTGTACCGTCTGCCATAATCTGAGCGATCGCCGATGCTGGGGAACGGTTGGTAGGATAAGTAGCTGTCGCCATACCCCAACCAATCAAATAATTACCATCTCGCATCGAACGGGGCTGAGGATTGCGCTTCTGCCAGCCAAACTTTTCTGCCCCTAATTTGTAGCATTGTATGAGTGACTTGCTCGACCAGGGCAGTCCTTTGCTGGGATCGACATCAGCATGGTTACGCAGACGCAGTTCCACCGGATCAATGTTGAGCGCATAAGCCAGTTCGTCCATTGCCGATTCTAAGGCGAACGACCCAGAAGCTTCGCCTGGGGCCCGCATAAAGGTTGGTGTTCCTTCATCAAGCTGAACCAGACGGTGGCTAGTTTCGATATTCGGACAAGCGTAGATCATGCGGGCGCTTTTACCAACAGGTTCGATAAATTCATCGAAAGTTGAAGTCTGCGAAGTCCCAGCGTGTCGCAGAGCGGTTAATTTACCCTCGCGGGTTGCACCGAGAGAAACCTGTTGAATTGTCTCTGGTCGGAAGCCGACAGGCCCATACATTTGTATCCGTCCCAGAACTAATTTTACTGGGCGATTAACCTGCTTTGCGGCGATCGCCGCTAGAGGCACATGCGACCAAGCCGACCCTTTGCAACCGAAGCCACCGCCAACAAAGTAAGACATAATGCGGACTTTCTCTGGCTCAATTCCTAATACCCCCGCAACTTTTTGTTGAGCCGAAAAGATTCCCTGAGTTGCGTCATACAGCAGCAGTTGATCGCCTTGCCAAACTGCTGTTGTGGCATGAGGCTCCATCGGATTGTGATTTTCGATCGGTGTAGTATAAGTTTGCTCGACGCGGACAGCAGCCGCCGCTAGTCCCTGGTTGACATTGCCGTGAACTGAATCGGGCGGCTCCTCTTTAGGGATTTTACCTTTAGGCAAGTATGCCTTAGCGAGGTTGTCCCGCATATTGATCGTTGGTTTCTCTTCGTCATAGCGAACTTGCACGAGGGAAGCAGCGTACATCGCTCGTTCAAAGGTATCGGCAACGACAACACCGATATGCTGACCACTATATAGGATAGCGTTATCTTGCAGCACTTGCAGCTTGCGACCGCCGCCCTTTTCTCCAGATGCTTTTGGTGCGTTGAGGTGGGTAATAACTGCTAATACACCCGGTACTCGCTCCGCCGCCTTTGTATCGATTTGGGCGATCTTACCTTTGGCGATCGTGCTTTGAATTGTCACCGCATAAGTCAGCTTGGCAACCGGAAACTCAGCCGAATAGCGGGCGCCACCAGTTACCTTCAGATGTCCATCGACTCTATTTAGCGGTTTGCCGACAACTGTATTTGTATCCCCTGTATTCATGCCATTCCTCCCACCGTTGTCAGCGCCTTCACAATTGTGCGTTTAGTCAGTTCGACCTTAAACCCGTTGTATTTTTGAGGTTTAGCTCCGGCGATCGCAGCTGTCGCTGCTGCTTGAAATGTTGCCTGGTTTGCGGGCTTGTTCAGAAGTGCTTTTTCAGCCTCGTAGGCACGCCAGGGCTTTGTTCCTACCCCACCAAGAGCAATGCGTGCCGAGCGAATAATCCCATTTTGAATATCTAATGCTGCGGCAACCGATGCCATTGCAAAGGCATAGGAGGCGCGATCGCGGACTTTTAAATAGTGCGATCGCTTCGCCAAGGTTGAAGCAGGTAAATCAACGCCAACTATTAACTCTCCGTGTTGTAAAACTGTCTCCCGTTCTGGTGTATCGCCCGGTAGAAGATGAAAATCGACGAGGGGAATACTGCGCTCTCCATTCGGCCCGTGTGTTTGCACAACGGCATCGAGTGCGATCATTGCCACAGCCATATCAGAAGGATGGGTGGCAATACAGCGATCGCTTCCCCCGAAAATCGCGTGAATGCGATTGTAGCCCTCGATTGCCGCACAACCTGAACCGGGAACGCGCTTATTGCAGGGCATCGAAGTGTCGCGGAAGTAGTAACAACGGGTACGTTGCAGCAAATTCCCGCCCACTGTTGCCATGTTTCGCAGTTGCGGTGATGCCCCAGATAGCAACGCCTCCGATAGCACAGGATAACGTTCCCGAATTATCGCATTATAAGCAACATCGCTATTGCGTGCCATTGCCCCAATCCGTACACCGTTACCTTGCATTTCTATCTTGGTTAGCGGTAGTGGGTTAATGTCAACCAACTCTTTTGGGGTCTGTACATTCAGCTTCATCAAATCAATTAAGCTTGTACCCCCTGCCAAGTAAGCAGCTTGCACCTCTGGGGCGACCAACGCCACGGCATTCTCTGCTTGTCCTGCTTTCTTATAGCTAAACGGGTGCATCTTTTTTTCCCTCTAAGACATCGCGGACAGCAGCCACGATATTTGGATAAGCGCCACAACGGCAGATATTGCCGCTCATCAGTTCGCGAATATCGGCATCCGATTTAGCGTGTCCCTCGTTCACCAAACCCACCGCCGAACAAATCTGTCCAGGTGTGCAGTAGCCGCACTGAAAGGCATCGTGGGCAACAAACGCGGCTTGCATCGGGTGCAGATTGTTTCCTTGTTCCAGCCCTTCAATAGTTGCGATCGCCGCGTCGGTGTGCATAATCGCAAATGTCAGACACGAATTAATCCGCTTCCCATCAACCAGCACTGTGCAAGCACCGCACTGACCGTGATCACAACCTTTTTTAGTACCAATTAGCCCGATGTATTCCCGAAGTGCATCTAGTAAGGTAACACGCGGTTCAATCTGCAAACTATGTGCTGTTCCGTTCACTTGCAGCGTCACCTTCATAGTCTCAGATGTCGAAGTTGCCAGTATTGGAGTAGTTTTTTTGACTTGGGTTTGTGCTACAGCTTTCCCTACAAAATTAGCGATCGTAGCTGCTACTGTGCTGACGACCATCAATTGACCCAACTTGCGACGTCTTAGGACAAACCTCATCTGTTTACTCCATTCTGTTTTTGTTGGTAATAATATTCAGTAATTCTCTTGACTTAAATTCTTTAGATAAAACCACCCTTGATTACAAGCTTTTTTCTAAAAATGACATTGTTAACAGAATACAATTTCATCTTGTGATCGTCTCTCTATCAGAAGATTTATGCCATAAGTATCATCTATAGTTATGAAAAAATTTAAGATATCTTCACTGGGTAAAATAAACCCAGGTATTAGCGGTTAGCCCACTTTTTTATGACTTCAAATCTTCACGCCATGTAAAAATAATTTGCTCCTCAGCTTGCCTAAATTCAATATTAAATTTATCAAACACAACTTCTCGCCCTAAAAGCAATTGTTCTCCACCTGTGTTGGTTTGTAACCATGCTACAGGAGTAATAAAATTGTGTTCATCAATTGTCATTTCCACATTACGTAAAACATACTCAACTCTGCCACCTATAGTTTCTGCCAACAAAGTTGATTCGGAATCAGCCAAAGCATAGCCTAAATCTTGACCAACTTTCAATGAGATTAAACTTAATTCCGCACCAGAATCTACTAACATTGTTATATTAGATTCTATATCTTTGTGTTTTAAAATAACACTATAATTTGGTTGCCAATCATGGCGAACAATGGTGCGGAAGCGAATTGGTAAAATTTCTACAGAAGCAGTGCGACGGGGAACTAGGTAAATTAGGAAAGGCTGTTTGGCAGCATTAGCTAATGCTAAAACTTCGCGTAAGTTTTCGCTGTGAGCCATTATTCCATTTGCATTGTAAGCGACATATTGATTTTTATATAAATCTAATAACATTTGGCGGTTATGATTCAGCCACTTGAGTATTTCATCTCTTTCTCTTTTAGAGGGTGTAGTGTTCATATATTTAATGTTTTCTGTGGATGTGGAATATTTCTGGCACTATTTTTAATCGCCTGGTGCAAGATGTGAGCTACCAAACCTGACTTAAATCCAAAACAAAACCAGGTAGCAACGTTTCACCACAAAGGGTTTTAGGATTATCTAATTCCTCAATCGCAATATTAGGACGATAAATGAAAACTCGGCGTTGTTTTCTATCAATTAACCAACCAAGTTGTGTCCCATTATCAATATACTCTTGCATTTTATCTTGTAAAACTTGCAAGCGATGCCTACGGCGGGAAACTACGCTCTGGGAACGCAATTCAATCACAAACTCAGGACAAATAGGCGCAAACTTTTTTTGCAGTTCTGGTGGTATCGCTTCCCAGCGATCGCGTTTTATCCACGCTGCATCCGGCGATGTCTACGACGGGCTACGCCTACGCACTGCACCATTCGGCAAAGTAAACCCACCACTGGAACCAAACCCTACACCTGTACCATCTTGCTTTGTCCAAATACCCAACTGAACAATAATATCAAAGTTATGTTGATCGGTTTCGGAACCAGTTGGGGGCATAATGACTAATTCTCCAGCAGGATTACGTTCGATACGAAAGTCGCGGTTTAGCTGACAAAATTCATAAAACTGATCTTCGGTTAGTGCGATGTCTTCGACAAGCCGCTTTGCATCTACGCAGGTTGCAGCTGCAACACCATTGGTACAATTTCTGTAATGACTGGGGATATTGGGTAAACCAATGGATTTGGATTTCAAACGCTGCAACACCATTGGTACAATTTCTGTAATGACTGGTAAGTTGGTGGTCATAATTACTTTTTAAAGACTTCACCTGTCTTCACGATATCTCTTAGTGGAAATTTTAAGTGAGGAGTCGTCAGGCAATCAATTTGCTTAATTTAGCGTAGTTCGCCCAAAATACGGAGTTCTAACCCTGGAGCAGCAAACGCCAACCCTGGAGCAGCAAACGCCAACCCTAGAACAGCAAACGCCAACCCGGAAGCAGCTAACGCTAACCCTGAAGCAGCTAACGCCAACCCGGAAGCAGCAAACGCCAACCCTGGAGCAGCAAACGCCAACCCTGAAGCTGCAAACGTCAACCCGGAAGCTGCAAACGCCAACCCGGAAGCTGCAAACGCCAACCCGGAAGCTGCTAACGTCAACCCGATGTGATTTGGGACTATTTCCTTTCAAACCTCAGCAATCTTAACCAACAGCAAACTCGGTAAATTGCCGTTTAAAGGGAGAATGAAAAGCCAAAACGATGTCTTTTTTGGGTATACCTCGACTAATAAGTTCATTGGCGATACCTCCTTCAGTACCATCATGTTGAATCCAAATTTTTTCGTTTTTAATATCTAGATGCAAAACACAACCATATACACGGCGCTTATTTGACCACCCCGCGTTGACAAGTTGGTAGCGATCGCGTTCTCTATCAAAAATAACTTCTGCCTCGACTTCTTCGTTGCTGCCTTTAATTTCGCTGTAAACTAGCAACAGTTCTTGAATAAGTTGACGGTACTGTTCTACTTTTGCCATTTTACGATCGCCTCCTCTTCTGGGTCGAAAACAATTAGCCGAACTTGGTAGCGTTGGATTAATAAGCGTGGCAGTTCTAAAGTAAAAAAAGAACGATAGGTGTCTAAGGGAACTGCTAAATATAGAAGTCTCTCAGGTTGTTCTTCTTCAAGTGCTAGTTGATATTTGAGATACTGTCCTAAAGCAGTACTAAATTCAGTTGTAGTAGATGGAGCAACAAAGCTTTTAACTTCAACCGCAATTTTTTCTTGATTTCGTTCAGCTGCTAAAACTTTCTCTGCACCGAGGTCGATGTACATATCCAAACCACCAAAACGGAGGAAAAGCGGGTCATTAGTGATGAGCCAACCCTCTTTCTCTAAAGCTCGTCTTACTGCATCATGGAATATGTCTTTCGCTGGCATAGATTCCTAGCATTTTTATTTGGTCATGCTTTGAGTGTAACTGTTTTAGCTCTTTGTATAAACACTGATATTGTATCTAGATCAGCCTTTTTCGGTACTATCAAACTAGCTTACTGCCTACCAAACTTGACTTAAATCCAAAACAAACCCAGGTAGCAATGTTTCACCATAAAGGGTTTTAGGGTTATTTAAAACTTCAATAGCAGTATTAGGACGATAAATAAAAACTTGGCGTTGTTTTCTATCAATTAACCAACCAAGTTGTGTTCCATTATCAATATACTCTTGCATCTTATCTTGTAAAATTCGTAAGTTATCGCTCTCAGAACGCAATTCAATCACAAATTCAGGACAAATCGGCGCAAATTTTTTTCGCAGTTCCGGTGATATAGCTTCCCAGCGATCGCATTTTATCCACGCTGCATCGGGAGAACGCACCGCACCATTGGGCAAAGTAAACCCACCACTGGAACCAAACCCTACACCTGTACCATCTTGCTTTGTCCAAATACCTAACTGAACAATAACGTCAAAGTTATGTTGATCGGTTTCGGAACCAGTAGGGGGCATAATCACTAATTCTCCAGCAGGATTACGTTCGATACGAAAGTCGGGGTTTAGCTGACAAAATTCATAAAACTGATCTTCGGTTAGTGCGATCGCAGGTTGCAATTGCAAGACCATTGGTATAATTTCTGGGGCTACAGGTAAATTAGTGGTCATAATTCATTTTTGGGAACTTCACCTCTCTTCAGGATATATCTTGGCAAAATTTTAGGGGTGGTTTCGTAACCACCCCTTTATTCCCCTCATATTTAGAATTTAGTTGCAGCCCCCTGAATGGGAAGTTAATTTACTCAGAAATATTAATCGAACTTTCAACTTGAGAATTAGCCAATGTTGGTGCAGAGAAAATCCGCGAGTACAGACTTGATGGTTGCTGATGAGCAACAACTGGTAAAACTTGGCGAACATGGGCGGCTAATTCTACTGCCTTTACATCATAAGTCTGCGTTGCCAACTTGGGATAAAACCCAATTCCGATGATTGGCAGCAGCAAACAAGCGGTAATAAATATTTCGCGGGGTTTGACATCAGATATTACAGCATCCAAGTGCAACTCTTCACTTTGCTCACCATAGAACACTTGACGCAGCATCGACAGTAAATAAATTGGTGTCAAAATCACGCCAACGGCTGACAGCAGCACGACTACAACTTTGAAGCTGGAACTGTAAACATCACTGGTGGCGATACCCAAAAATACCATCAACTCACCCACAAAACCACTCATTCCGGGTAAGGCGAGAGAAGCCATTGAACCAATAGTAAACAGAGCAAAAGTTTTGGGCATTACTTTCGCTATACCGCCCATTTTATCCATCATCAAGGTGTGGGTGCGATCGTAAGTCACGCCAGACAAGAAGAACAAGCTAGCAGCAATCAACCCGTGAGAAACCATCTGTAGCACTGCACCGCTGATACCCAGTTCTGTGTAGGAGGCAATCCCAATCAGCACAAACCCCATGTGGGCAATTGAAGAGTAAGCCAAGCGGCGTTTGAGATTGGTTTGGGCAAAGGCACAACAAGCACCGTAGACAATATTCACCACACCCAAAATTGCTAACACTGGCGCAAAAGTCACATGGGCATTAGGCAACATTTCCACATTGAAGCGGATAAGGGCATAACCACCCATTTTTAACAACACACCAGCCAAAATCATCGAACTGGGTGCTGATGCTTCACCGTGGGCATCAGGTAGCCAAGTGTGTAAAGGGAAAATCGGTAACTTCACACCGAAGGCAATCAAGAAACCTGCATAAACTAGCAATTCCAAGGTTTTGGGATATTCCTTCATTCCCAGAGTCGCCATATCGAAGGTGACGGTATCTCCTGAGAATGCCATTGCAAAACCGGCAATCAAGATAAATATTGATGCGGCGGCGGTGTAAAGAATGAATTTGGTAGCCGCATAACGGCGGTTTTGTCCTCCCCAGATGGAAATCAGCAGGTAAACCGGCACTAACTCGATTTCCCACATCAGGAAGAACAACAGCAAATCCTGGGCGACAAATACGCCAAGTTGGGCGCTGTACATCGCTAACATCAAACCATAAAATAATCGCGGCTTGGTGGTAACTTTCCAAGCCGCGAATATTGCGAGGGTATTTATTAAGCCTGTCAGAAGCAGTAAGGGCATCGATAAACCATCAACCCCCACAGCCCAATGCAAACCTAACTGCGGTATCCAAGGATAGTTTTCTACAAGTTGCAGTGTTGAACTCTGGAAGTCGTACTTATACCAAAAGGCATAAATCATCAGTGCAAAGTCGGCAAAAGCAACTCCCAAACCATACCACCGGACAGTTGTACCTTCTTTGTCTGGGATTAGGGGGATGGCTAAGGCAGCCACCAAGGGTAAGAGGATTATGGCTGTTAGCCAGGGAAATTCAATAGCATTCATCACTTCTGACAATCAATTTGCTTTCTCGCTTTTAGTTACATTATATTAAGTAAATTTGACTTTTGTAACCTTTATTGAAGTCCAAAAGATTAAACTTTTGCTTTCAACAGGAATATATACTCATCCAATGTCAATTTTTCAGGACAAATAAGAATAAATACTTATCGGATTTTGCCGTTTTCCATTTTAAATGTAAACTTTTGCAACGTCAACAAAAAACGGCAGCTTTAGCGCCGTTACAATATCGTTACATTTTCTGGTTAAGACTAATTCCTGTGGTAATGATAAAATTCCTAGCTTCTTCAATACTCATTCTCACCAATTATTTAGGCAATGAGTGCATTTTTCCTGTGATAAAAATTCTTATCACAGGAATAGACATATTTTAGGGCGACGACTCAAACTCAAATCCGGTAAGCATCTTGGACTTAGCGTACATTCGTGTTCTATTACTACTCGCGCGGTTTAACCCAGAGAAAACTCACAACCATTTGAACGGTAAGCCGATTTACTTTGATGTATTTCTATAATATGAGCAAATTGATTTCTCAGGTTTTATTAAATTATTCAATCAATAACTTAAATTTTTTATTTCTCCGAAGAGTATGAAAATCAGGATCAGTTTTTGCCATATTTCGACTTTCTTCAAAATTTAACTTGATTGCAATTTTTAAATTTTTTATTGCTCGTCTACTATTACCTATTAGTGCATAAGATCGAGCTTTATTATACCAAGCAATATGATTGTCAGGTTGAATTTTTAAACCTTTATT
This sequence comes from Nostoc sp. NOS(2021), assembly GCF_017115025.1. Taxonomy (GTDB): domain Bacteria; phylum Cyanobacteriota; class Cyanobacteriia; order Cyanobacteriales; family Nostocaceae; genus Nostoc. Next base: position 38,460 of record NZ_JABXKM010000118.1, on the reverse strand, counting down.
TAAGCTAGTAATAGCTTCTTTATAACGCCTTAATTTTATAAGAACAAAGCTTTTATTAAAGCAAGCTATATAGTCATTAGGTTTAAATTCAAGAGCTTTGTTACAACTAGCAAGCGCCTCTTCATAACAACCCAAGTAATACAATGCACAACCTTTATTTGCACAACTTAGTTCAAAATCCGACTTAATTTCAAGCGCTTTATTGAAGTTGCTAAGAGCTTCTTCACAAAGTTTAAAGTCTTCTTCATAAAAATGTTGATTATGAAAATTGGGTAAGCTCAGACCAATCTCTAAGGCTTTATCGTAAATAGCTATTCTTCCGTCATTAGAATATTTTTTAAGCAGTAAATAGCCTTTATTATTCCATGCCAAGTGGCTATCGGGTTTAATTTTCTGTACTTTATCAAAACACTCTATAGCTTTTTCATAACATCCTAAGTTGTAAAGAACATTTCCCCGGTCATACCAAGCTTGTTCGTAATCAGGTTTAAATTTCAATGCTTGGTCATACGAGGCAAGCGCTTCTTCATATTGTTCTAAATTAAACAGTGCAATGCCCCGATTGTCCCAAGCTTCGTAATTATCAGGTTGAATTTTTAGCGCTTGGTCGAAGGATGCGACCGCTTCTTGATAGCGTCCTAAATTTCCTAGCGCATTGCCCCGATTATTCCAAGCTTCGTATTTATCAGGTTGAATTTTCAGCGCTTGGTCATAGGAGGCAATAGCTTCTTCATACTGTCCTAAACTAAACAGCGCATTGCCCCTATTGTTCCAAGCTTTGTAATTATCAGGTTGAATTTTTAGCGCTTTGTCATAGGATGCGACCGCTTCTTGATAGCGTCCTAAATTTAACAGTGCAATGCCCCTATTGTTCCAAATTTCGTATTTATCAGGTTGAATTTTCAGTGCTTTGTCATAGGAAGCAATAGCTTCTTCATACTGTTCTAAATTAAACAGTGTATTGCCCCGATTATTCCAAATTTCGTAATCATCAGGTTGAATTTTCAGTGCTTGCTCATAGGAGGCAATCGCTTCTTCATACTGTCCTAAATTCAATAGTGCATTGCCCCGATTATTCCAAATTTCGTAATCATCAGGTTGAATTTTCAGTGCTTGCTCATAGGAGGCAATCGCTTCTTCATACTGTCCTAAATTCAATAGTGCATTGCCCCGATTATTCCAAATTTCGTAATCATCAGGTTGAATTTTCAGTGCTTGCTCATAGGAGGCAATCGCTTCTTCATACTGTCCTAAATTCAATAGTGCATTGCCCCGATTATTCCAAATTTCGTAATCATCAGGTTGAATTTTCAGTGCTTGCTCATAGGAGGCAATCGCTTCTTCATACTGTCCTAAATTCAATAGTGCATTGCCCCGATTATTCCAAATTTCGTAATCATCAGGTTGAATTTTCAGTGCTTGCTCATAGGAGGCAATCGCTTCTTCATACCGTCCTGAAATTAATAACACAGTGCCACGATTCTTCCAGGTTTCGCCGAAATTTGGCTGAATTTTTAGTGCTTGTTCATAGGAGGCAATCGCTTCTTCATGCCGTCCTAAAATTGATAATGCAGTACCCCGATTATGCCAAGCTTCGCAAAAACTTTTGTTAATTTTTATGACTTCATTATAAGTGTAAATGGCTTCTTTATAATCTTGCTCAATAAAATGTAAAATTCCCAGATCAAACAATAATTTACTTTTGAAGCTAACTGTTTGATGGTCTTCTGCAATTAGTTCTTGAATTGTTATTATTTCTTTATTCCTTTCTTCTGCTGTTAAAGTAGTATATTTTTCATAGTCTCCTACTGGGAATATCCGTGATGATTCTTGCTTTAGAGTTTCTGCATCTATGGGAAATTCAAACATTCCAGAACGCCAATCAAAAAAGTCAGGAGCGCGTTGGATAAAATACTTAATAGCAAATTGAGGTAGCAAGAACACAAAACAAATATTAAAGCTATCTCTGAAACTTTCCCTCTGTTGGTTGAGGTTAATTAAAACAGGTGGCACACCCTTCCAACTATATGAATAAATATCCTTACTATTCCAACCAGTCAATATTTTACATTCTTCATATTCATAAAATGAAGAATGTAATCCTGTAATAAATAAAATTTTTATACTTTCTTTGTTATGTAATTTAGCAATTATTTCGTATAAATTGCTAACAGATTTATCTAATCGTAAAACTTCTATACTTTTATCCTTAATATCTTCCTTGACTTTGGTAATTATCCGCTCACCTTCGGCTGGAGAACAACGGACAAATAATAAGCCAAAACCTTCTATGAAGTTAAGAGTACGAACTAAGGCTTGGTATTCCTCGTCTCCCTCAGCTGCAAAATCATTATCCCAATTCGTCAGTTTTAATACCATAATCGTAGTCAGATAACACTAACTATTAGCGGCTGATAACACCGTTACTTATCTTCGGATGGGTATAAGAGATTGTAAATGTCTTGAAATTCTTTAATTCCTTTAATGAGAGGATGAATATCATACCAAACTTTGCTATTTCCCTGCTCATCCAAATAACGATATTCCAAAATACAACGATTAAATAATAATCCGCGATACAGTGGTTCATTTTCTATCTGTTTAGAATGATATACTTTAGCTAGTGCCTCCCATTCATTAGCAAAGATGGTATTTCTATAAGTATTTCGCAACTCGCTAATTGACCGTTGTAAGGCTCTATTACTAATCGTGTTGGCGTTAGTATATTTAATTGCTTCCTTCATTAATAATAACAAATTCCGCACATGACCACCACTCATCAGGCATAGTTGCTCTAATGCCTCACTCTGCTCAAACATATCCACAATAGATAAACTAGCATCTATAGAACTCAGCCGTTTTTGCAGGACTTCCATAACTTTATTTATTCCCTTTTGGTAGCTTTCATTTTCAGGAGTTTGCACCATAATCATTGGCAATACCGGAGCATTCCCATAGATATTTGCTATATCGACTGCTCGATTAGAATAAAGTAAAGAAATAGGTACTGTGTAAACTAGATGGCAATCTAAAGCCTGGAGTTGTTCGCTGCGGTCTAGAAAAATCTGCTCATGATTGCTACGTCCATCTTCTTGAGCAATAGGGACTATCCGATCTAAGTTATCAGCAATTAATACTAGTTGAGAATATCCTGAAGGTAAGTTATTTTTTGCATCTTTAATAAAATCATTTAACGCTTCAATTAAAGTTATTGTATAGGGGTTGACTCGCTCACGAATTTTTTGGCGTTGGCTAGGTTCGGCTCGTAAATTTGCTGTGATTTTGGCAAATTGGGAGATTTGCGCTTCTATGGTTAATTTATCTAGGGATACTTCAGTCAGTGCGAAATCTTTTAAATCTTGCCAGCGGTTGTTTAACCATTTCAACAAACTGGCAGGAGAAGCATTATCTTTTAACGCTTCTAATAAGTGTCGTGTACAAGCTAAGAGAATATCTGTATATTGGGCATCTTCTGGCTCAATATCTGCTTCATCGGCAGCAAAATAAACCACAAAGCAGCCTTCCTCATCTAAATATTTTCGCAACCGTAGCAATTCTGTTGACTTTCCTGCACCGCGATGACCTGCATAAAGTTGACAAGTCATTCTATCTGACAACAAAATCTCTTTACCTATTTCTACAAGGATGTCGCCATCTCCCCGCACAGCCTGACAATCTACATATTTTGGATCGCCAGCAGGTAAGGGTCGAAATGGGTCGAAAACATTGTATATCCGCTTTAAAAGTGCAAAATCTTGCGTCATAGGTTCAAGTCTCTTGATATGGACGATTTTAGTAACTGTCTTGTCATATCAAATGGTTCTTGAAAAAGTCAATGTTAGTAAAGTATTTCTAGTTTAGAAATGCTGGCATTAAACAATTCGGTTGACAATTGTCCAAACTTCCCCATCTGAGCGGACATAGGGAACGGAGATTGTTTTGAACCCAGTAATGAAGGGCTTGTAATAAATCTGCCAATACATTGGACTCAGTTGATTGGCACAAGCCTTAAGAAAACGGACTTCTGTCGCCAGTTCACCCGCCAGTTGATTAATGCGTTGAGCATGAACCTGTGCCACTTCTTTCGCTGACTCTAGCTGCTGCTGTTGGATAAGTTGTTTTGATTCAACTTGCGATCGCACTAGCTTACCTTGTTTTTGTTTTATCTGGCCTTCCAAGGCTGCGATCGCTGCATCTATGCCCTGGAGTTCAACTGATAATTGGGCATTTTCTCTGGCTTGACGGCGGTACGCTTCAACCATTGCCTGGGGTGAATCATTCTCGCCAGAAATTACATTATTAATAGTGAGTGCAGCGCGTTCTTCTAGTAGAATCTGAATTTGAGAGTTAAGCGCCGCCATTTCAGCCTGAATTTGCTCCATAAATCGAGTTTTAAGTGCTGAGTAAAATAGTAATCTAATTTTTTAAAAGCTTTTTGCGCCTTGGGTATCGAGAGAAAGCGATCGCACCTCGGCTGTAATTCCTTCTTCTTGCCAAGCAGCTAACATCGCCGCCTCCACAGCCTCTGAGTGTAACTTATCCGCCAAAGCTAACAGTGTCGGCCCCGCACCACTAATCACCATACCATAAGCACCAGCACTAACAGCCGCGATGTTGAGAGCATCATAACCAGGAATCAAAGCTTTGCGATAAGGCTGATGCAATTTATCTTGCAAAGCTGTCTTTAACCATTGTCCGTTAGCAGTTTCCAAGCCGCGCAACAATAACCCCAAATGTGCGGTATTGAAAATCGCATCGGCGCGACTTACTTCAGTTGGGAGAACACCCCGCGCCTTTGAAGTGGAAAGTTCAAAATCAGGAATAGCCACAACTGGTACAACATCTTGATGCCAGGGAACATCACAAATTTCCCAACCTGCGCCACTGGTAACAGCGAGACGACATCCTCCCAACAAGGCTGGAACTACATTATCAGGATGTCCTTCCATTGCGATCGCTAACTCCATTACCTGCGACTGAGAGAGAGGCACACCCTCAAGTTGATTAGCAGCAACCAACCCACCAACAATTGCTGTCGCCGAACTACCCAAACCCCTCGCCAACGGAACACCTAACTTAATCTCTATTTTTACAGTCGGCGGTGTCTGCTCTATATGTTGATAGAACTTGAAAAACGCTTGGTAGAGGAGATTACTCTCATCAGTTTGGACTCGTTCCGCTTCGGTACCAGTGACATGAATAGTTAGCCCACCCTCTTCTAGGCGAGTGAACTTGAACTGGTTGTACAGCTTTAAAGCTGCACCGATGCAATCAAAACCAGGCCCCAAATTCGCAGTTGTGGCGGGAACGGTAACAGTGATAGCAGAAACAACAGACATTGGCAAAACTCACTAATCATCAACCAGCATCCCATGTAAAGGGTTGATTTGCTCATGAATTAGGCTAAATGCTTGGGAATGACCAGAGCGGATTATTTGTCAGAGATGGTAAAAAACAACCTTCTACGGCTTAGTTTTAGCAACGGAAAAATTTTGAGCGTTAAGGCTGATTAGTTACAACCAGTATGGTGTAACTAATCAGCCTTTGCTTTTTACCCTTACCGACTCAGCCACCAGCCGTATGGCTCCGGTAGAACTTTCTTGCTGCACGAGCCGCCCCTGGAACTGTACGAAGCCAGGGGAGCTTACAGCGCCTGGCTCGTGGGTCGGAACAGGATCTCGTTTCTCCTTCGTCTATCGCTGTCAGCTATCTGTCTTGCACGTGTTGCCTTGCTTAGTGAGCTACGGAATGCAACCAGAGAACAGATTTTTTGCCGCTCAACGACCGGTCATTTGCTCCAGCTTTTCGGGGTATCTAGCCCCTTGCACCGTGATCTTGGAGGCGGCGTCATCGATGTCACGCAGATCGTCGGGCGTGAGTTCGACTGAGACTGCCCCGATGTTTTCGTCCAAGCGATGCAACTTCGTGGTGCCTGGGATCGGAACAATCCACGGCTTCTGGGCCAGCAGCCAGGCGATCGCAATCTGAGCAGGTGTCGCCTGCTTCTGTTCTGCGATGCTGCCAAGCAAATTAATCAGGGCTTGATTCACCTTGAGTGCCTCCGGCGTGAAGCGCGGCAGTGTGCTGCGGAAGTCGGAGCTGTCGAAGGTCGCGGTTTCGTCGATCTTGCCCGTGAGAAAGCCTTTGCCCAGTGGACTATACGGGACAAAGCCGATTCCGAGTTCCTCCAGGGTCGGTATCACTTCCGCTTCAGGCTTTCTCCACCACAACGAGTATTCGCTCTGGAGAGCAGTGACCGGCTGAACCGCATGGGCGCGACGGATCGTTTGCACTCCTGCTTCAGAGAGTCCAAAGTGCTTCACCTTACCTGCCTGAATCAGTTCCTTCACCGCTCCTGCCACGTCTTCGATCGGCACATTCGGGTCAACCCGGTGCTGATAAAGTAAGTCGATTGTCTCGACCTTGAGGCGCTTAAGCGAGGCTTCTACAGCCTGCTTGATGTGCTCTGGTCGGCTATTCAGTCCATGTGAACCTGGCGTCCCGCGCGAATCGGAATTAGGACTAATGTCGAACCCGAATTTGGTGGCGATCGCCACTTGCCCGCGAAAGGGAGCGAGGGCTTCGCCCACAAGCTCTTCGTTGGTGAACGGGCCGTAGACTTCGGCAGTATCAAAGAATGTAATGCCGCGTTCGACGGCGGCCCCCAGAAGAGCGATCATCTCCTGCGTGTCTTTGGGCGGGCCATAAGAAAAGCTCATTCCCATACAGCCCAGCCCGATAGCCGAGACTTCCAGATTACTGTTTCCAAGTTTGCGCTTCTGCATTTTTTGAACTCCTGTCTTTGAATTAAAGGTGAATTAAAGGTCGGAACTGTCTACTCCAAGATCAGGTCTGGTATTGTTCGTCGCTGACCTGTTCCATTTAGTCCACGGTCTTGCCGGCGAGCTGTTCCTGAATGGCGATGTGCATCATGGCCGTGGATTTGATGATGATACTTCTTGCGCGATCGCTAGAACGAACCGTCTGTTGATTTCGATAGCTCTTCATTGGCGCGCGTCGCCTGCAACCGTTCCTCGACAGCCGGCGCGATCGTCGCAAGGGCGTCACTTCCGGCAACGAACAGCTTCGGCGGATTCTCCATCCCGGCGATTTTGACCAGAGCATTACCCAACTTTGCCGGGTCCCCCTGCTGCGTGCCGTTGTAGGCCGACCACGTTTCCTGGACGTTGCCCTCGGCGGTATAGTCTTCAATGGCGTTGCTGGGCCATCTGACATTCTGGTCGTCCAGAAGATCCGTGCGGAAGAAGCCAGGTTCGACGAGCGTCATCTTGATGCCGAACCCCTCGACCTCGACCGCGACCGACAGCGAGATGCCCTCGACCGCGAACTTCGATGCGGCGTAGGCAGCACAGTGCTTAAACCCGACAACACCAGCAACGGAGCTGATGTTGATGATGTGGCCCGACCGCTGCTGACGCATAACCGGCAGCACGGCACGCATGACGTACACCACACCATAGAAGTTCGTCGCGAACTGGCGTTCGATCTCGGCTGTGGTCATCTCTTCAAAATTACCAAGCAGGCTGTAGCCCGCATTGTTAACCAAAACGTCGATGCGACCGAACCGCTTCACCGCCTCCTCGACGGCTGTTTTCGCCTGTACCTCGTCGGAAACGTCCAACTGGACAAATGCAAGATTATCGCTTGCAACATCGCGTAAGGCATTACGCACTTTGTCGAGGTTTCGGCCAGTCGCAACTACACGGTCACCGGACTGCAATGCCGCTTTGGCGGTTCCGGTGCCAATACCGCTACCAGCGCCTGTGATCAACCAGACTTTGCTCATAATTATTTTCCTTTTACTTGGACTTAATCAAGCCCTGTATTGTTCATGGCTCATTATCATCGCCATTACTCCGTCGCCACTTCCTGAAGGCATTTCAACGCATTCAGTGTTCGGGGATATCCCACCCAGGGCAACAATTGTGTAATTAGATCCAGCAGGATGTCTTTGCCGTTTCCGACATTCAGGTTGCCTTGAACGTGCCCCTTTATCTGTGATTCAACCCCGCCCAGAGCAATGAGGATAGACAGTGTGATCAGCTCCCTGAGTCTTATATCTACGCCATTGCGGGTGTAATAATCGCCAAAGCAATTGGCAGACAGAAACCTTTGAATGTGTAGTTGGTCTTTGGGCGATCGCTCATACATTTGATCGATCGTCTCGCCGAACACAGCTTTCTGTATTGCCAGCCCTTTGTCGTAGCGTGTTTCCGGGCTGGTGGTCGATTGCCCTTCTAAAGGTAATTGAATGCCCCTGCTGGACATCACTTCATTAGTGGCATGAACGAAGTCAAATGCTTTCGCCATACCCACGTAGGGTATCGACTGATACAGAATCTCCTTGATTTCAATCGGCGTTACTCCGACATTGATCGCAGCATCCACCATAACCCTGTATTCGCTTACTGCTTGGCTGCCGATGATAGATGCCAGAATCAGCATGACCCTTGTCTTTGTATCCAGCTTACTGAGAGCAATTACTTCGTCAAAGGCGAAGTTGTCAAAGACTTCGATCAGTTCAGGGTCGGTTTCTTTCAGGGTCGATTTGTGGTTTGGAAAAAGTTCCTCATGGTTTTTATGTGCCGCTTCACTTATCCTCACAGAGGATTGAGTTCCGTCCTTCTGCGGTGTATTTGTCATCCGCACCTCCTTCTTTGAGTCACAGTTCTGTGGCCGGCGATTCCGTCTATAATCCCGTTCGCTTTTCCAACTCTTCCAGATTACTGTTTCCAAGTTTGCGCTTTTGCATTGTTACTCCTTCGAGGTTCCACCTCGGTTATGCAGATTTAAGGGATGCCATATCAATACAGAAGCGGTATTTCACATCGGACTTGAGCAGTCGCTCGTAGGCTTCGTTGACCTTCTGGATGGGGATGACTTCGACATCGGCGGTGATGTTGTGCTTGCCGCAAAAGTCGAGCATCTCCTGAGTTTCGGCGATGCCGCCGATGTTAGAGCCGGAGAGACTGCGGCGACCCATGATCAGGCTGAATGCCGAGATGTCCAGGGGTTTCTCAGGTGCGCCGACCAGGGTGATGTTGCCGTCGCGGCGCAGCAGGTTGAGATAGGCGTTGATGTCGTGCTTGGCGGAGACGGTGTCGAGGATGAAATCGAAGCTGCCAGCGTGCTTCTCCATTTCATCGGTGTTGCGGGAGACGACAACTTCATCAGCACCAAGGCGGAGCGCGTCTTCCTTCTTGTTAGGCGAGGTGGTGAAGACGACGACGTGGGCACCGAACGCACGGGCGAACTTCACGCCCATGTGTCCCAGTCCGCCAAGACCGACCACACCAACTTTCTTGCCCTTGGTGACACCCCAGTGGCGCAGGGGCGAATAGGTTGTAATCCCAGCACAGAGGAGCGGCGCGGCTCCAGCGAGATCGAGGTTGGAGGGAACGCGCAAAACGAAGCGTTCATCGACGACGACGCTATCGGAGTAGCCCCCATAGGTGACACCTCCAAGGTGCTTGTCCGGGGAGCCGAAAGTGAGGATCTGGTTCGGGCAGAAATTCTCAAGCCCAGCTTTGCAGTTCGGGCAGGTACCATCTGAATCGACCAGGCAACCGACCGCGGCGAGGTCGCCTGGCTTGTACTTCGTAACTGCCGAGCCAACCTTGGTGACGCGGCCCACGATCTCATGACCTGGTACAATTGGGTAGACGGTGGACATGATACTGCTCCACTCGTTACGCACCGAATGGAGGTCGGAGTGGCAGATGCCGCAGAAGAGGATTTCAATCTGCACGTCGTGTTCAGTTGGATCGCGACGCTTGATCTTGGTAGAGGACAGAGGTGATGTTGCACTGGTTGCGGAATAAGCTTTCGTGTTGTACATAAATTGATGCTCCTAATTTGTTTGCTTCTGGAACTGTACTAAGCCGGGGGGAGCTTACAGCGCCTGGCGCGTAGTCCGGAACAGAATCTCGTTGACGTCCACATCCTCCGGCTGGCTCATGGCGAAGGCGACTGTCCTGAACATCACTACACCGTTTGACCGCCATCGATGACCAGGGCGTGTCCGACGACGAAGGCAGCCGCGTCCGAACACAGCCAGACGACGGCATTAGCGATTTCTTCGGGCTGTCCCATCCGTCCGACCGGCTCCTCCGCTATTACCTGTTCGCGTCCTTCAGAAGTGCCGCCAGTGAAGCGATCCATCATCGGTGTGTCAATGTAACCGGGGGCAACAGCGTTGACGCGGATTTTCTGTGAGGCGTAGTCGAGAGCCGCCGACTTGGTGAGTCCGATCACGCCGTGTTTTGCGGCGGTGTATGCGGCTCCGCCCTTGATGCCTATGACGCCAGCACCCGATGATGTGTTCACGATCGCGCCACCGCCTTGCTTGAGTAACAGCGGGATTTCATACTTCATGCACAGAAAAACGCCGCGCAGGTCGGTGTCTACGATCCGATCCCACTCTGACTCTTCAATTTCTGCTGTTGCTGCATTCTTCTGTTCCACACCAGCGTTATTAAAAGCAAAGTCCAACCGCCCGAAGGTCTCGATGGTCTTGGAAAGAGCTGCCTTCACGTCTTCGGCTTGCGTCACGTCGCACCTGACGACAAGCACTCGTCCGCCGATTTCCTCGATCTTGCGGGCCGTTTCTTGATTGCCCTGTTCTGAAATGTCAGCGACCACCACATTAGCGCCTTCACGTGCAAACGCCAGCGCTGTAGCTCGACCGATGCCGTTCGCTGCTCCGGTCACAAACGCAACTTTTCCTGTGTAGTTTCCATTCTCGTTCGTCCTCATTATTTTTCTCCTTCAATTTTTCACCTAACAAGGTCTTTAACCACCGGATGCGGAGATCACTGGCGATATTGTTCGTCGCTGACCTTTTCCATCCAGTCCACGGGCTTGCCGTCGAGCCATTCCTGAATGGCGATGTGCGTCATGGACGTGGTTGCTGTAGCACCGTGCCAATGCTTCTCACCCGGCGAGATCCAGATCGCGTCCCCCGGCCGAATTTGCTCGATCGAGCCGCCCCAGCGTTGTACGAGGCCACAGCCAGCCGTCACGATCAGGGTTTGTCCCAATGGGTGGGTATGCCATGCTGTCCGAGCGCCAGGCTCGAACGTGACACTGGCACCAGACGTGCGTGCTGGATCGTGTGCCTCGAACAGGGGGTCAACGCGGACAGTGCCGGTAAAATACTCAGCCGGTCCTTTGGCGGAAGGCTGTGAGCCACTTCTTTTGATGTCCATTTTCTTAGTTCCTTCACTTGATGCCATTTTGGTGGCTAGTAGGCAAGTCTCTTGCCCAATCAAAACTGAGTTTTCTCTTGAATAAAAATCCAGAATGCTTACAAGAAGCTGAAATCATTTTTCATCGCTTTAGCTTCATTCTAAGAATCCTGAAGAACAAGTAATAGGACGATCGTCTAAGATTGTTGTACAATCCTGCAAACTTAGAAATGAACGCTGCCAAAACGAGTGAAAAGTCCGATATCGATTTAATGAACGATCCGCAGGCAAAGCGCGAGGCAGACAGAGCGCAAGCCCACAGAGACGAACTGACTGAGCGGATTGCCCAGGCGATTCGTCATGATGGGACGATTGAGCCGCTGAAAGGATTGCACTTCAACCGCGCCTCCTCGCCTTCGGAATGCCTTCATAGTGTCTCTATCCCTGCCTTTTGTGCGATCGCTCAGGGCAGCAAAGAAGTCCTTCTGGGCAGCGATCGCTATCAGTACGACCCGATGCATTATCTGCTTGCTACGGTCGAACTGCCGATTGTCAGCCAAATTCTGGAAGCGTCCAAGGCGCAACCGTACTTTAGCGTTCGCCTCGATCTTGACCCCACCCTCGTTGGCTCAGTGATGGTCGAGGCAGGGTATCCCTCATCGCGCAGCCCTACTGATGTGAAAGCGATTGATGTAAGTTCGTTGAATGCAAATCTGTTGGACGCTGTGGTGCGGCTCGTCAGGCTTCTAGATTCCCCTGCTGAAGCTCATATTCTAGCACCACTGATTAAGCGGGAAATCATTTACCGACTCCTGAAGGGAGAGCAAGGTAATCGGCTCCGTCATATTGCAGTTCTGGGCGGCTACACCTACCACATCGCCAGAGCCGTCGAGCGACTTCGTAAAGACTTTAACGAGCCGCTTCGGATTGAAAACATCGCACGAGAAATGGGAATGAGTGTTTCGGGCTTTCACCATCACTTCAAGTCTGTCACTGCAATGAGTCCCTTGCAGTTCCAGAAGCAACTGCGGCTCCAGGAGGCTCGCCGTCTGATGCTGGGGGAAAACCTTGACGCTACCAGTGCTGCCTACCGAGTGGGGTACGACGATGCCTCGCACTTCAACCGGGAGTACAAGCGGCTCTTTGGTTCACCACCGATGCGCGATGTGGAGCGGCTGCGAGAAGCTGCTAGGGAGACTGCTAGTTCAATATGATTGCGTTCCCATCGGTTTCTTACTCCGAAAACAAACATGTCAATGTCAAGTTACTTCAAAGTTCCCAAAACGGGCGCTACCTCAACCTCTGAAATTTGCGGAACCAAGAATCCATTAGCATAAATCTGGGGATTTGTTTGCGAAACTATGGCATAAGATTGGCGAAGATTAGCATTGACTGCGACAGTCTTCACGTCATACATCTGCATCGCCATCTTGGGATAGAAACCAATACCAATAATCATCAGCAGAAAACAGGCAGCGATAAACACCTCACGCGGTCTAGCATCGTCGTAGACTGCATCTTCTGGCACGAAGCAGTCTGTACCAAAACAAACTGTTCCGTCATCTTCTTGATTTTCCAAGCCGGCATTATTAATGTCGCAGATGAGTGCTGCACCGTCACCATAAAATACCTCTCGCAGCATGGAAAGTAGATAAATCGGTGTGAGGATGACTCCAACTGCGGCGAGAAAAACAGTTACGGTGCAGAAGGTCGAACTGTAAACGTCACTGCTTGTCAAACCAACGAATACCGAGAGTTCGCCAGGAAAGCCGCTCATACCGGGCAGTGCTAGGGATGCCATTGCTGCGATTGTAAACAGGGCAAAGACTTTGGGCATGGCTTGACCAATACCGCCCATATCTTTCATTACCATTGTGTGGGTGCGATCGTAAGTAACGCCTGCTAAGAAGAACAGCACCGATGCAATCAACCCATGTGAAATCATCTGCAACATCGCGCCGTTGATTCCTAAATCAGTGAACGATGCAATCCCAAGCAATACAAATCCCATGTGAGAAATCGACGAATAAGCCAAACGCCGCTTCATATTGGTCTGAGCAAAGGAATTCAATGCACCATAGATAATGTTGACAACACCCAGAATAGCTAGAACCGGCGCAAAGTAAATGTGTGCATCGGGAAGTAGTTCAAGATTCAGGCGAATCAATCCATATCCGCCCATCTTCAGCAATACACCAGCCAAAATCATCGATACAGGAGAGGATGCTTCGCCGTGGGCATCAGGCAACCAGGTATGCATCGGGAAAACCGCAAGTTTGACACCAAATGCAATCAACAACCCTGCATAAAGCAGCAGCTGTAGACCAAGGGGATATTCCTTCTTGGCGAGGGCGGTTATATCAAATGTCATATTACCGCCGCCATATAGCCCCATTGCCAAGGCTGCCACCAAAATAAATATAGAAGCGGCTGCGGTATACAACAAAAATTTCGTAGCCGCATAACGACGCCTTTGCCCACCCCAAATGCAGACTAATAGGTAGACGGGAATCAGTTCGACTTCCCACATAATGAAAAATAGCAGCAGGTCTTTGGCAACAAACACCCCTACCTGTGCGGAATACAACACCAGCATCAAGAAATAGAAGAGGCGGGGTCGGTGATCAACTTGCCAAGCCGAAAATATCGAGAGTGTGGTGACAAATCCTGCTAGAAGCACAAGTGGCACTGAAAGTCCATCAACTGATACCGCCCAGTTGAAACCTAACTGAGGCACCCAGGCATAATTCTCCACGAGTTGAAAACTAGCACTGCTGGCATCGTAATGCTTCCAAAAGGCGTAGCACATCAAGGCAAAGTCTGCGATACCTACACCCAGTGCATACCACCGCACACGTTTGCCATCTTTATCAGGCAGCACAGGGATGAGGAAGGCCGCAATGAGTGGCAGTAAGACGATCGCGGTAAGCCAGGGAAATTGATCCGCTATCATGTATATGATAAAAAATACTTATTTGTGAATGATGTCATTCTACTAAATTTTGTAACAATTTATTCATAAAGTTTTGTCTTAGTAACCGCTTTGACCGAAAAACAATTGAATGGGGAAGAAAAATTTTTCTCGTACATCCCAAATTTTCTTGTGGGATGAGTGTCATCACCCGTCCCATATTCAGGGCGGGCAGGACTTCGGCGTGAGCGCTCAGTCGAACGCTGCCCACCCCACAAGATGGATAATTTATTTCTTCTCAGTCCCTTTATGCAAGAATTTTGAATTTTGGATTGTTAAGTGTTCTTGTGTACGCAGTTCATCATGGCTACTTACTTGCTCATGGTACTAATCCAGCACGCAAAGCACGGACAGCAGCCTGTGTACGGTCAGCAACACAGAGTTTATTGAGAATACCTCGAACATGAGTTTTGACAGTACCGACTGTTAGATAGAGCCTTTTAGCAATTTCTGCGTTGTCACACCCAGCGACAATCAACTCTAAAACATCCATCTCCCTATGAGTTAAAGGATAGCTGACTATACTTTTCTCAACATCTGGGTCAATACCTTCAATCAAGACTCTTTTTCCAGCTGCCCCTCTGCTGCCATCGGGGAAATCTTGACGTATTTGTTGTAGTACAAGGTCTGCGATCGCTGGATCGATCCATGAGCTACCTGCATAGGTCGTTCGCACAGCCTCTACTAGTTTCTCAGTTTCGATATCCTTCATGCAATAAGAATCTGCACCTGCTGCAAATGCTGCTAAAACTGCCTGTTCACTATTCTGCATCGTTAAAATTAGCAGCTTTGTTGTATAATCTTCATTCTCTGCTTGATATTGCCTAAATGTGCGTGTTAGCTCAATACCATCCATGTCAGGCAAACCAATGTCAATAGTAGCAACATCCGGCTTAAGAGTTTTCAGAAGCTTGATACCGTCGGCTGCATTGGCTGCTTCACCAACAATCTTTAACTCTGGCTGGGTTTGTAAGGCAGACCGTAAACCGATTCTTGTAAGATTGTGATCTTCAATCACGAGGATCTTGATTTCACTCATATTTGCTTAACTTTACTGTTATCTATCTAAAGTACAGATTAAAATAATCTCGTTCTTCTATGGGGATCTTATACAAAAAGCAATGCAGTTGCTATTGCTCCCTGAACTTCATCTACCATTAGACATAAATAACCTTATCTCGTAAGTTTTTCTCAGGCAAGAGTTTCGATATCACAATATCATTCAATCAAATAATATTTTTATACATTAACCTGATGATAGATGTTTTATGGTAAACAATTTTTCATTTGCCATCTCAATATTTATTTGAACCACATCTGTCGTAGGGCCACAGCATTGCTCATTGGTGTCAACTTAAGCTCAAACTCCTTTAAAACCTCGTTTCTAGCCTCTGGCTGGAAATGCAAATCAAAAGGCGGCTCTGCCGCGAGTAAGGGAGGCGGCAGCCCTCCTATTAGGCATTCCCAGTCTGAGACTGGGAACGAGACAATCTCTAAAAGCTGGTTCTAGAATGGCTTTTACCTTAAGTTGACACCAATGAGTATTGCTGTGCCCCTACAGGATGGTCTATTTACCTAAAGATAGCTATAAGTATTAATTCATATTTAACAAAATATTATCAGTATAAATACTGTTAATGTAGGATATTTAATTTAGGAAACTTTAAAGGAAAATGTGAATCTTTAATAATCTCAGCACTGGTGAAGTAAGCTATTACTAGATTTGCTAGGGATAGCCAAGCACTTCTTTTTTTTATTTAGCCATGTCTTTAACTAAAACTGTCAAAAAAGATAAAATTCTCGTTGTCGATGATGTTTTTGACAATTTACTGGTCTTAGAAGCAGTCCTAGAAGATGAGGACTATGAAATTAGCTTGGTGGAAGATAGCAAAATTGCTCTGGCTATGGTTGAGGAGTCACCGCCAGACTTAATTCTCTTAGATGTGATGATGCCGGAGATAGATGGCTATGAATTTACTCGACGCATCCGACAGAATCAGGCGTTGCCATTTATTCCGATTCTGCTGCTCACGGCTCACTATGAGTCTAGCGTTGTTGAAGGACTCGACGCGGGTGCAGATGACTTCATTCGTAAACCATTCGATCCTGATGAACTACATGCACGAGTGCGATCGCTCCTGCGCCTCAAACATAGTATCGACGAACGAGATCAGATGGCTAACCTCCGGGCAGATTTTGTCTCCCGTTTTACTCACGATTTACGCATACCATTGGTAGCCTCGAACCGCGTATTAAAATTATTACTGGAAGGTAGGTTTTGCGAAGTTTCGCCACAATTGCAAGAAATAATTGATACCATGATTGGCAGTAATCAAGACCTGCTGGAAATGGTAAATACCTTGCTAGAAGTTTATCGCCATGAAGCGGGCTGTAAAACCTTAAAAATTTCTCCCTGCAATATTCAGGAATTAGTTAGTGAAGTTTCCCAAGAATTAACTCCCTTAGCTGAAGAAAAAGGATTAGCTGTAAACATTGATAAAGGTGAAACTGCAAGCACCATCATGGGCGATCGCGTAGAACTGCGGCGAGTTTTGACAAATATCATCGGCAATGCCATCAAATTTACAGACAAAGGTTCTGTAGATATTCACTGTTATCTTACTCCGGTAGCTGTGAATATTGATATCCAAGATACAGGGCCAGGAATTTCTAAACCAGATCAGGCAATATTATTCCAGCGATTTCGTCAAGGGAAACACCAACGTTCTGGTAGTGGTTTAGGACTATATCTATCTCGCTGCATTATCGAAGCACATCAAGGCACAATCGATGTGACGTCTGAACCAGGGCAGGGTAGTAAATTCACTATACGTCTACCTGTCGCTGGTGAAAACTAAAAGTAGGCAGACAAAACACAGATTTAATAAAGAAAGAAGGTTGAGTAAATAATTATTTACTCAACCTTCTTCCTAAATAAATTTCCACCTAGTACAGCATGGTGTAAATCCAGCTACAATCTCAATTAACCACACAACTAGGGGCAATTCATCAATTGCCCCTACTTGCAGGGCTATTTTATTCTCATCTACTCCGCCTCAGAATGAATTCTGAGTCTAATATCACTCATTCGTCTAAAGACGACTAAGAAAAGGTTATAGTCCGTTTTAACGGACTTTAGCTATGAGCAGTTGAACTTCAGTTCTGGGCGGTTTCTGTCTATAACGAAATAGCCCTGCCCCTACTTGAGCAACTTATTAAAGGTAGGGAAATTTTCGCTTGTACTATTCTAAAGTCTTTTTGACTTCATCTTTGATATTTTCAGCAGTATGGCGGACTTGGGCTTCAGCTTGTTTAGCTTTACCTTCAGCTTTATCTTTAGGATCGCCAGTTACTTCGCCAACCGCCTCTTGTACTTTACCTTCAACGTTTTTAGCAAAAGCTTTGGCTTTATCTTCGATACTCATATTCTTTGTTCCTAAAGTATGTTAATTAGTGATTACTTGTTGCTTGCTCGAAAAGCGCTGCAATATCTATAGATTACTTTTAGACAACTTTAAATTCTTCTATCTGACGATGTTTTTATGACAAATATTTGTGTCCGTTGTATATAGTTATTTAAAGGTTAAATTCATCTTTGAGAATTCAAGTAATATCCAAAAGAGGGAAAGGTATCATTCTATTGTTCTATCTTGAGACAAAATCATTTATAACTTCAGGTAGATAGCGATGATGATAAACCGCAACTTGACTTATAGCGTTTCCTAATCAGATGAGGTACATCATAGTCCCCTCCTTGCTTGCTCTTAGGGTGTTGGGGGTGGGGTTCTTGTACCTCACTCAAGCGAGAACCGCTATAGTTGAAAATACTTTCGTCTTTAATCACTAAATGAGGTTAGTCAAATGTCTGAACTTACGGATGAACTTCAATATATTTTGAATTGGTTAAAATCTACCAATGTTGAATTTTTTGATTGTTACAATCCAGGTTTAACTCGCCAGCAAATTGACGAAATTACTAAGGATTTACCATTCAAGTTATCTGAAGAAGTATATGAACTTTATCAATGGCGCAATGGAACCGCCGAGCTTGGTTATAACAATGGCTATCTACCACTCTATTTTTTGTTTCCTGAGCAATTAAGAGCCGATGTCATTTGTTCTTTTTGTTCCTTGCAAGATTCAGTTTATATTTACAAAAGTATAGGAGAAGCTACTAACTATGATGATGATTATTGGAAGCGAAAATGGTTTCCTCTTGCTGCATATGAAAATAAAAGAATGCTTTATGTAATTGGCGATCTCGATCCATCTCCGGTTTATCTTTGGGATGTTGGTTGTCTTGAAGATTCAGTAAGAACATATAAAAATCTCATCAGTATGATATCTGTAATTGCAGAGTGTTGTGAGTTGGGTTTATATAAACTTATACCAGATGAATATCCAGATGGATATGGAGAAGAAGATGACATGATAATACGAATAGATGAAAAAAAGCTGGAACATGCGGGCAAATGAGCAGGCGATCGCTCAAGATGATATTTACATCAAAAAATATCAAGTCCAGGGCACTTACCCCATGATGTACTACAACCACAACGTATATTTTCTCATGGTGGCCAGCAGTATGGCAGGAAGATATGAAGATGCTCTCCAAGCCGCAGATAAATTAGTTGCAAATGCCACTGCGATTGACCCGTATACACCAATGCTTGAGGGATTTCTGGGCAGCAAAATGCTGATTCAGACACGCTTTAGTGACTGGGATGCCATCTTAAAAACTCCTGCCCCCGATGCGAAATTGCCCACTACCACAGCACTTTGGCATTTTACTCGCGGCATGGCGATCGCAGCCACAGCCAAACTTGAAGATGCAGCAAGCGAAAGTCGGGCATTACTGGCCGCCAAACAGGTAATTTCCACTGAAGCAACCATTGGATTCAGTCCTGCCAGTCGCATTTTAGACATTGCCTCAAAAGTTCTAGACGCCAAAATTGCTAAAGAAAAGCATGATTATGAATCTGCCATTCAATTGCTAGAAAAAGCAGTAATCGCAGAAGATACTCTCGATTACGTGGAACCACCAGACTGGTATTTTCCGACGCGGGAATCTTTGGGCGCTGTGCTTTTAGCTAAGGGCGACTATAGAGAGGCCGAGAAAGTCTTTCGTGCTGATCTAAAAAAGTATCCCCATAATGGGCGTTCTCTATTTGGCTTGCAGGAAAGTTTGCAGGCACTGGGCAAAGATCAGGCTGCTCAAGTTGTAAGTAAGTCGGCGCGTCAGAACATCTCGCCCGCCTTGATTGATGGACGGGCAGGATGCCCGCCCCGCAAAATTGGGTAATTTATTTGTTGGAAGTCCCAATATTCCACACTCAGTTAAGGTGCAAGGGCATTACCCCGAATTAGGCTACCAATGGTTTTGGCAGTAATTTTCAGTTGGGTGATGGGATTAGCTGGGACAACCGTCTTATATAGATAGCTATCGAATGTCAATCGCTGCACATCGAGGTCATCGCACATTTCCACAAACGCCTCGCGGGTAGCGTTAGAACGATAGAACACGCTTTGCAGAATGTCCAGCACCTTGTAAGTAAGTCCGTATCTTTTATCCCAACGCTTCAGATAAACCTTGAGGTCATCTTCCGTAGGAATACGGCTACCACTGTTAGATGCTTCTACAATGGTTTCAGCACACATCCGCCCAGATTTAGCGGCAAAATAAATACCTTCACCAGAGGACTTGGTAACGTAACCAGCAGCATCTCCCACCAAAGCGATGCGACCGACAACACGACGGGGACGGGGATGTTCAGGAATGGGGTGGGCTTCGACTTTGATGATTTTACCGCCTGCCAGTTTCTCGGAAGCACGGGCACGGATACCAGCTTGTAACTGTTTGATGCTGGCTTTATTGATGTGCATTGTACCAGTACCGACAGCTACGTGGTCATATTTGGGGAAAACCCAAGCGTAGAAATCAGTAGAAACGTCATCACCGACATACATTTCGGCGAGGTCGTTATAGTAGGCCATTTTGTCTTCGGGTAAGCGAATCCGCTCTTGGAAAGCGATCGCATAATTATAATCCCCAGCGTCCATTTCTTTGGCAACGCGAGAATTAGCCCCATCCGCCCCAATAATTAGATCCACTTTCAGGGTTTTAGCAATACCCTGTGATATACCTTCTGTATGGTCAATGTAATGGATGGTATAAGGGTCAGTATTGTTTCCTGGTATATCGAGTTTATGAACAGTGGCATTAATTAAATTTGCACCTACTTTTGCCGCGCGATCGCGCAAAAAGCCATCTAGCACTTCCCGGCGGCACATTCCTATATATTCATCTTCATTTACCAGATTGATATCAACCTCACGATTGGAAGGTGAAATCATTTTCATCTTCCGTACCCGGCGATCGATAATCTCTGGTGGTAGATCAAACTCACTTACCATACATAGGGGAATTGCACCCCCACAAGGCTTTGCATTGTCTAGCTTCCGCTCAAACAGGTAGGTTTCAATCCCAGAGGCTGCCAGCGTTTCTGCGGCAGATGAACCAGCAGGGCCTGACCCAATAACAGCAACCCGTAGTGTCAAAGGTCTTTCTCCCAAATCTTCACATTTACCGAGAGCATACTATCACGGTCTTTCGGCTGATTTGACGCTTTCCCTTCAGGTTTCTGTTGAAATGCAATATTCCTTAATGTTTCGATACGAAAAGCGAGATGGGGAGTAGGGAGTAGGTATTGGGAAGAATGAAGAATATTGCCTATTCCCAGTCCCCAATTCCCAAATATGCAGATTTCCTTGTTCGATTCTTTTACTAGACAAGTTAGTGCCGCCGCAATTACTGGATATCAAAAGCACATTTCGCCACACAAAGGTTTTGCTTGTGCATACAGAATACTATATGGCGGCGAATCTTGCTCTGGCTACATCAAGTGGGTAGTTGCTAAGGAAGGGTTAAAAGCAGCTTTTGTTAATTCCCGTGAAAGATTTCAAGCTTGCAAGCAAGCTAACCAAATTTTGCGATGCCTTGCGGCAAGCCCAACTCTTGGAGAGGCTGCGCCAACGGGTTCGGGAGTGACGCTCCTAACGTCGCTAACGCTGCGCTATCGCAATCGACGGGAACCGCCATCGCTCTTAGTGTCTCCCCTTGGCAGAAGACTGCGACTCCCTCACCGCTACGCGTCTACGCAAACCGATAACTCAGAAGAATCCACAGAGGAGGAAGCAAACACGCAACAACGACAACAAACATCTGATAAAGTTGCTCAAAAATCCTCATTTATTAGTAGCAGCAATACTGACTGTTGTGATTGTGCGGATCTAGTTAGCATAACTCCTGATTGTGGTGGTGCTGATTGCAGTTCCCTAGATTGCAGTGGTGCTGACTGTAGCTTCCTCGATTGCGGCAGTTGCGGTAGCTAAATCTTGTTCATCCATAAATAATTATGTATGGTATATGTAAGACACAGTAATCCTACCAAGGATCTGTAGATTTAGTTGCAGAGGTACAGCAGCAGTGGGCATAGTAGTTGAAAATGTCTCCAAACAATTCGGGAGTTTCAAGGCAGTTGATCAGGTCAGCCTGGAAATTAAAAGTGGTTCGCTAGTTGCGTTGCTTGGGCCATCGGGATCAGGTAAATCTACGCTACTACGGTTAATTTCAGGTTTAGAAATGCCAGATAGCGGCAAAATCCTGCTTACCGGTAAGGACGCAACATACCAAAGCGTGCAACAGCGGAATATTGGGTTTGTATTTCAGCACTATGCCCTATTCAAACATTTGACCGTCAGGCAGAATATTGCTTTTGGCTTAGAAATTCGTAAGGCACAGCCAAAGAAGATTAAGGGGCGGGTAGAACAGTTACTGGAATTGGTGCAGTTGACTGGACTAGGCGATCGCTATCCATCACAACTTTCTGGTGGTCAAAGACAACGGGTAGCATTAGCAAGGGCACTGGCAGTAGAACCTGATGTATTACTGCTAGATGAACCCTTCGGCGCACTTGATGCGAAAGTCCGCAAAGACTTACGGGCATGGTTACGCCGCCTCCATGATGAAGTTCATGTTACCACGGTTTTCGTCACCCATGACCAAGAGGAAGCAATGGAAGTGTCCGATGAAGTTGTGGTCATGAATAAAGGGCGTATCGAACAGGTGGGGACACCAGCAGAAATTTACGATAATCCTGCCACCGCATTTGTAATGAGCTTCATCGGCCCTGTGAACATATTACCTAGCACCTCGAAGATTTTTGAAAGTAGCCGGTTTGATACGCCACACCCACAAGTATTTTTGCGTCCGCAAGATGTTATTTTTGAAAAGGTTGCCAACGATGCCACTACACCTGCGACAGTGAGCCGGTTGGTACATTTGGGTTGGGAAATTCAGGTAGAATTAACTTTCGATGATGGACAAGTAGTGATGGCGCATTTAACACGCGATCGCTTTAATGACTTAGAGTTAGAAGCGAAACAGCGAGTGTATGTCAAGCCAAAAGATGCGAAGTCCTTCCCACTATCTTATTCAGTTTAGTTAGCAGTATTGCCCGAAATTCTAAACCATTTACGTACCTCTCTAAATATTCTGGGTTTCTAGTCAATAAATTGTTCGCGGAGAATATCCGCGAACAAGTCTTTTTTGTCCAAAGTTCAAACTTTCTACATGCACCGCTATATCTATCTCTACTAAGCTGTCGCATTTTTAATTTTCCAGAGTGTTCTAGTTGCAACAAGGGTTCCAGACCATAAAAAGTGCAAGCTATACGCGCGACAGCTTAACAACGAGTAAAAGTAAACTTAATTTGATAACCCTGAGCGATTAGAATTTTGGTTTGCTGCCTCGCAGCTACATCTCTGGCACGCGCTATCAAATTTGTGTTGATGCCGAAAACCGAATTCACTGGGTTAGCACACGCGTCTATTGCATCTGGTGTAATAGCTACATTTTTTACCCATCCATTTGAAAAGCCAGACGGGAAGTTTGCGTTTGGATCGTTACTAGAATTTGGAACATTTTTCCCTTGAAACACTAATGTAACTTTTAGGTCAGCACTGCCTCCCTTGGGCACATTTGCAAAGCCAACATACTTGATGTTAATGGGCTTAACTTTGTACCCTTTAGGCACATTCAGCCCAATTCTCAGA
The DNA here is from genome assembly GCF_017115025.1 of Nostoc sp. NOS(2021). Classification (GTDB taxonomy): domain Bacteria; phylum Cyanobacteriota; class Cyanobacteriia; order Cyanobacteriales; family Nostocaceae; genus Nostoc. Next base: position 15,168 of record NZ_JABXKM010000118.1, on the reverse strand, counting down.
TTGCAAGATTTTGATACAACATTAGGAGATACAGCTACAGCCTGAAATTGAGGTAAAGTTACAAACAGAGTATCTGCTTTCAAATTTGTTTGGGCATTTCCCGACGGGCAGCCATTTCCGAAAACAGTTACTGGAACTTGTTGAAACTGAAATCCCTGTGGTTGAGCATGTACCTGAGATAAACCCACAACATTTAAACTCAGTAGCGTCAAACTAGAAACAAGAGTGCTTAAGACTTTCATATCAAATAAAGAAAGCTTATCAGCTTTATTGTTAATACTATTCCTAAAGACAGAGACTCAAAGATTTATTCCGAACGATTGGAAGAAATCTTTCGATAAGTTGGTAAAGCAGCTTTTGAGAGATCAGCTTTTGTGAAAAACTAAATGCCAAACTTACTATGCATTTAAAAACCTAACAAGCTTTAAAAGCAAACTTGATTTGGAACAATACAGGACAGATTGTTGTGTCGATTGTATCAATTCGGATTTTAGTTTCTTGATTTGCAGGTATACTTCTAGCTCTTGCCGTCAGATTTGAATTGATACCAAAAATCGAACTCACTGGGTTCTTACATGCATTTATTGTGCCTAATGTAATATCTACATTTTTGCTCCAAACATCTGAGAAGCCAGGCTTAAACGTTGCCTTTGGATTATCGTTAGTTGGAATTTCTTGACCTTGAAAGAGTATTTATAACGTCCAGGTCAGCGCTGCCTTTTTTAGGCACATCTGCAAAGCCAATATACTTGACCTTAATGGGCTGAACGTTAAATCCAGAAGGTACATTAAGACCGATCAGCAGATTGCAGGATTTTGATACAACCTTAGGAGGTGAAGCTAAAGCTTCAAAGTCAGAAAATGTTATTAGACCTCTTGTAAAAGTCAAAAAATCAGGAATGTCATTCTGAGCGGAACGCAGTGGAGAGAGGAATCTCACAGATGTTTCGCTCCGCTCAACATGACAATTTAAGCATTTATGCAAGAGGTCTATTGAAAGAGTATCTCGATTCCAAATTACCTGTACTATTCCCGGTGGACAACCATTTACTACAAGAGTTACTGGAACTATTTGAAACTCAAATTCTTGTGGTTGAGCCTGTACCTTTAAATGCAAAACTTAACTATGCATTTAAAAAAGCTAACAAGGATTAAAAGCAAACTTGATTTGGAACAATACAGGACCGATTGTTGTGTCGATTGTATCAATTCGGATTTGAGTTTGTTGATTTGCAGGTATATTTCTAGCTCTTGCCGTCAGATTTGAATTGATACCAAAAATCGAACTCACTGGGTTCTTACATGCATTTATTGTGCCTAATGTAATACCGACATTTTTGCTCCAAACATCTGAGAAGCCAGGCCCAAACGTTGCGTTTGGATTATTGTTAGTTGGAACTTGTTGACCTGCAAAGGTTATTCTAACGTTCAGGTCAGCACTGCCTCCTTGAGGCACATCTGCAAAGCCAATATAGTTGACGTTAATTGGCTGAACGTTTAACCCAGAAGGTACATTCAAACCGATCCGCAGATTGCAGGATTCTGATACAACCTTAGGAGGTGAAGCTAAAGCTCCAAACGCAGAAAATGTTATTGAAAGAGTATCTCCATTCAAAATTCCCTGTGCTGTTCCGTCTGGACAACCATTTCCAAAAAGAGTTACTGGAACTGTTTGAAACTCAAATCCTTTTGTTTGAGCCTGTACCTGAGATAGACCTACAACATTTAAACTCAGTAGCGTCAAACTGGAAATCAGACCACTTAAAATTTTCATACAAGGACTCCGCGAAAATGTGTAATTTCCTGTGCATATTAGCTGCAAGTTAAAGAAGTCGGAAGTCAGAAGTACAGTTTTGTAACGGGGATTTAGACACCGTAACAAAACTTGCCGCTTGCTAGAAGCCGGGGACTTAAACCCGCCAAAGTTTGTTAAAATTCCGTTGGAAGAAATCTTTTGAAAAGTTGGTAAAGCAGCTTTTGAGAGTTCAGATTTTGTTAAAAAATAAACTTGTAAAAAGAATAACTAACCTGAGAAATATATTTAATCTATCCAAAGAGATATATTTTGCAAATGGTTACACAAATTAACTAAATAGCTGACGATTTGCTCATTTTTTATAAAGTTAAAAGATGGGTCGGCTAAAACCTGGAATTTTTCAAAAGATTGGAAATTTAGAGCTAGCAACCTATCCAGCTTTTATTTTTATCAGTGTTAGCAGTGGCAATACAATTAGCGTAGGCGCAGCCCAAACTAGGCATCGCTAACTTAAAATCATCAAAGTCAGTATAGTACTTTGAATATAAGCATTCATTTCTGACAAAGCGCCAAAAGCATTCAACCAAGTTAACTTTTGGTGAATATTAAGTTAAGCGTTGGTGAATATCAAGGTAAGTAACAGAGTTCTATACCCAGTTGTTTGGCGTATGCTTGAACAATTTGGCGTTATCCAGAATAAGTCTTATGGGTATATTCAGTCGTAAACCAGAGCTATTTCATCCTAAAATTTCACGTTTTATGCTTACGGGTTAATTGTCACAAAATGCTCGTTTTTGAGGGGTAGATTCGTTGCTAAATTATTGTTTTTCTCAAAAAGATTCGTAAAAACTGCCCTAAAAATAGAATGAAATAGCCCTGCTGTACCTTTAAATGCAAAACTTAACTATGGATTGAAAAAAACCTAACAAGGATTAAAAGCAAACTTGATTTGGAATAATACAGGACCGATTGTTGTGTCGATTGTATCAATTCGGATTTGGGTTTGTTGATTTGCAGATATATCTCTAGCTCTTGCCGTCAGATTTGAATTGATACCAAAAATCGAACTCACTGGGTTCTTACATGCATTTATTGTGCCTAATGTAATACCGACATTTTTGCTCCAAACATCTGAGAAGCCAGGCCCAAACGTTGCGTTTGGATTATTGTTAGTTGGAACTTGTTGACCTGCAAAGGTTATTCTAACGTTCAGGTCAGCACTGCCTCCTTGAGGCACATCTGCAAAGCCAATATAGTTGACGTTAATTGGCTGAACGTTTAACCCAGAAGGTACATTCAAACCGATCCGCAGATTGCAGGATTCTGATACAACCTTAGGAGGTGAAGCTAAAGCTCCAAACGCAGAAAATGTTATTGAAAGAGTATCTCCATTCAAAATTCCCTGTGCTGTTCCGTCTGGACAACCATTTCCGAAAAGAGTTACTGGAACTGTTTGAAACTCAAATCCTTGTGTTTGAGCCTGTACCTGAGATAGACCCACAAGATTGAAACTCAGTAACGTCAAACTGGAAATCAGACCACTTAAAATCTTCATATTTAAGGACTCCGCAAAAACGTGTAATTTCCTGTGTATATTAGCTGCAACTGAAAATTCCCTAAGATACTTATAAAAATAGGAATTTTACCCAGCAGCCTCTTTGGGGTTTGGGGATTTATCGCAATTCTTAATTGTGTGCAATACGCTCTGGTTAAGGGAGACAGAAAATAGTAAAAAACAATGAATTTCTGCCTCTTAAATTATTTGTCAGTGTATTTTATTTAGACCTCTTGCAATAGTCAAAAAATCAGAAATGTCATTCTGAGCGGAACGCGGTGGAGATAAGAATCTCACCAGATGTTTTGCTCCGCTCAACATGACAATTTAAGCATTTATGCAAGACCTCTATTTATTTGAGAATTGCCATAAAAAGAAGCTTTGAAAATGATAACTCAAGCTGAGAATTTTAGTTAATCTATCCAAAGATATATGTTCTAAAAATTTTTACAAATCTTAACTAATATCTCACGATTTGCTCATTTTTTATAAAGTTAAAAGAAGGTCGGGTATCCCTCTTTTATAAATAAAACAGAAGTCAGAATACAGAATTGTGAATTTGTGAATACTCTACCCATAAAGGGATAGAGTTTTAATTAGGAAGAATATTTTAATTTCTTTTCGCCCACGAGGGGACTAGGTTTTAAACTTAGCAACTGTGAGAGCAATTAATATCCTAGCATTTTTAATTTTACCCACCACAAAAGTATGATATGTGCAAGATATTTTGCTCTAGTAGGGTAGCACAGATGTGCTACCTTACGAATTGCTGTACTTCACGTAATTGAAAACTGCTATAAATTAATCCTCTAAAATCTGGATTTCATCAAGTTGATTAATCACCACATCCGCACCTCGGACATTATCTGACTTACCCACCCAAGTGATACCAATACAACCTGCGGCTTTAGCATCACGCGCCATTTGCATATCACCAACTGAATCACCCACCATCAATGTAGCGCCTGGTTTGACTTCCAAAGCTTGGCAAGCTTGCAAAAATAGGACTGGATCTGGTTTACCCGGCCCCTCATCCACTCCCATTTCCAACTCGATATAATCACTTAATTGGTGATTGGCTACAAACTTACGTACTTCTTGAGTTGTGGCAGCTGAGAGGATACCAAGTTTTAGTCCACCTTCCCACAGAGATTTCAAAACTTCTAAGCTACCCATAAACAGTGGTGAAGGAGTTTGTCCAATGTATTTTTCCGCTTCATCCAAAGCTTGACGGGCTATTTTTAACGACTCAAACCATCCTCTTCCCGTCTCGGCTATATATGCCGCTGCTGCCACTTCTGTTTCGCGGCGGCTTGCTACTGATATTAAACCTGCGGGATCTAGAAGATTGCCATTGATACCAAATGCCATTAATAGGGGTTCCCCAGTTCCAGGGATTTGAGCATCTATTAATCTTGCTGCCTTTTGTGCGAGCGATCGCAAATACATTTCAGAATCTTCTAGAGTACCGTTTTTGTCAAACAAAATTGCCTGGATATTATCAAAAGTGATGTTTCTACACTTAATAGTTGCCACAATATTTCACCCCACTTATTTATAGGACTCGTATTTTATTTTTGAAATAACTCAGTACACATCTATTCCCTTCTTCTCTGTTCCCTGTTAAGAGTTCCCTTCCTACGCAAGTAAGTTCAGGAATCAAATCGGATTCCTATAGTTAGGAGTTAGGAATAATAACTCTAACTCTTCACTACTCCCAACTCTTCAGTTTTACCGATTCTCCACATAAAAAAAGAGGGAAAAACCCTCTTTATAAAATCATTTAATACTCTTACTTAAAGACAAGTAAAACTATAAAAAATCTATTACTCTTCAATAGCTGCTGGAATTTCCTCTTCAGTTTCCGTCGCTGCTGGAATCTCCTTTTCAATTTCCGCAACTACTGGAATTTCTTCTTCAAGTTTCGCTGCTGGTGGAATTTCTTCTTCAAGTTCTGCTGCTGGTGGAATTTCTTCTTCAAGTTCTGCTGCTGGTGGAATTTCTTCTTCGAGTTCTGCTGCTGGTGGAATTTCTTCCTCTGCTACAACTTCCACAGGTACAGCTGACGCAGCAGTAGCACCTTGCTGCTTAGCTAACAGCTGTTCACGATACTTAGCAGCCATTTCTTCTGCCTTATCGTAGACCAAATCCCGGTTTTTAATCATGTCGCCGGGTTCGGGTTCTAGCTGCTTGGTAGATAGGGAAATCCGACCCCTTTCTGCATCCAAGTCAATGATCATAACTTTCACTTCATCATTGACATTGAACACGCTATGAGGCGTATCAATATGTTCGTGAGAAATCTCTGAAATATGCAGTAGACCACTGACGCCACCAATGTCGATGAAAGCACCGTAGGGCTTGATCCCACGAACAGTACCAATCACTACTTCGCCGACTTCTAGGCGGTTCATCTTGCGCTCAACCAGCGCCCGACGGTGAGATAGAACTAAGCGATTACGTTCTTCATCCACCTCTAGGAATTTCAATGGCAGGTCTTCGCCTACCAATTCTTCTTTAGGTTTGCGGGTACTGATGTGGGAACCTGGGATAAAGCCACGTAATCCCTCAATCCTTACTAATGCTCCGCCGCGATTGGTTGCAAACACGCCAGAACGTACAGTAGCATCTTCTGCTTGCAGCTGTCGCACGCGCTCCCAAGCCCGCATATATTCAATACGCCGGATGGAAAGGGTTAATTGACCATCTTCGTTTTCATCGGTAAGGATGAAAAATTCGCGCGTTTCGTTTGACTGTAAGACTTCTTCCGGGCTATCTACCCGGTTAATAGACATTTCTTGTATAGGTATATATGCTGCGGTTTTAGCACCAATGTCAATCAGAGCGCCGCGCGGCTCTATACTGAAAACTGTTCCTGGTACAACATCACCAGGGCTAAAATGGTAGTCGTATTTGTCAAGTAGAGCAGCGAAATCTTCGTGAGTGAATCCAATTTCTGTAGCGGTTAAATTCTGATTGACCATGCTGATTTGTTCCTGGTTCTAGTCTCCGTAAAGGTTGTGCGACAAGCGCGATGTGCTATGCAAGCGCTTTTATAGCAGCTTACACTTAACATCCTTTTTCATCCTAGCGCAGAAAAGCTAGTATTAACACATATCTACTCCCAAGATTGGAAATTATATCACAATATTAAAATGATTGGTCATTTACTTAGTAGTTAAAACCAACAAAGGACAAACACAATAATATCCGTTGCTACCATGCTTAGTAGCAACGGATATTAAGATTAAATCCGCTTAAAGGTCTGGGAATAGGATCTACTTATCTTTTTTCTCAAAACGAGGGGGTTCGCGAAATGCGATCGCAAAAAAGATAGTACCTATACACAGAGTAAAAATCAAGATGTACGCAACGCTTTCCATATTAAGATTTCCTGCCTATCGAGCCAGTAATTAAAGTTCTGAGTGCTGAGTTATCTGAGTGCTGAGTCAGAGCCTTAACTCGGAACTCAGCACTCAGAACTCAGCACTGAAATTAGAGAGCTTCCTTCCTGCGGGTTGACTTGTCACCCACTTTCTGGAACAGACCCCACTCAACTTGCTCTTCTAAATCCGCATCAACACCAGCAAATACGTCTCGGTAGATTGTCCGAGCGCCATGCCAGAGATGACCAAAGAAGAACAGCAGAGCAAATACGGCATGTCCAAAGGTAAACCAACCTCTAGGACTGGTGCGGAATACACCATCAGAGTTCAAGGTTTCTCGGTCAAATTCAAAGATTTCACCCCCTTGAGCCTTACGGGCATACTTCTTCACATCAGCTGGCTCTGTAAAGGTCTTACCATTCAGATTGCCACCGTAGAAACTAACGGTGACACCAGATTGCTCAAAGCTATACTTAGATTCTGCCCGACGGAAGGGAATGTCAGCGCGGACAATTCCATCTGCGTCGGTCAAGACCACTGGGAAGGTTTCAAAGAAGTTGGGGAGACGACGCACGGTCAATTCCCGTCCTTCAGAATCTTTGAATACGGCGTGACCTTGCCAAGACTGGGCAATGCCATCACCCTTGACCATCGGCCCTGTACGGAATAGACCGCCTTTAGCGGGACTATTGCCGACGTAATCGTAGAAAGCCAGCTTTTCAGGAATCTGCGACCAAGCTTCCGTTAGGCTTGCACCTTGAGCAACGCTAGTTTGAACGCGACGATCAATTTCCTGACGGAAGTAGCTTTGATCCCATTGATAGCGGGTAGGGCCAAACAATTCGATGGGTGTGGCGGCGTTACCGTACCACATAGTACCAGCAACAACGAAAGCAGCAAAGAAGACTGCTGCAATACTGCTAGAAAGTACTGTTTCAATGTTCCCCATCCGTAGGGCTTTGTAGAGCCGTTCGGGGGGTCTGACTGTGAGGTGGAATAAGCCTGCAATAATACCAACAACACCAGCCGCAATGTGGTGAGCCACAATGCCACCAGGGTTGTATGGGTTAAAACCATCTGGGCCCCATTCTGGTGCTACTGCCTGCGCGGCGCCAGTTATACCATAGGGATCAGAAACCCATATCCCCGGGCCAAATAGTCCGGTGAGGTGAAAAGCACCAAACCCAAAACAAAGTAGACCAGATAAGAACAGATGAATGCCAAACATCTTCGGCAAGTCTAGGGCGGGTTCACCAGTGCGGGGATCTCTAAAGAGTTCCAAATCCCAATAAACCCAGTGCCAAACTGCGGCTAGGAACAAAAGACCGGAAAGAACAATGTGAGCAGCAGCAACCCCTTCAAATGACCAGAAGCCAGGATCACTTGACGGGCCACCAGTAACGTTCCAACCACCCCAAGATTGGGTGACGCCCAAACGTGACATGAAGGGCAGAACAAACATCCCTTGACGCCACATCGGGTTGAGAATCGGATCGCTAGGGTCAAAAACAGCCAGTTCGTAGAGTGCCATCGAACCAGCCCAGCCTGCTACTAAGGCTGTGTGCATTAAGTGTACAGAAATCAGTCGCCCTGGATCATTCAGAACGACTGTATGTACTCGGTACCAGGGTAGTCCCATTGACTACGCTCCTCCTCGATGAGTTAGTTTACAAAGCAATTTTCTTACTGAGGTTATGAGAGACGAAAATCGCCACTCATAAAACTCTCTCTTGTTTTTTGTTATTGCCAGAGCCAGAGTATTACCACAGCTTAGTCTTATAAGTCAGACAGCGTGGGTGCTTTGGCAATGCTTACTCGCTTCGGGAGGTTTACCTTGTAGGGTAGCCATCGCCAAGCAAAAATGAGAATGTTTTAAAAAGTGTAACTATTGATGGAATTGTTTGCAAGCGTGTAAATTGATGCGATCGCGTAGCATCTCCAAGTTTTTTCGCTACCAATCCCCGTCACAGATTTAATTTGCTTATATTTTCTTGACGACGGGAGTGGGGGAGACAAGGGGGAATTATTCAACAAGTCTCTCCCTTGTCTCTTTTCCATGCCCAATGCCCAATGCCCTACTGAACTACCAACTGGATATTTTGCAATTGACACTTCGCCTCAGCTGTACCCAGGCGTTCGATTACCTGTTCGGCGCTCATCAGACGCTTGAGTACTACTTGACCGATGGTCTGACTAGCAATTACTGGTGTTGTTGGCTTGACTTCGACGGTTAAAACGGCTTCTTCAACTCGATAAAGCCATAGCAATTCATTTTGTTCGACTAAACAAATATTCATTCGCTGAATATCTGGTTGGCGTCGCCATGCAGTTATTTGCCAGAGTCCATCAGATGCCCAGACTCTTGCAACTGCCCATCCCTCAGATAGAAAGAAATACTTCACGATCTTAGTCTCACTTTTGGACTTTCTATTTCCTATTTACCATATCTTACATATATCATTTGTTAATGTATAACTAATGATATTTTAAATGAAGGCTATTTAAATATTGCCCACGTTTTAATAAGACAAGTCCTGATTTACAATTATTATTTAATAATCCCAAATATATCTATTTATTGGAGTAAAACCCTGTATTAAAAGTGGGTAAATTAGTAATTAATTGTAGAATATGCTATAAAACTAGCGAAGATATAGTATAACCACTGACCGCTCATTACATAAAATTTAACTGTATGACCTGGTTTTCCTTGTCCGTGAAACGGTGGGATCGGATTACACAATTCCTATCTTTGTTCTGTCTATGTTTATTTTTGGTTGTTAGTTGCGCTCCTCGTCCACAGCCTTCTACCCCACCATCCGGTTCTGTAAATAGCCCTACAGGTGATGGTCGTATTACTATAGGTACAACAGCAAAGCCAAGAACCCTTGATCCGGCTGATGCTTATGAGTTAGGATCTATAGGCTTGGTGTTTAATATGAGCGATCGCCTCTACACCTACGAATCAGGAAGCACGGAAATTAAGCCCCAGCTAGCTACAGCATTACCGAAAGTCAGTCAAGATGGCTTAACTTATACCATCCCCCTACGTCAGGGAGTAGTTTATCACGATGGCACTCCCTTCAACGCCCAAGCAATGGCATTTACCATCCAGCGATTTATTGAAAATAAAGGAAAACCCTCATTCTTACTAGGTGATATAGTAGATTCTGCAAAAAGTACAGGCGAGTATGAGTTAACAATTAAGCTGAAAAAGCCCTTTTCAGCCTTTCCTTCACTGCTGGCGTTTCCTGGAATATGTGCAGTTTCGCCAAAAGCTTACGAAGTTGGTGCTGGGAAATTCAAGCCGAATATCTTTGTGGGGACTGGCCCTTACAAGTTAGCGCAGTATGGCACCGATTCACTGCGATTTGATGCGTTTGATAAGTATTGGGGAGAAAAACCAGCAAACAAGGGTGTTAACGTCCAAATTCAAACTAGTCCGGTTAATTTGTTTAATGCTTTCCGTACAGGCGCAGTCGATGTAGCTTATCTTTCCCTGCAACCAGATCAAACTCGCAGCTTGGAAGAAGGTGCCAAAAAAGGGGATTGGCAAGCGATCGCTGCGGAGGGTAGTGTAGTAAGTTATCTGGTATTAAACCGGAATCAACAGCCTTTAGATAAATTAGAGGTAAGACAAGCGATCGCATCCATAATTGACCGTCCACTTTTAAACGAGCGAGTGTTACTTGGTCAAGCAAATCCGCTTTATAGCATGATTCCCACGACGTTTAAAGTTTCTGTGCCATTATTCAAAGATAAATATGGCGATGCTAACTTTGAGCAAGCTAAAAAATTGTTAACTACTGCTGGTTTCTCCAAAGAAAATCCCGCAAAAGTGCAAATTTGGTATCCTTCTAGTTCGCCTACTCGTAGTTTGGCAGCACAGACACTCAAATCTCTTGTTGATGTCAAAATGGATGGAATACTGCAATTTGAAGTTACCCCCGCCGAAGGCCCTACCTTTTTTAAAGACATCTCCAAAGGATTATATCCAGCAGCTTTACTTGATTGGTATCCAGACTTTTTAGACCCAGATAATTACGTCCAGCCGTTTTTGTCTTGTGGCAAAGGTTCAGTTGCGAAAGGATGCGAAGATGGAGCCAGTCAAACTCAGGGTTCGTTTTACTATAGCGAAGCCATGAATAAACTGATTGATCAGCAACGCAAGGAACAAAACCCCGAAGCGCGTCAGAAAATTTTTACAGAAATTCAAACGCAAGTAACTACTGATGTACCTTACGTTCCCTTATGGCAAAACAAAGACTATGTATTTGCCCAAAAAGGTGTTAGTAGCGTACAACTTAACCCTACCCAAATTCTGGTTTACCAGACAATTAAAAAATAACTTGGGCATTGGGCATAGTGGAGATGTAGCCCACATTCCGCAGGGTAGGAGAAGAATAATTAATAACCGATGCCCAATGACAAATGACAAATGACAAATGACTAAAATATGTCTCGCTCTAAAGCTTTACAATATTACATTGTTTCTCGGTTGCTTCTCGCGCCACTTCAGCTATTAACGATTATCACCATTGTATTTCTCTTACTAAGAGCAACACCAGGAGATCCAGCAGATGCAATTCTTGGTGGACGTGCGCCAGAAGCTGCTAAAGAAGAATTGCGAAAACAACTCGGTTTAAACCTTCCCCTGTGGCTACAGTACCTAAACTATTTGGGAAGCATACTGCGCTTTGACTTAGGAACCTCTTTAATGAGTCGGGGAGAGAATGTTTGGGACATAATTGGGCAATATTTTCCGGCGACGGTGGAGTTAGCAGTATGTAGTATGGCGATTGCACTCCTCGTTGGAATTGGGGTTGGGACTCTTTCGGCTTCCCGTCCTGGAACATATTTTGATGTCGGTGGGCGCTTATTTGGTATCATCACCTACGCACTCCCGATGTTTTGGGCGGGAATGCTTTTGCAGTTGATTTTCTCAGTCCAATTGGGTTGGTTTCCTAATTCCAACCGCTTTCCGCCCAATCTTCCGGCTCCCACGACTGTCACAGGATTGTATACAATTGATAGCTTACTCGGTGGAAACTTCACCCAGTTTTTCATATCTTTGCATCATCTGGCTTTACCGAGCCTCACACTAGGAATTTTGCTCAGTGGGATTTTTGAGCGAATTGTAAGAGTGAATTTAAAGCAAACTTTGCAAGCAGATTATGTAGAAGCCGCTAGAGCCAGAGGTATTGGTGAAAATAAGATTTTAGCCTCCCATGCCTTAAAAAATGCGCTAATCCCAGTAATTACAGTCTTGGGATTAACCTTTGCGTCTCTGTTAGGTGGAGCGATTTTGACAGAGGTAACATTTTCTTGGCCTGGGTTAGCCAATCGACTGTATCAAGCGATCGCCGATCGCGATTATCCCACAGTCCAGGGAGTGCTAGTGTTTTTTGGTGCGATCGTTGTGAGTGCCAGCATTTTAATTGATATTTTAAATGCTTATGTAGATCCACGAATTCGGTATTAGTAAAGAGTTATTAAAATAATTCGTAATTCGTAAATATAGCGTTTTTTGTTTACTTTGACCTCTCTCCAAACCTCTCTCCTAAAATGAGAAAGGCTTTGAATCTTACTCCCCTTCCCTCGTAGGGAAGGGGCTGGGGGTTAGGTCTTAATTAGAAAGAATTTTTCTGTAAATTGCTTGTGGATAATCACTACTACTGTAAGTTGGTCTCTAAGTTGGAGTCTAGGTTGGACTGTAGTATTTACTATAATAATAGGCTCTCCTATTTTTAATGCAATAGGTTCTTTTTTCGGTATACCATCATCTCACGCAAGCGATATGTTTGGTCTTCCATTGCCTCTTTTTGGGATTGTTTTTGGTTTTGTAAATGCAATTATTACAGGAAAAGTACTGGTTCGGTTATTGAGACAATCTAAACAAACCCATTTATGATAAAGAAAAGATCCGCGAATTCGGTATTAAGCTGCTTGACATTTTGTTAATTTTATTGAGAAATACCACTTGCTAAAATACCAAGAATTTTATTCACATCTTTGAGATAATATTCGCTTAAATCTATGGTCAATGTTTGTTCTTCTAGTTTGAGGAATTGCCAAATACTGCCAGTTGTGACTGCTCCGTAAATTGTTTTAATCTCAGTTGCAGCTTGCTCATTAAAAATTTGGGCTGCTACCATTTCTGCTGCACACTGACCCAAACCCGCATTAATATTCTCTTTTTTAGCTTCTACAACTGTAATTACTGGGGCTGTCAAAATTAGAATTTCTGGAGATTTAGTAATAATAAAATCGCAAGTACCGTTTAATCCTTTGCTATTATCGACAGTGAAATCTACCCCAGAAAATAAACCAATTTGTTCTCGTAATTGTCTGCGTAAATCCACTAAAATTGGAGCAATAATTAACTCAGAACGAGCTTTTTAATTATTACTACCTAAAGCGATCTCCAGGTTATAATTGAGTGTTTCTGCAAGTAAATTACTCGCTGTTAATTCAGGAACAGCAGCGAAAATATCGCGTTTTTCTAATGTGGTTAAACTAAACTCTTGTTTTGCTTTAGCTAAACTAAAGTCGCTGTAAGCCATAAAAATATCACTCTCTTTCGCTTTTAAATAGAAGACTGAAATTACCGTCCAACATCCAAGTTAAAGTAGAAACTACTGTCAACAATTCTGTTGCTGCCAACATATTTGATAATGGGTATGCTAACTCGGTGCTGTCCTGGTTTAAGCGTCCAAGTTTTTTGAAAATTACCAATATTATGACAAGCAGCATTAATCGGGAAGTTACTAGGAGTGAAAAGTCCATTTTTATAACTCTCAACTCCATTTAGAAACAGATAAACTTTTACTTCTACTCGATTGACTGGAGCTTTAGATGGTATGCAATAGGTTAGGTTTGATAATCTTAGAGTATCTCCAGCTTTTAGAGGTATGCGATCGCGATTTTTTACTTGCTGAGGTTCGTTGCTATTAAACTGCACTGTAAGATTATCAACGCATACTTTAGCCACAGTAACTTTATCACACGTTGTAGAAGTGGCGGTGACAGAGGGTGGCTCTAGAGAAGATTTGTTGCCAAGCCCCATTATGGCAGGCACTCCGGCAGCTACTATGGTGGCGGTGGCAGCGATAAGAGCAAGTGCAAGCTGTTGTCTAAAAGTTGTCATTTCTCAAACTCCTCAACTTTTGTGCTGTAACACCATCATCACTTGAGACACAGACTCTATAGGTAGGCGCTAGTAGGAAGTTTGAGTGATTAAATTGTTGTAAGGGAAAGTAGGCAAATGTAGCTTTGTAGGGTAAAGTATTACACTACTGGCTGATTTTTACTTTGCTCTGCCAATTCAATTACGCCTAATGGACTCAAAACAAGCGTTAGCATTCATTAATGCGCTGTTTGCTAAAAAGACTAATCAAGTCTTAAATGAATTGGAAGAAAAGCTTTTTTTAGCAATCTGGGAAAATCAGACTTATTCAAATATTGCTACTCAGACTTTTCTCTCTGAGCAATATTTGAGAGATGCAGGTGCAAATTTATGCAAAAAGATTACAAAAGATTTAGGGATAAAAGTTAATAAGAGAAATTTTAAAAATCAAATTAAATATCATTATCAACAGCATTTAGAAACAACTTTACCTTCCCAACAAGCAATTGTAGAACCAATTAATCTAGCACAAGGAGATGAACCACAGTCAGATAATCTATTACAGCGAAATCATAATCCCTTCATTCCATTTAATGGCAGAGTCGAAGAAAGGGATCTATTCTTTGACCGAGAGGGCGAAATCCAGCGAGTATTTGAGGTACTAAATAGCGGTAGTAGTGTCGTTTTAATTGGGGAGGAGGGAATCGGTAAATCCTCGCTGTTATGGATGATTTGCCAAGAAGCAGAAACTCGTCTAAACGTTAAACGTCAGCCAGTTTTCTTAGACCTGAATTTACTTCATAATGAAAGTCAATTTTATAGTGATTTGTGCTGCGAGATTGGTATACCCGAAAGTAAAGACTATCAATTAACCCGCAATTTGCGAAGTTGTAAAATACTATTGGCTATAGACAATGTAGCAAAACTTACAGGCGAAGGTTTTACTCGCAACATAAGGGATTATTTGCGCGGTTTAGCCGAAGGAAGTAATGCTCCGTTGAAGCTGATTTTAGCTGCCACCGAACCTCTGAACAACCTTTTTAACGATAGTCAGGAGCAAGGTAATACTTCTCCGTTGGCAGGTATTTGCCAAGAGGAACACATTCATCCTTGGGATGAAGCTACTATGCGTGCTTTTATTACCAACCGTCTAGCTAGAACTTCAGTGAGTTTTACTGAAGAAGAAATCATCCAACTCATCCAAGAAAGTGGCGGACATCCTCGCAAACTGATGCAATTATGTTACCGAACTTTTTTGCAGTATGTGGAGAGTTTGCAATGAATGACACCGCTTTGACCTCTCGCCCAACCCCTCCCCTACAAGGGGCTACGGTGTACACACAAG
>NZ_JABXKM010000146.1 GCF_017115025.1 Nostoc sp. NOS(2021) | reverse complement strand
CCATGCCCCATGCCCCATGCCCCATTCCCAATCAACCAGTATTTCTCATCCCAGCAGCAATACCATTAATAGTTAACAATGCTCCTCGCAGTAACTCGCCTTTGCTGTAACGAGAGTGGATGACTCCAGAAGTAGCAGTAGTATTTTGGGACTGTCGTAGGCGCTTGAGTAGTGAAACTTGGATAAATCCCAAGGGTACAATTGTGCCATTGCGTAATTGGACAGATCGTTGCAATACAGGATCACCATCTAACAGTCGATTGTGATCGGTGATTTTTAACACCAAATCCCTTGTAAGATAGAACTCGCTGGCAATTTGATCAAAAACCTTGGCAAAACGAAGTTGATCTTCTGGTTTTGACAATTCCTGGACGTAGTGGTGTGCCATTTGCATGTCTACTTTTGCCAAGGTCATCTCGGCCTTAGAAATCACCATCTTGAAAAAGGGCCACTTAACATAAAAGTAGCGGAGTAATTTTAAATGTTCTTCTGGTTCTTCGTTCAAGAATTCTTGTACAGCTGTGCCAACGCCATACCAGGAAGGAAGCAAAATGCGGGTTTGTGTCCAGCTAAATACCCAAGGAATAGCTCGCAGACTGCTTAAATCTTTCTTGCCAGATGGACGGCGGGCTGGACGGGAACTGATTTGCAGCTGGCTAATTTCTTCAATGGGAGTTACTTCGTGAAAGAAGTCAACAAAATCAGGCTGTTCATAGATTAGGGCACGATAATGTTGACGCGATCGCGCTGCTAATTCTTCCATAATCTCATTCCAGGGTTCAATATCATCAAACCCTGTTCGCAGCAAACTAGCTTGAATCACAGCAGTGGTGATGGTTTCCATGTGATACAATGCCAAGTCCAACAAGGAATATTTGGAAGCCAAAACTTCTCCCTGTTCGGTAATCTTGATTCGCCCATTGATACTATGACCCGGTTGAGCCAAAATCGCCTCGTAAGCAGGTCCCCCACCCCGCCCCACAGAACCGCCGCGTCCGTGGAAAATCCGCAAATTTAGATCATAATTTTCTGCTATTTGTTGCAGTGATTTTTGGGCTTTATGAATTTCCCAGTTGCTGCTTAAAAAACCAGAGTCTTTGTTGCTGTCAGAATACCCCAGCATTACTTCTTGCAAGTTGGGGGTGAGAGGCGAGGAAGAGGAAACAGGGGAAGATGAATTTTCATTGATATCCTCTGCTTTTGTCTGTTCGTAGCCTCCGGCTAACAAAGCGCGATATAACGGGAGTTCAAACAGTTTCCGCATGACGCTTCTGGAGCGTTGTAAGTCTTCTACTGTCTCAAATAGGGGGACTACTTGAATAGTTCCGACAGCAATGGCGGGATCAAAAAGTCTGGCTTCTTTGGCTAACAGTAGTACTTCTAGCACGTCGCTCACGTCGCGGCACATGCTGATAATGTAAGTTTGGCAGATGTTGAGACCAAATTCTTGTTGCAGCGATCGCACGACACGAAAGGTTTCAATTACATCGTTGGTTTTTTCCGAAAATGGCAACTCTGCCGGAATTAATGGCCTCCGGGTTTGCAGTTCTCCGGTGAGCCAAGCGACTCTTTGCTCCTCAGACAGTTCGTTGTAAGGTTGAGATAATATTTGCAGGTATTCTAGTATCTCATTCAGCGCATCGGCGTGGCGGGATGATTCTTGACGGATATCTAATTGTGTCAAGTTAAAACCAAAAATTTCTACTTGACAGATGAGATTTTCTAATTCTCGACAGCTTAAACCTGTTTCTGTTAAGTTGCGCTGAATCATCCGCAGTTCTGCTAAAAAATCGTCTCCCGAAAGATACAGGGGGCTGTCTTGATTTTTTGGCGTTTCCCGATTATACAAAGCTAGATTGCGATCGCGAGTATTTTCCAGCCGTTTCAGCACATAAGCTAGTTTGAGCCGATAGGGTTCTTGTCGATAACGCAGCGCCAGTGCGTCATAAACTTCGCTCAACTGGGACTGATCCAACTCTAGAGATTCCAGTAAGTCTGGTAAAACATCACTCCAGTGCATCGACACACTCAACAATTCAATCAGATGTTTCACTGACTGAATATATCTCCCTAGCACCATTTTGCGCTGATAGCAAGCTGTCTGCCAGGTAATTTCTGGTGTGACTGATGGGTTCCCATCCCTGTCTGAGCCTACCCAGGAACCGAAAGAGCAAAAGTTTTTACTCGGTGGTTCTAGCCAAGGAAAGGTATTAGATAGGGTGTGTTTGAAACGTTTATAAAGTTGGGGAATGCCATCAAATAAAACTTCTTGGAAGTAGTGTAGGGCATAATCTACTTCATCTAGCACTGTGGGTTTGAACTGGTGAAGTTCATCTGTACGCCACCACAGGCGAATTTCTTCGAGCAATTGTTCGCGGACATCTGCTGCTTCCCAAGGATATCCCCCGCCTGTGGTACCAGAATGGTTTTCCAAGGCATCCAGTTTTTGCAAGAGTTGTACCACCTGTCGCTGCTTATCCCGGATGGTATGACGAACAATTTCCGTCGGGTGCGCGGTGAAAACTAAGCGCACATCCAGATGTGTTATTAGACGTTGAATTTGCTGGGGTGGTACATTTAGTTTGAATAAATACGGAAACAAGGCAGCGAAAGTACCTTTTGGTTTGACTTGTGCTTTTTCTAGATAACTCTTTCTGAGAAAGTCTGCTGCTATTCCCCTGCTAACAGGCGCGTCATCTTCTCTTTGATTGGACGAATAGTTGACATTGGATGATGTTTGCGGCTCTGTAGCCTCTGTTTCTGCCTCATAGCGACTCAATTGCTGCCGTTGTTCGTATTCCTGCTCTATGATGTTAATCAACTGAAAATACAGAGCGAAAGCACGAGCCGCGCGGATTGCTTCGTTGATATTTAGTTGTTCAATCAATTTGACGGCTGAAGATGCTTGGTCATTTGTTGCTTGTCCTTCTGGTGAACATAAATCGCGCAACTGCCCCAACAGGTCTACCATATTTTGACCGCATTCTTGCCGGAGAACTGACTCCCACAATTCTTCCACTACCTGGAGACGATGACGCAAAAATAATTCCGACACCGGGTATATATCCGCAGTTTGAGACGAAGAGTATAAAAGGGAACCCATATTCTCTATTCTTGTAAAGCTAATTACTGTTTACGGTTCTAGGCTTTGCACTTAATGCTCACCGGGTTGTTCCTGAGCAAATAATTATTTGGTGTATATATTCTCATCGGGATTAGTTTCGTGTTCATCTGGGAAGTCGAGGTTGGGTAGGCGATCGCCTCGAAATAATTCTTCACTGGCTTCCCCTATGGCTTCTAGTGCTCTTACTGTAGTTTTTCCTGTAACGAGCAGCAGTAATATAGACGCTGTACCTATTTGTAAAAGGAACGACTGGGGAATGGTAAATAAATCTAGATTGGATGTGGAGTTAGGTGAAGGCTGTTGTTTGGTAGGAGGCATTGCTAATTTTTGGTTATGGGAATATGAGTAAAAGGGAGTTAGGAGTGAGGAGTGAGGAGTTAGGAGTTAGGATGATTCCAACGATCAAGAGATGGAGTTGAAATGAGATAAGCTTGTTGTTTGTTTCGCCCATCAAGGGCATTAGCGCAGTGGGGCGCAAGTCCGGCTTTAAAGGACAAGTCATCAGCCAGTCATATAGAATTATTCTGACTCCTGGTTCCTAACTTGTAACTCCTAACTCCTAACTCCTAACTTCTGATTTTTGACTCCCTATTAGTAAAATAAACGCAAAACTCAACATTAGTCAGACTTGCAACCCGTACAAGACTATCTTGTACGATTTTGTGAGCTACGAAGGTAACAAAATTGTTAAAAAAAACTGTCAGAGTGTGATAGACCTATGGTTCTAGTTTACAAGTGCAGGCACTATCCCCCAACAATCGCTTCCTGTAAAATTAACTTCCGATGAAAACAGTATTACCAGATCGCCAGCAATCCTTACTGCAATGGGTAAGCCAAGCAACAGGGATCAACACTTTTGGGGTGAAAGTCCGGTTGCGGGGAAATGACCTTCATATTCTTTGTGAAGGTACAGAATGTCCGCAGCGTTGGCGTACTTTGTCTGACTTGCTGCAAGCACTACAGCAAACAGACGTGGATATCCTCACAAGCAACGAACAACCCTCAATATATCAAGTATTTGTCTATGGCCGAAGAAAAGGGGAACAGCACCCCAAATGGTGCCATCGGGTTTACTTGAATCAAATAGATAAGCATCTGGAGCAGGTGAAGCAAGGGCTGCTAGCAGACTCGGAAAAATCAAAGCAATCGGGTGGAGCGCTGATTGTCTCTAACGAAAGTTTGGCACGCCAAGGGAACCCAGAGGCGATCGCTCGATATCTCAGCGAAACTCTGAGTATGTTAGGTGTATCGGTACAGGCAAAGATTAAGCTATATAAGCCAAAGAACTCTCAGGCGGAAGAAAATCGCCTCTGGATATTTTGCCAGTCGAGCTATAGCCCTGATGCATCGTTGCTTGCTGAACCAATAGCACGAAAGTTGCGTGATCTCAAGCTTTCCGGCTACCAAGATGCAGTAATTGTTTCCCAGGTGAGCGGCGAAACTGCCCCTGATTGGCTGCTGCGGGTAGATTTAACGCCACCAGAGGTGATGCTTAAGGAGTGGGCGCGTTGGGGGGATGTCCAAGCGATCGCTCGATTATTAACTCAGGTATTGTCAGAGTTAAAAGTTGCGATTCAAGCTGATCTTAAGGAATCAACTTTACATATCTTTTGTACTCCAGCTTTTGATCCCTTAGGAATAGCCCCAATCCCAGACAAGGTAGTGTGCTTAGAGGCGATTTTACCCCAGTTAGAAGCGATCGCTCCTCAAGGCATTCTCGCCGCCACCGTATACGGACAAAAAGCAGGCGACAAGCAACCCACTTGGATTGATTGGCTAGCTTTACCCGCGACAAAGCATCCCGCCTTTGCCACATCGCCGCTAGATTTGGCCAATACTGGCGACGAACCAGCGATCGTATTTTTACTGGAGCGTTTACTCAATCCTGACTTGGATTGGCGGCTATTGACAGGTGGAATTCGCATACTCCTGCTGGTCAAAAATGATTTATTGCACATCATGTGTGATGCACCCGTTTGTCCAGGGCGTGAACAAGTAGCAAAGAAAATTACGCAGTTTATCCGCCAGTTAAAAATTCCTGGTATTATGGGGATACGTGTGTACGGTCGCCGTGCTGGGAATAAAGAACCTTTTTGGCACTATGGACTTGATCTTGAGCATCGCCAACGTTTAGTCCCAGAAGCAACCCCAGAATTTGCTGCTACTTCTGAATACGTTAACGATCTAGTAACCTCTGAAACTAACGAACCAATTTTGCGCCCCGACTTAACGACAGAAGAAGTTCAAAGTTTTGTGACCGAAGTAGCGCGAGGTTGGATAGCAACGGCGAGTGCAACAACGAAAAAATTCCTGTTGAACAGCCAGCTATTTACCGAAAGCCACCAGTCAGCCGAGGCAAACCCTGATATTCAAGGACTTAAGATTGCTCTGGTTTGGGGAACACTGGGATTATTACTCACCCTCCAAACTGATTGGGTACTGGGTCGAATTATTGCACGCACTACGCCCACCAATATCTCGCCTGCATCATCCTCTGGGCAAAAGGCATCTTTGACATCTGGGAAAAATCAGAGTGATCAAACGACATTGTTTACCAGCACTGCCAAGACAAAATACCCTCCAAATCAGAGTTCTGTATTTAATGCTTCGGAATTTACCCAAAGTGATAATACCCCGATCAAGAATTTGGCAGCCGCACCACTGAAGGAAAAAGCTACCTCTACCGCTATTCTTTTAGCAGCGCGATCGCAGATGCCAAGTTTCAATGTCAGGCAGTTAGACGAGCAACTAGCACTGTATAAACAGCGTTTAGCTAGAACTGGTAGTCCGCCAGATGTGTTGATTATTGGCTCCTCCCGCGCCCTCAGGGGAGTAGATCCAGCAGCACTTTCTAAAGGTTTAGCGACTCAGGGCTATCCAAATCTTGACGTGTTTAACTTTGGGATCAACGGTGCTACCGCACAAGTTGTAGACTTTCTGATTCGCCACGTACTGGAACCATCAGAACTGCCTAAAATAATTATCTGGGCAGATGGTGCCCGTGCTTTCAACGGTGGACGCGAGGATATTACCTTTAAATCGATCGCTGCATCAGCTGGTTATAAACAAGCATTCCAAAAAACACCAACAATTGCAAATAGTAATGATTTACCCGAAAATACGGTAAATTCGGGAGAAAAAAAGACAAACGAGGAAAAACCGGAGATTAGTACCTATGAAGCTGTCAATCAGTCGTTAAATCAGGCTCTAGCATCTGTTTCTGCTAGCTATCAAAACCGCGACCAAATTAAAAGTTTATTGCAAAAACAACTGCTCATATTTGGTCATAATCAGACAGTTGCATCACAAAAACAGCTAACAGACGGTACTTCAGATGAGAGTATTTCCCGGCAAGCAGTTGACTTTGATGGCTTTCTACCTTTGTCTATTCGCTTCAATCCCGCTAGATACTATCAAAAACATTCTAGAGTTCCCGGAAATTACGATAACGACTATAAATCTTTCCAAATAGAAGGACAGCAAGATGCTGCCTGTCAAGAAGTGCTTCAGTTTGCCCAGTCTCAGAAAATTTCCTTAGTATTTGTCAACATGCCTCTGACGGGAGATTATTTAGATCCAGTCCGTAAACAATATGAGCAAGAATTTCAGCAATATATGTTGCGTTTGGCTACTAATCACAACTTTATTTATCGTGATTTCAGCCAACAGTGGATAAAAGCAAATGACTACTTTTCTGACCCTAGCCACCTCAACCGCTTTGGCGCATACGAAGTCTCGAAAAAGCTAGCTAATGACCCGATGATTCCTTGGCCAGCGAAGTAGAAAACTGGGGAGTGGGGAGTGGGGAGACAAGGACAATGCCTAATGCCCAATGCCTAATGCCCAATGACTAATGCCCAATGACTAATGCCCAATGACTAATGACTAAAAAATGAACTTTATATCAATTTTCTATGGGCTGTTCTTGTTGAGTGTGTTAGGAATTTACTGGTCTTTAGCACAACAGAAATTGCGATTGTGGACGCTGCTAATTGCCAGTTTGGTTTTCTACGCATCTTTGCAGATCCAGTACATACCATTACTATTAGCATTGACGTTTATTAATTTCCGTGTGGGGCTGGAGATTGGAAAAAACACATCACCAGGAAAACATTCTCTTGACTGGCGAATTTCTAATGAAGAGTGGCAATTTGCCCAAGGTGATTGGAATCGTCGTCGTCTAAAACTTTTGTGGCTGGGTATAAGTCTAAATGTTTTACTGTTATTAGGTTTTAAGTATTTTACCCCTTTATTCAAGTTTGTTTTTAATGTGCAAACAAACTCACCAGATAGCTCTTTTAAATTGATTGCACCCTTGGGAATTTCATTTTTCACCTTTGAATGCATTGCCTATTTAATAGATGTCTATCGCGGTGCCCCTGCTACTGATCAGTTTCTCAAATTTGCCACGTACAAATTATTCTTCGCAAAACTGATTTCCGGCCCGATTACGCGCTACCACAACTTAGCAAATCAATTCAATACACTAGACTTACCCAGTAGCGATAAAGTAGCTGAGGCGTTGTGGTTGATTGCTAGAGGCGCAGTCAAAAAAGGTATTTTTGCAGACCACCTGGGTATTTTTGTAGATTTATGTTTTGGTAATTTGCAACGGGCGGGTAGTACCGATCTCTGGTTAGCTACATTCGCCTACGGCTTACAGTTATATCTAGATTTCAACGGTTACGTAGATATTGCCCGTGGTAGTGCTTTGCTTTTCGGCTTGGTTCTACCTGAGAATTTCGACTTTCCCTATTTCAGCACCAATATTGCACAATTTTGGCGGCGCTGGCACATGACTCTGGGAGATTGGCTACGTAATTATGTCTACTTTCCTTTGGGTGGTTCCCGTCGGGGTTTAGTCCGTACCTGCTGGAATTTATTTTTTATCATGTTAATCGCTGGTATTTGGCACGGTGCTGCTTTGGGTTATGTAGTTTGGGGCATATTCCACGGGTTAGCCTTGGTGGTTCATCGACTTACAAATGCGATGAGCGATCGCTTTGAAAATCTAGAACAATTCTGGCAAAATCCTTTGGGCATCTTTGTCGCTTGGTTATTGACTCAACTGATGGTTTTTACCTCTTGGATTTGGTTCCGCCTACCTAATCTCCAAGACTCTTCTTTGGTAATTCGGCATCTTTGGGGTTATCGTGCTGACCCACAGTTTGCTGAAAAGGTCTATGTGGAAGCCTTAAATATCAGCCAATACCAACTCACTTGGATACTTCTAGCTTTAGCTGCCCTTATGGCTGTAGTCTATGCCTTCAACCGAATGCTGAAGTTAGAGCTTAACTGGCCCCTTAAACTTGTCTTTGTCCCCCTATGTTTCTACGCTGTTTGGTTATTAGCTCCTGAAGGCAGTTTGCCTTACATCTACTTTGATTTTTAAAATTCCAAAACCCAGAAAAAATTAACTGATACTGGCTGTAATCCTTGTCCCCGCTTAAGATTGATCATCGCCTTTGATTTCTATCCATTCACTTAATCCCTCGTCTGCTTAGGGGTTGTAGTGGTAGTAACCTCCAACTCATCATACTTCTTGACTTTGTAGATGAAAGTCGAGAGTAACCAACTTAATACAAAGATGCCAATGATCAAGTAGCCAATTGTGCCGAAATTATCACTTAGGTTACTAATAAAATCCCAAAACCAACCTTTCAGTTCTAACTGATCGCCAATGATGCTCAGAGCTTCAATCCCTCCGATGATTACAGCAACTAGTACAGAAACAAAGGTGATGGTCATGTTGTAGTAGAGCTTGCGGATTGGTTTGACGTAAGCCCAGCCATAAGCACCAAGCATTAAGATGCCGTCAGTAGTATCAACTAGGGACATACCTGCTGTGAACAAAGCTGGGAACAATAAGATCGACCAAATCGGCAGACCTTTAGCTGCCTGACTTGCAGAGATCCCAAGCAGTCCTACCTCAGTCGCGGTGTCAAAGCCTAAACCGAAAAGAAACCCCAAAGGGTACATTTTCCAGCTACTATCTATCAGCCGAAACAAGGGACGGAAGAAGCGACCTAACAGCCCACGTTGATTCAAAAATTCATCTAAGGACTGATCATCGTAGGTTCCTCCCCGCTTTACGCTTTGGAAGGTTTTATAGACATCCCAGAGAACCACCATATTAATCGCTGCAATTGCCAGTAGGAAAAGTGCAGAAACACTAGTGCCAATTAACCCACCAACCTTTTGAAAACTAGGAAAGTCCTTTTGGATGGTCGAGGCTGTCAAAGCGATCGCCACAGAGGCTAAAACTACAATGGTGGAATGACCCAGTGAGAAAAAGAACCCAACAGAAACAGGTCGTTTGTTCTCCTGCATCAATTTACGGGTAACATTGTCAATCGCGGCGATGTGATCGGCATCTACAGCATGACGTAGACCAAAGCTATAAGCTAATACGGCAGTGCCAAGCAGAAGGGGGTAGCTGTGGAATGCAATGAGGGCAACTACCCAAACCAAAATATTCACGCTAATCAGGAATGCATAAATGTTGATAACTTTACGTCTAACGTTTCTGGAACTATCGTTGAAAACACGCGAAAAACCTGATAACATGCATTTCCTCTTTAAAGACAGATTTTTGTTTGGTAAAAACGCATAGGACTGTATTAGCAGCGAAAAGCAGAGCCTACCTATTTCGTTTAGACTCGTGAAGATTATTTAATTAACGTAACTTTTTAATAAAACCTATTGGAATAAAAACTGCAATCCTGTATGGGGGCATTTCAAGATTTCATTTTAGCTCGTTACAAATAAGCAAGACTTAAAATTTTTCCCACAGGTTGATTGTAAAGAAGTGTAAAGGTAAGTAACTACTATAGCACGGCGTAAATCTACCTACGATCTCAATTAACCAGACAATTGATTAAACTCCTTGTTAAAGGTAGGCACACTTTTGCCACAGTGTACTAGGCGATCGCGTCATTGATAGTTACATCTCGTTTGGTGTTAAAATGGCTTATAAAGCCTTAATTCATTACTTTTATTATTATTATTTCATAGTAGGAAAAGTTTACATTTCCATGAGCTTATTAAACAATTATGTTACAGAATATTAAGTCATAGATCCCGTCAAAATAAATTCTTGTAGACTGGATTTTAACAAGCTAAAAAAATCCGCTTGTTCCATATTTAACAACCCATAGCACTTATAAAACAATGACCACAACCTTACAACGGCGCTCTGGCGCTAACGTATGGGATCGCTTCTGCGAGTGGATCACCAGCACCGAAAACCGTATATATATCGGTTGGTTCGGCGTTTTGATGATTCCTACCCTGCTAGCTGCGACCACCTGCTTCGTAATTGCCTTCATCGCTGCTCCTCCTGTTGACATCGATGGTATCCGCGAACCAGTTGCAGGTTCTTTGATCTACGGAAACAACATCATCTCTGGTGCAGTTGTTCCTTCTTCAAACGCCATCGGCTTGCACTTCTACCCAATCTGGGAAGCTGCTTCCTTGGATGAGTGGTTGTACAATGGCGGCCCTTACCAGTTGGTAGTCTTCCACTTCTTGATTGGTTGCGCTGCCTACCTGGGTCGTCAGTGGGAACTTTCTTTCCGCTTAGGTATGCGTCCTTGGATCTGCGTAGCTTACAGCGCACCTTTGGCTTCTGCTTGTGCAGTATTCTTGATCTACCCCATCGGTCAAGGTTCTTTCTCCGATGGTATGCCTTTGGGTATCTCTGGAACCTTCAACTTTATGATTGTGTTCCAAGCAGAACACAACATCTTAATGCATCCCTTCCACATGTTAGGTGTGGCTGGTGTATTCGGCGGTTCATTGTTCTCTGCAATGCACGGTTCTCTAGTAACTTCTTCCTTGGTGCGTGAAACCACCGAAACGGAATCACTAAACTACGGTTACAAGTTCGGTCAAGAAGAAGAAACCTACAACATCGTTGCAGCTCACGGCTACTTTGGTCGTTTGATTTTCCAATACGCATCATTTCAAAACAGCCGTCAATTGCACTTCTTGCTCGCAGCATGGCCTGTCGTTGGTATCTGGTTTACCGCTTTGGGTATCAGCACAATGGCGTTCAACCTGAACGGTTTCAACTTCAACCAATCAATTATTGACTCGCAAGGTCGCGTCATCAGCACTTGGGCAGACGTAATCAACCGCGCTAACTTGGGTATGGAAGTAATGCACGAGCGTAACGCTCACAACTTCCCACTCGATTTGGCTGCTGGTGAAGTTACACCTGTAGCAATGACTGCTCCTGCTATCAACGGTTAATACTGAAGTATTAGCTAAATAAAAAGCGCCCTCCAGAAATGGGGGGCGCTTTTTTGTTGTAATTAAAAACGAACCGTTTAATAAATCTTGTAGTAGGCACTATGTTAGATTCAAGCTACAACTCCCGCGGATGAGGAATCAGGTAATGGCGGCTTCTGTGGAACATGGCTTAAATAATAGCGCTTTTATCCCTGCTTTAGAAAGTGGCGATCGCTTAACCCGTCACGAATTCGAGCGTCGTTATACAGCAATGCCCCATAAAAAAGCAGAATTAATTGAAGGAGTCGTCTACGTGGCATCACCTCTGCGTTTTAGAAGTCATGGCCAACCTCATGGACAGTTAATTACCTGGTTGGGAGTTTATCAAGTTTTCACTCCAGGCGTAGCGCTAGGTGACAATGCTACTGTGCGTTTAGATTTAGACAATGAACCACAGCCTGATGTTTTGCTGTTGATAGATAAACCAGCCAGGGGACAGGCACAAATAAGTGAAGATGATTATGTAGAAGGCGCACCAGAATTAGTAGCAGAAGTAGCAGCCAGTAGTGCATCTATTGATTTGTACGACAAAAAAGGCGCCTATCGTCGCAACGGAGTGCAGGAATATATCGTCTGGCAGACTTTAGAGAATAAACTCGACTGGTTCTGTTTGCAAAATGGTGAATATTTGCCGCTTGTCGCAGATGCAGATGGTGTAATTAAATAGTAGGGTATTTCCAGGTTTGTGGTTAGCTGTAACCTCACTCCTTACAGGAGACATGACAACAGTTTTAGCAGTGCTGCAACAAGGGTTAAATTCAAAAGAACACACGGAGCTTGTTGAGTGCTACCATCTGTTTCATTATTGCCTTTATTGCTGCACCCCCAAGTCTTAGCAAAATCAAAACCGCTCTCTGGAAACAGGGGCGTTTTTTAATATGTCTAAACAGGTACTCAAGAATTACTGATCTTATATCTTATATTTACTTAAATTTATGCTCTTTTGGCACGAGATATCCTCTATACTCAAAAATATTTTTAATTACGGCACATATCTTAAAGACTTCAGGAAGCGTAAAGATTACTATGAAACTAGGTTTCTTTGCTCACATACTGAGTACCATTGCGATCGCACTTGGCTCTACTGCCACCCTAATTCAACCTGGCTATACGCAGAGTAGTAAGTTTTACTGTGGGATGAGTGGAGGTGTTCCAGCGACACTAGTTCGGACTTCCAGAGGAAACATACCAGTAATTCGCTGGGTTGACAATACTTTTCCTCCACCTTGGACTCCTCAGCAGCGCTGTGAAGAAATATCTGCAAGATTCCAAGATTTCTACGACCACGAGAAACTAAATTTCCTTAGAGCGGGAAAATTCAATAAGCAACCTGTATTGTGTGTTGCCAGTTACAAGGGTGGTTCTTGTCTGCCTGACGGAGTGCTAGTCACATTGAAAGGTGATGCTGATCCGCGGCTGACTCTGCAAAGGTTATTGGATCGCCAAGGTTTAGGTGGTGGCAGACCAATTGACCTTAGTGGTGGCGATAGTAAAGAATTGTTCTCCTACAAGGAAGATGCAGCCTACCTGGATGTACGCAAGTTCATCTCTCAAGTAGAAAATTCGGGGACAGGCCAATCCTGTCCAGCAGGAAAACCAGCTTGGGAATGTTGAGTAAATCGCAATCTGAACGAATATGGATTGGCGCTTAATGATGCTGATTGCCTGTATTGGCAGTTTATCTATTTCACTGCTAGGCTCAAAACCAAATGTTAGGGTTTTAAATGCACAAAATTTAACCCAACACTCCGCCAAGCAAGTGCAACAGCTAGCTGAGTCGATCGCGGTCAAAGTACTATCAAAAGACTTTTTGGGTTCGGGGATTCTGATTCACAGAAAAGGGTCAGTTTATCAGGTGCTAACCAATGCCCACGTACTCAGGTCGGGTAATCCACCTTATCAGATTCAAACCCCTGATGGGCTAATCTATGCGGCTGATTTGTCCAAGACGAGCGATCGCTCTGTTCTTTCCTATTTCAATGGTAACGATTTAGCTGTATTACAGTTTCGCAGTCCCAAGATTAGCTATACAGTTGCATCTCTCGGTCATGCATCAACTTTGAGTGTCGGAAATGAAGTTTTTGCTGCTGGGTTTCCCTTTGACAGTCAAGGTATCCAAGATACGGGGTTTGTTTTCCGCAAAGGTAAAGTTTCTCTAGTGCTAGACAAAGCCTTGGAGGGCGGCTATCGGATTGGATATACCAATGATATTGTCAAAGGCATGAGTGGAGGGCCACTGCTGAATCGTGCCGGTCAGGTCGTGGCTATCAACGGCAAACACGCTGAACCTCTTTGGGGTGAGCCATACGTATATCAAGATGGAACACAGCTCGAACCACCCCTGCTCAAACAGATGAGCAAGTATAGCTGGGGTATTCCGATTGAAGAGTTTATGCAGATGGAATCACCATCATTTAACAATAATTATTTTGATACAAATATTCAGACAGAGGTGAGGCGATGAATTTTGCTCGTAGTCTTCCGGCAATACTTGTCGGTGCAGCTGTAGTGTTGGTAAAACCTCAAATTGCCTTATCCTTAACTCCGGTAGAGGTCAACAACATTGCTCAAACAGTTACTGTTCGCATTGATGGAGATGGTATTGGTTCTGGAGTAATTTTTGAATGCAAAGGTGAAACTTACTTCGTCCTCACCAATCGACATGTAGTGTCCAGAGACGGAAGATATGAGATTCATACCCAAGATGGCGGTAGTTATCCCGTTTACTACAGCAAAGAAGTGCCGGGATTAGATTTAGCGGTGTTGCAATTCAACAGTAAGAAAAATTACCCGATCGCTAGTTTAGGCAACTCTGACCAAATTAGCGAAGGCATGACAGTTTATGTGGTGGGTTGGGCTGACCGTTTACCAGGCATTGATGAACGCAGCTATCAATTTACTGATGGCAGCATTCGCAGTCGCCTGAAAAAACCAGATGAAGGCTATGCCTTAGTCTATAATAATGAGGCGATTCCTGGGATGAGTGGCGGCCCGATCTTAGACGAGAATGGACGTTTAGTAGGGATTAATGGGCGAGCTACACCACCAGAAGAGAATACAGGAACTGTTTTAAGGTTGGGAATTCCGATTAACACTTTTTTGGCAGCCAGAAATAATGTACAACCAGTAATTGGGAGTTCCCCAACTACCAGACCAAAGCCAGGTGTTAAACCCACCAATATAGCTACAGCTGGACAATCAAATACTAGAGAAAAACCAACGCCTACACGACCACGAAATGCTGAAGATTTGATCAGTTTGGGAGGAGCTAAAGCCGATAAAGGAGATTATAAAGGAGCGATCGCTAATTACAACCAAGCCCTACAAATTAATCCCAACAATCCTGATGCTTACTTCCGACTGGGTGCAGCCTACAATGAACTCAAGGATTACCCAGCAGCTCTGAAAAATTTTGAACAGGTAATTCGCTTCAGTCCCAAAAATGCAATTGCATATGCCTACCGAGGTTATCTCCGCGCTCAGCTAAAAGACTACCAGGGTGGGCTTGCCGATGGCGACAAAGCCATTAGCCTCAATGACGATCCCAAATCTCGTACTTCTGCCCTTGGCTACATTGTCCGGGGTGCTGCCTACTTTGGTTTAGAAGACTATAAACAAGCGCTTGCCGATTTCAACCAAGTAATAAAGCTACTTCCTAACCAACCCGAAGCTTACGGTCTACGGGGTGTGTTATATGTGGCGCTGAAAGACTATAAACTAGCGATCGCTGATTATAATCAGGCACTGACTTTTTTTGAGTTTGTCGGCATTGGGATTCGCTTCAATAACGAACAAAATCAGGGGCTAATAATTCAAGAGGTTAAGGACGACTCTCCGGCCTCGAAAGGGGGGGTGAAAGTTGGCGATCGGATTGTGGCAATTGATGGCAAACCCACTCTGAAAATGAAACTCGAAGATGCCAGTAAGCTGATTCGCGGTGAGGAGGGTACTACAATCACCTTGCAAATTAAACGCCAAGGTAGAAGTGACTTTGACCTCAAGCTCAACCGGATATTGATTAGCAATCCCAAAGCTGCGGAAATCTATCAAAACCGCGCTATTGCCCGCACTGGGTTGGAAGACAAACAAGGAGCGATCGCGGATTTGCAAAAAGCCGCAGATTTGTACCAGAGGCAAGGAAAAAAAGCAGAGTCCCAGGTTGTACTGAACGCTCTCAGAAAACTACAAGATATTCCATCCGCTTCACAATCAACTACCCCATCAAACCAAGCAGATCCTCAGACAGTTATCGCTACAGCTAATCAGGCGATTGCACTAAATCCTAAAGATGCTAATGCCTACTTTAACCGAGCGCTTGCCCGCTATCTCCAGGGAGACAAAAAGAGAACGTTGGAGGATTTAAACCAAGTCACTAAACTTAAACCTGAATATTCCCTAGCTTGGTACAACCGAGGTTTTCTGTTAGGGGAGTTAGGACAGCAGGATGAGGCGATCACATCTTATAATCGCGCGATTCAAGTAAACAATGAATGGGGTAAAAAAAGCCTTGCTGATGCCTACTTAAACCGAGCGAATCTTTACTCTGATCGCGGAGACTATCGGCGAGCGATCGCCGATTATGACCAAGTACTTCGCCTGAATCCCAAAAATGCTGTAGCCTATGCCTTACAGGGTCTGAACTACCAGCGCCGGGGAGATAATCAAGCAGCAATCAAAGATTTTAACTCCGCAGTTCGCATCGATCCTAACAATGCCGTTGCTTACTTCGCACGGGGTCTTAGCTACCATCTCCAGGGAGACTATCAGGGGGCACTTGCTGCTTATGAAAAAGCAACTGTCCAGGATGCTAAATTATTAGCAGCTGTTAATAACCTGGGGTTAATCAAATATGAACTCCAAGATATTGAAGGAGCCATCCGTCAGTTTCAGGCTGCTATTGAAATTGACAGCAAATCCCCAGAACCTCAACTAGCCTTAGCAACAGCATTATATGTTAAAGGCGATCGCGAACGGTCTCTAGAATTGGCACAAGCCGCTCTGCGCTTAGACAAAAGGTTTGCTGATTTAGAGTTCCTCAAGAAGAATCTTTGGGGCGATCGCATATTAGCAGACGTGCAAAAACTCCTACAAAATCCCCAAATTCAAGCGTTACCATCTCGTCGCTAAAGAGTGCTGAGTTAAGCAGAAAGCAGAAGGCTGGAGTTTTATCTTCCTCTGCTCCCCTGCCCTTTCACTTATAATTAGTGAATTTCTAATGAATCAATCATTTGTTCAGCCGGTTTTAATAAATCATCATATTGACTTTCTTCCGCTGCATAAGTAATTATGTAGGCTTTATTGTTGCTTAAAGTCCAAACTGCTTTCCGTTTTACAGTATATTTATCTTCTTTACCCGAATAAACTACTTCATGTGCTGGGCGATTTGCTAGTTGAGTTAAACGCGATTTATCAATTTTAGCGTCTGCCAAAAATTGCGTTATTTCATTAACTCTTGATCTAGTATATTCATCCAATGAGATAGGTTGTTTTAAATCTTCAATTTCTACAGTCAAGTCGCTTTGATAAGGCTTGATTACATTTTTTTGAGGTGACGAAAATTTAGCTACATCTGTTGTAGTTGTGTTGTATTGTTCTATTTCTTTGACTGACCAAGTTTGAGGATATTTTATTTTAATCCCATAAGTCAGATTTTCGTAAATCAAGAAATTTGTTACACCTGATGGTTGTTGTGGGGTTGCACTAAATATTTGTTGTAATTTTGGAATCACTAGGACTGTCATAGAAAATAAGATAGCTAACACCGTCAAAGCTAGGGCGATTTTCTTAGTTTTTGTCCACTGTTTATTCTTTATAGTTAAGTTTGTCAGCGCTTGTAAAACTGGAAGTGCTGACTGGTAGCGTTGAGTGAAATGGGATCTCACCATCCGATCTAAAATGTCTGCTAGTTGAGGACTGACTTGAACTTGGTTACGCCAAATAAATTCTAAGGTTTTCGGGTCTTTTGGTAGTTTGAGAGGGGAAATACCAGTCAGTGCTTGAATTCCAATAATTCCCACAGCGTAAATATCGCTGCAAAGTTGTGGCTGTCCGTTATATTGTTCGCTAGGCATGTAACCAGGAGTACCAATGGCCACAGTTCTTCCCTGATTGTTAGCCATCAAGGTGCTGATTTCTTTTACTGCCCCAAAGTCAATCAAAAAAAGCTTGCCATCGGTAGCACGTCTGATTAAATTGGCAGGTTTGATATCGCGGTGAATAACGTTCTGTTGATGGACAAACTCTAATATTTTCAATATGTCCCGCAAGAAAGCAATTACTTTCTCTTGATTCCATTGTTGACCAGGTTTTAATTCTGTGCTTAGATCTTCACCCTGTACGTATTCTTGAACTAAATAAAATTCTTGATTTTCTTCAAAGTGAGCCAAAAGTCGCGGTATTTGCTCGTGAGTACCTAACCTGTAAAGGACATCCGCTTCCGTATCGAAGAACCGCATTGCTTGTTGCAAAGCTTGCGGATTGGTAAATTGAGGCTTGAGCTGCTTGACAACGCAATGAGGGTTGCGAGGTAAATCCATATCTTCAGCCAGAAAAGTCTCTCCAAACCCTCCCTGTCCCAATTTTCTGATGATTTTGTAGCGCCCTCGGAGCATTCTTCCTAGCATTAAATTCACCTAGGCTATTGTCATGTATCACTCATCGAATGACTGATACCGATTTTCTCACAGAATTTAACATAGAATCTAAAACTACAAGCTTTGGTCAGTTCAAGGGTGTGTGATCAGGAACGAGAATAGGTTCCAGGCTCTGGGGTTGGAGTTGTGAGAGATTATTTTGACAACTAACAACTAAAAATATCGTATATTTTTGAGTAGATTTACTAAAATATTACTTGTTTATATTAGTAAAATATTGATTCTAGATTTCCAGCGGATTTTTACCAATCAATTCAATATAAAATCTAAAACTTAAAATCCAAAATCAACATGGCAGACCTAACTCCTAATTCTAGTTTTAGTTTGACGCTGCGCTTGCAGATTCCCAATCGTATCGGGATGTTGGCGTCAGTAACCCAGGCGATCGCAACCACTGGTGGTAATCTTGGTCAAATTGATTTAATCGAGCAAACCCGCAAACAGTCCACCCGCGATCTGACTGTGGATGCTGCTAGTACCGAACACGCTGAAACCATTGTGCAGGCGGTGAAAGCACTGCCAGACATCAAGTTACTCAGTGTCTACGATCGCACCTTTAATTTGCATCGCGGGGGCAAAATCAGCATTGTCAGCAGAATTCCCCTGAAGAGTGTTTCCGATTTAGCAATGGCTTACACGCCCGGAGTCGGTCGAATTTGTACAGCGATCGCTCAAGACCCAGAGGAAGTTTACAAGTTAACCATCAAACAAAATACTGTTGCCATTGTTACCGATGGTAGTGCCGTTTTGGGATTGGGAAATCTCGGCCCAGCAGCCGCCCTACCAGTCATGGAAGGCAAAGCAATGCTATTCAAGGAATTTGCAGGGCTGGATGCTTTTCCCATTTGTCTGGCCACCCAAGATACAGAAGAGATCATCCAGACAGTTAAAAATATCGCTCCGGTGTTTGGGGGCGTGAATTTAGAGGATATCGCTGCACCTCGCTGCTTTGAAATTGAAAAGAGATTGCGCCAAGAGTTAGATATCCCCGTTTTTCACGATGACCAGCACGGTACAGCAATTGTCACCTTGGCCGCGTTGTTTAACGCGCTGAAACTGGTACAGAAGTCAATGGCCCAAATCAAGATCGTGATTAACGGTGCTGGGGCGGCAGGAGTGGCGATCGCTCGGTTACTAACCAAAGCCGGGGCAGAAAAAATCTGGATGTGCGACTCTAAAGGGATTATCTCTACCAGTCGCACCGATTTGACAGAAGAAAAACTCGAATTTGCCGTGAAAGCTCAGGGTACGTTAGCGGGTGCAATGCAAGGGGCAGATGTCTTTATTGGTGTCAGCGCACCGGGAGTTTTGACACCAGAAATGGTGCATTCGATGGCAAAAGATTCAATAGTATTTGCAATGGCAAATCCCATTCCAGAGATTCAGCCAGAATTAATCAGTAAAGATGTTGCTGTGATCGCTACTGGTCGCAGTGACTACCCGAATCAAATCAATAACGTTTTAGCTTTTCCTGGGGTATTCCGTGGTGCTTTAGATTGTCGGGCACAGGCAATTACCACCAGAATGTACCTGGAAGCCGCAAGTGCGATCGCCTCCTTAGTCAAGCCTTCAGACTTGAATCGGGAACATATTATTCCTTCGGTCTTTGATGAGCGCGTCGCCACTGCTGTTGCTGCTGCTGTGCAACGTGCAGCGCGTGAAGAAGGTATCGCTCGCAATTAATTAAAATCCCCATGCCCAAAAACTCCACCCACTCTTGGGGTGGAGTTTTTCATGTCTAGAACGAAATAGCCCTGCGCGAGTAGTTCTTGCAAAGTTATTCAAGATTTGTACTAATTACGATGACCAGCTTTGCTCTGCGAATGGAAATTTGAGTTGTATCTGTGGGCACTTTAGATTTAAGAAACTTAGTGGAGAGTTATTCTTATGTCTACGACCCGAATTAGTGCAACACTGACACAAACAGAGAGAGATGCTGTGTTGCAAGCGATCGCCACGATTAAAGAAAAGCTGCCATTTTTGGTTGATTTGAGTGCAGATGACCGCAAAGCTTTACCCAAGATGGGAGATAAGAGTCGGGCCTTTGTAAGCATTGCATTGGAGGTGGCGGCGCAGAATCCAGAGTTTTTGCCGCGATCGTTTGACATAGATGAGATGCGAAAGGATGTGCAATTATTTGAAGCGTTGTATCCGGTGTTGCTGTCGCTGACTCAGTTACAAGAGTTAGTGGATGATACAACTCTGGCGGTGGGTAGTGAAGCTTATGCAGCCGCGTTGCAGGTGTATAACTACGCCAAAGCCAGTGGACAGGGCGGGGGTTTAGATGCAGTGGTTGTGGAAATGGGGCGACGATTTGCCCGTAAAGCTGGAAAGGCCAAGTCTCAAAAGGCAGTGTTATAGAAAATAGCTCGGTAGTTGCACTTATAGCAACGGACAAGGCGATTAGGACGCTGTGCGAAGCACATCTTCCATAGCAT
>NZ_JABXKM010000140.1 GCF_017115025.1 Nostoc sp. NOS(2021) | reverse complement strand
ATGAATCCACCTTTGAACTCCGTTAACGAGTCTTTGAACTGGATGAATCCACCTTTGAACTCCGTTAACGAGTCTTTGAACTGGATGAATCCACCTTAATTCTCTATAATCTCGATTATTATAAGCATCATTGCTATATTTTTTACCTATGGTTAATAGTACTGACTTACTCGCAAACCTCTACAACGCCTTTAACCCCTTTGAACCCTTACCCGCAGGCGATCCAAAATATGTAGATTGTCAGGATGTGCGGGGAGATGCCGATATTTTGCAAGAGTTGGGAAATCGGATGCAATTAGCAAATACAAATACTTGCCAATTGTATTCTGGTCATCGGGGTGCGGGGAAGTCTACAGAATTACTCAGGTTAAAGAAGTATTTAGAAAATCGGCAATTTTATGTGGTCTATTTTGCGGCTGATGAAGAGGATATCGATTCAGAAGATGCCCAATATACAGATATTCTCCTCGCCTGTACCCGCCGTTTGCTCAAAGATTTAAAAGGAATTGCCAGTCCTCGTCCGATACTCGACTGGTTGAAAGATCGTTGGGTAGATTTAAAAGATTTGGCGCTGACTCCCATAGAGTTTGAGAAGATGGCTGTAGAAGTGCAGCTTGCTCAATTTGCCAAGTTGACGGCAAATTTAAGAGCTGTTCCTGAATTACGCCAGCAGATTCGCCAGAAAATCAATCCTCACACTGTCACTTTAATTCAGGTGTTAAATGAGTTTCTGGTGGATGCAAAACAGCACTTACCTCATGGCTACAATAAACTGGCGGTAATTGTCGATAACTTAGACCGGATGGTGTTAGTTAAAGAGGGCGATCGCACCAACTATGAAGAAGTCTTTTTAGACCGGAGCGAACAACTCCAAGCTTTAGATTGCCATTTGATTTACACTGTCCCGATTTCAATGGTCTATTCTACCAGAGCAACAGACCTCAGAGATATCTACGGCGACCCCCAAATTTTGCCGATGATTATGGTAAACACTCTTAAGGGCGAAGTTTACCAGCCAGGACTCAAGAAAGTTAAGGAAGTAATTAACAAGCGAGTCCGGCAAATTGCACCGGAACTATCACTAGAGAAGGAAATTTTTGATAGTCCCGAAACCTTAGACAGACTTTGTTTAATGAGTGGAGGTCATGTGAGGAATTTGCTATTGTTAACTCAAGATGCCATTGGACGCACTGAAGAGTTACCTGTTTCAGAAAAAGCGGTGCGACGAGCAATTACTCAAGCCAGAGATACCTATCGCCGCGCTGTGGAAAATCATCAATGGTGTCTGTTAGCGGAAGTGTCTTGTTCTAAGCGGATTATTAATGATGAATTGTATCGCAGTTTGATGTATAATCGTTGTCTTTTAGAATACCGCTATTTGGATGATGATGGAGAGATGCAGCGTTGGTATGATATTCATCCCTTGATTCAAGGAATTCCAGAATTTAAAGAAGCCGTGGCAAAACTTTCATGAACCCAAATTTAAGTGATTGGGATGACGATTTACCCCCAGAACCAGAAGAAGTTTATCAAGACTTGCTTCGCGCACTGAAGCGAAAATCAGGATTTGGTTTGTTTTTTGTCCAATGTACAGCTGTGGAAGCAGACAATTTTATTGTCAAACTTCCCCAGGAGATTCCGCAGAAGAAGATTGCAGTTTTACGCTTGGTTGAGGCAATTGATAATTTATATCAGCCAGTGGCAGAGTTTGTTAAAGACAAGCAAGTTGATATTTTATTGATTAAAGGTCTGGAATATTCTCTATATAAATATGAAAAAAGAAGTTTTGGTGAAATTACAGAAGGTCAATTTAGCAATTTAACTAGTGTGCCGCATATTTTAAATCACTTAAACCAACAGCGAGAACGCTTTAGAGATGATTTTCCAATTAGCTTTGTTTTTCTTTTGCGTTCATTTTCGATAAACTATTTTATTCATCGCGCCCCAGATTTTTTTGATTGGCGTTCTGGGGTGTTTGAATTACCGACAACACCAGAAGTGGTAGATGAAGAATCATCTCGCCTACTGGACGAAGCAGGTTATGAAGAATATTTAAAACTTAGCCATGAAAAAAAAATAGAGAAACTTCTGGAAATTAAAGATATGCTGACAGAAAAATTCCAGACAGAAAGTCGGAAGCCGAGTTTACTATGTGAGTTGGGAAAGTTATTAGTTACTGCTAATGAAAATGAACTAGCGATCGCATCCTATGATGAGGCGATGAAAATTAAACCTGATTATCACCAAGCTTGGTACAATAGGGGCATCGCGCTAGGGAACTTAGGATGTTATGAAGCAGCGATTTCATCCTACAATGAGGCGGTTAAAATTAAGCCTAATTACCACTATGCTTGGTACAATCGGGGTGTTATGCTGGTAAACTTAGGACGTTATGAAGCAGCGATCGCATCTTACGAAGAAGTACTGAAAATTAAACCTGATTATCATGAAGCTGCGAATAATAAAGGTAATTTACTAGTAAATTTAGGACGTTATGAAGCAGCGATCGCATCTTATGAAGAAGCACTAAAAATTAAACCTGATTACTACTTGATTTGGCATAATCGGGGTATTACACTAGTAAAACTGGGACGTTATGAAGCAGCGATCGCATCTTATGAAGAAGCACTAAAAATTAAACCTGATTACTACTTGATTTGGCATAATCGGGGTATTACACTAGTAAAACTGGGACGTTATGAAGCAGCGATCGCATCTTATGAAGAAGCACTAAAAATTAAACCTGATTACTACTTGATTTGGCATAATCGGGGTATTACACTAGTAAAACTGGGACGTTATGAAGCAGCGATCGCATCTTATGAAGAAGCACTAAAAATTAAACCTGACTACCATTTAGCTTGGTACGGTAAGGGCAATGCACTAGCAAATTTGGGACATACTGAAGCAGCAATTACTTTTTATCAAGAGGCAGTTAAAATTCAACCTGATTACCACTTAGCTTGGTATAACCAGGGAAATGCACTAGAGAATTTGGGACGCTATCAAGAGGCGATTGGATGCTACGAAGAAGCCCTGACAATTAAACCAGATGACTATTTAGCTTGGTATGATCGAGGTATTATACTAGAAAATTTAGGACACTACGAAGTAGCAATTACTTCCTACGACCAAGCACTGAAGATTAAGCCAGATGACTATTTATCTTGGTACGCTAAGGGCTATGCTTCGAGGAATTTAGAACGCTATGAAGAAGCGATCATATCCTTCGATCAAGCACTGCAATTTCAACCAGATAATCATGAAGCTTGGTACAACAAAGCTTGCTGTTATGCTTTTAAAGGTAATATTGAACAGGTATTAGAAAATCTCCAAAAAGCAATTAATCTAAGTCCTGATGAATGTCGTGAATGGGCAAAAACCAACTCTGATTTTGATGGTATCCGGGAAGATAAGCGCTTTAAAATTTTAATTCAATAACCGCTATAAAGACTAAGCTAATGTAGCGATCGCCTTCACACTTCCACTGAAAACACTAACAGAAATTAAAAGTGATACCTATAAATGAAAAATTTAACCATGATGCTTTTTTGAACGGCTATGCACCAGAAGACGAAGGACTTTATGACGACTGAAAATTAAATGCGAACATCCTGATAACAAATCATTTCACAACTTAAATTGACTATCCAGAAACTTTACCAGATGCCTTACAGCAAACGCGAGAACAGTTTGAACAAGAAGCTAAAATGGCGATGGCAGTTAAACTATTTGAAATGAAACTCATTTCTTCTGGTCTAGCTGCACAGTTAGCAGGTATAGATAGGGTAACTTTTTTACTTAATTTACACCGTTATGGTGTAGCGATGATTGATTTAACAGAAGAAGAACTTATATCTGATTTAGCGAATGCTTGAAACTTTGCATACAATACGCCTGACCTCTCTCCAAACCTCTCTCCTAAAAGGAGAGAGGCTTTGAATCTTACTCCCCAACGCAGTAGGGAAGGGGTTGGGGGTTAGGTCTCTATTGAACTCAACTAAAAACCGCCATAGCCTAAAATCAATACCCACTGCTAACTAATGCACAACGCATCCCTCAAAGGAGAGAGATAGGAGCCTAAACCCTGTTGTAAAATAAACATATAAGGATTCGGGGGGCCATTTAACTGGTCAAAAACGCCTATAGAAACTATTTTTGGAAATCTCCAAGGTCTGAAGTCCAGCCAGCTGAAGCAACTACAGCGGCTGTATCACCAGCGCATACCAGGCGATCGCATCACCACGCCTGACTTTTCCCAGCGTCTGGCAGCAATTAGCACAGAAGTCAATCAGCCTGTGTGCGCCTACATCAACCGTCGCGGACAAGTGATTCGCGTCGGGGTAGGCACACCGCGTCAAACGCAAATACCACCGATGGAATTGCCCCGTTACGGTGCAGAACGACTCAGTGGTATTCGTTGTATTGCCACCCATCTCAAGCCAGAACCGCCCAATGAATCGGCGCTCACGGCGATGGCACTGCAACGCTTAGATGCCCTAGTTGTCCTAAATATAACCGGAACAGGATTTACACGGCGGGGAGGCGGTGCGACTGGGTATGTCAAAGAAGCTTATCTAGCTCATCTGACACCCCAAGAGTCTCGCACCCTGATTACTAGTCCTGCGGCTCTCAAGGTAGGGGAGAGCCAAATCCAATCCCCAAGTTGGAATATATCGCCACCTCTGGGCTTGGATGATCTGGCAGAGCAGGATTTAGTAGACTTGGTGGAAAATCTGGAAGCGGAATTCCAACGGGAATTTATCGCCCAGGAAGTAGATGCTGACCACGATCGCGTGCTAATTGTGGGGGTGATGACCAGTGAGATGACTCCCCTACAATTCCAGGACAACCTAGTGGAATTGGCACGTTTAGTTGATACCGCTGGGGGAGATGTATTACAGACAATACAACAAAAGCGATCGCGCATTCATCCCCAGACAGTAGTTGGCGAAGGTAAGGTGCAAGAAATTGCCCTAACTGCCCAAACACTAGGAATCAATCTCGTCGTCTTTGACCGCGACCTCTCACCCTCCCAAGTCCGCAACTTAGAAATGCAAATTGGTGTCCGGGTGGTTGACCGCACCGAAGTTATTTTGGATATCTTTGCCCAACGCGCTCAGTCCCGTGCTGGTAAGTTGCAAGTAGAACTAGCACAGCTAGAATACATGCAGCCGCGACTGGCTGGTAGAGGTCGCACCATGTCCCGATTAGGTGGTGGTATTGGGACTCGTGGCCCTGGTGAAACAAAACTGGAAACTGAACGCCGTGCAATTGGGCAGCGTATTTCCCGACTGCAAAAAGAAGTAGACCAGTTGCAAGCACATCGTTCACGGTTACGACAGCGACGACAGCATCAGGAAGTTCCCTCAGTGGCTTTGGTTGGATATACCAACGCTGGCAAGTCCACTTTGCTGAATGCTCTCACGAATGCAGAAGTTTATACAGCCGACCAGTTATTTGCTACTCTCGATCCCACCACCCGCCGCCTGGTAATTCCTCATGGCGAAACAGATCAACATCAGGAAATTCTGATTACAGATACGGTAGGATTTATACACGAACTGCCTGCATCATTAATGGATGCCTTCCGCGCCACCTTGGAGGAAGTCACAGAAGCCGATGCCCTACTACATTTAGTAGATTTATCTCACCCCGCTTGGTTGCGTCATATTCGCTCAGTCAGAGAAATCCTGGCGCAAATGCCAATAACTCCTGGGCCGGCGCTGGTTATTTTTAACAAGATTGATCAAGCTGATAGTGAGACACTAGCTTTAGCTAGGGAAGAATTTCCCTTAGCGGTGTTTATTTCTGCGAGTCAGCGCTTGGGTTTAGAAACCCTACGTCAGCGCCTTGCCCAGCTGATTGAATATGCCGTTGACTGTGGTTAAAACTTGAGTAGCGAATTCAGTGTCAGCATCTTAATATTAGTGTCCTAAATTTTTAACTTTGGGGAAGGCGAAATCGCTTTCCCTTCTTCATTTCATTTTCATAAAATCTCGTGGTATGTGTGGAGAACCATCAGCTTTTATCGTGAAGTGAATTGCTAATTTTTCATCCAAATTGATTAAGGAAAATTATTTAAAAATAGAAGCTTAACGGGACTTACGCAGCGATGATTAGTCATTGCGTTGGCGTCAGCCTTCCCGTAGGGTACGAAACCCAGTGTAGTGAAGCAATCTCATCAAGATAGGGATTGCTTCGCTTCGTTCGCAATGACGGAAATACGTTACCTTTGCATAAATCCTGTTAATTAATCAAGTTGATTCTGCATCATTTAAGATCAAAAAAATTTCCTAAGTGGAAATGCTGAAAATACTTAATGAATTGGTGAAAACTATATTGTTTATCCTCAATTTAAAGTTTTGGTTAATCTTAATGCATAACGTAGACAAATAATGGTTTTTTATGCAAATTTATACATAAGTAATTTTTATAAAAAAGTTATTTTAAGACATTTTAAATGTCTTCAATAGAAAGCAAAGGAGTTTCAAGCGAGTGTCTCAACTATATTCCAAGAAGATAGTAGGTTATGCAGCCTGCTGTATATCAGCATTAGCTGTGGTGACAGTTTCGCAGGTGTCTAGAGCAGATGCAGCCTTGATGACTTTCTCAGCCACAGGTACTAATCCAATATCAGGTGGAACCAGTGCAGCCCTTGCGGCGAAAGCTGTCTTTGATGACTCAATAGCAGGTCAGTTGACACTGACCCTTACTAATACAGGCCCAGGTGCATCAGTGCCTTCTGATGTTCTCACAGGAATCTTCTGGGATTATGCTGGATCTCCCTTAACAAACTTAAATTTGTCTTCAGCCAAAGCTCCAACCGTAATCACGAATAATGTAACTACCGGAACTAATGTCGATCTTACCAAGGTGGGAGGGAATAAAAGTGTTGAATGGGGTTTTGCAAAAACTACCGCTAGCAGTGGACTTGG
The DNA here is from genome assembly GCF_017115025.1 of Nostoc sp. NOS(2021). Classification (GTDB taxonomy): domain Bacteria; phylum Cyanobacteriota; class Cyanobacteriia; order Cyanobacteriales; family Nostocaceae; genus Nostoc. Next base: position 13,685 of record NZ_JABXKM010000140.1, on the reverse strand, counting down.
CGGTGCTAGTGGCGTAGCTAACCCAGTAACTCAGCATTACGGTCTTGCTACAGCTGGTTTTGGCATCTCGCCTGGTTTTGGTCTTTCGGGTGGACAGCAATTCAATTACGGTATTATTACTGGTTACGATAGTTCAAATCCAGCAGTAAGTGGGGGGACTTTTGTGAATAACTCTGCCACATTCGTTTTCTCAGGGCTACCTACTGGCTTTGATTTAACAAAGATTCAGAATGTTCGTTTTCAGTATGGTACTAGTTTAGATGAGCCTAGTACTTATTATATTGCTCCGCCACCTCCACCTAAAAGAGTACCTGAGTCTGGGACGACAGCCGCCCTTGGTTTATTTGCTGTAGGTGCGCTGAGGGTTGCCAAGAAAAAGTCTCTAGTCTTAGCTTAAATGAGAACTTGAGTACTAACTAACAACTGAGTTACGCCTCATAAGCAATTCTCACAATGAAATAAAAGCCACCCTGTTTTTTAAGAAAATTGGTACGGATATAACATTTTAGTCAAGAGTCCAGACTTTATCTCTTGGCTAACTTTTTTGATATAAACCTAGTTAGCGGCTTCTGAGGATGAAGACAAACCAGGATAAGGCAGCTACAGCCAGTGGCAAAGTTATAAAATTAAGAAGTATTAAATCAATTTGAGGATGTTATGGCTGCAAAAGTAGAAATTTACACTTGGAGGACTTGCCCGTTTTGCATCCGTGCCAAAAGTTTGCTAAAGAACAAAGGAGTTGAATTTATCGAATACAGCATTGATGGAGACGAGGTAGCCAGAAATAAAATGGCTCAAAGGGCAAATGGAGGGCGCTCTTTACCGCAAATTTTCATCAATGATGATCATATAGGTGGTTGTGATGATATCCACGCTTTAGACAGTCAAGGCAAGCTGGATGAGCTACTAACTTCTAGCAATAGCGTTTAGATTCAGAAGGTTTTGCGATCGCTAGCGACAAGCCGCTGCAAATTACACGGCAGTCGCTACAACTCTGGAAAAACAACGCGCTGCCTTGTTTACGGACTTTTTTTCCCAAAACCGATATCTGTCCACAAGGCTTTACCCTCCAGGTTCTACTCAGCAGTACACATATACGTCAATTGGTGAGCATCAAGAGATAATAATTGAATAACCATTTAATTTCTTGGTGATTGAGGTATAAAGGGTGAAACTAGCTTTTATCATTGATCCCATCCATCTGCTTGACCCGTGTCATGATACCAGCGTTGCCCTGATTGAAGCAGCACAAATCCTGGGACACGAAGTTTGGGTAACTCAAGTAAATCTGCTGAGTGTGGTGGAGAGCAAAGCTTGGGCTGTCCTACAGCGAGTCGAACTTGTACCAGTGCAGTTGGTGGAGGGACGCTGGGTAGCGGTGAATCCTTGGTATAAGTTGAGCGATCGCTCCTTAACTTCTTTAGAGACAATGGATGCCGTATTTATGCGGACAGATCCACCAGTCAACGATTCCTACCTCTATGCCACCTACATTCTGGATTACATTGACCAAAAGAAAACCCTGGTGATTAACAGTCCTAGTGGCATCCGAGGGGCAAATGAAAAAATGTATGCCCTCCAGTTTACCAAAGCGATTCCAGAAACGATTGTCAGTGCTGATAAGCAGTTTATTCGGCAATTTGTCGAAGCAAAGGGGGCAGCAGTTCTCAAACCGCTGGGTAACAAAGCTGGCGAAGGAATTTTGTTTTTGCAATCAGGCGATCGCAATTTTAACTCCATTGTCGAACTCAGTACCCTCCAAGGTCGAGTCCCAGTAATGGTACAAACCTATCTACCAGAGGCAAAAGAGGGAGATAAGCGAATTATCTTGCTCAATGGCGAACCAATTGGTGCGCTCAATCGCCTCTCTAGCGGAACTGATTTTCGCAATAATATGGCAACTGGTGGCACAGTCGCTCAAACCGAAATTACCCCAAGAGAGTATGAAATTTGTACCCAAGTAGCCGAACGCTTACGCCAAGACGGCTTAATTTTTGTGGGTATTGATGTTATTGGTGGCTACCTAACTGAAGTTAACGTCACCAGTCCTACCGGAATTCGTGAGATTGATCGTCTAGATGGTACTCGCCTTGGTTATCAAGTTATTCAATGGATTGAACAAACTCTCTTACGAGGTCAAGTTTCCGATGTGACTTCCTTTAAGTAAATATATTTACTTGTATCGAATATGAGTTTAATGGATCGCGAGGGGTAGATGTAGCGATGTCTACGACGGGCTAGGTCTACGCATCCGTAGTTGGGCAGGTCTTCCTGTTTTTTTCTGACAAAAGCATAGCCGGACATGCGAGCCAGCAGACTCCTGCCCAAGTTCCTTCTATAAAGTAGCGTTGACGATTTTTTTTACCAATTGGCAAAATCGGGGATGGCAACAGATTGCTTACCCCTGCCCTTAGTAAAACCCTGAAACTAGCAGATTTTATACAGCACTCAGCCTGACCTGAGACTGCTAAGTTAATCTAAAATCTCAAACCCAAAATCTCTTAATTCCGTGGTGTACGCCGATTTTTCAGAAAATCAGGTATATCCAATCCAATTTTTTCTTTTGGTTCTGGAGTTGGAGTTGGAGTTGGGGTTGGGGTTGGGGGATTAACTGCGGGTTGCTGTGTTGTTGGTCGCTTCTGAGTATTAGGTGCTATCCGAACGTTAGCCACGCTTTGTTGTTGCACAGCTTGCACTTCACCTGTAAACCCGGTGGCAATTACAGTAATTCTTACCTCACCTTGGAGTCTGTCATCAATTACAGCCCCAAAAATAATATTGGCGTTGGGATCAACTACTTCATAGATTGCTTCTGCGGCTGCATTCACTTCATGCAGGGTGAGGTCAGTACCACCAGTAATATTAAAGACAACCCCTCTAGCGCCTTCAATAGAACACTCTAGTAATGGTGAAGAAATAGCTGCGATCGCAGCTTCTCTGGCCCTAGATTTTCCAGAACTCACTCCAATTCCCATCAATGCCGATCCCGCATCTGCCATCACAGCTCGGACATCAGCAAAGTCAACGTTTACTAAACCGGGGATCGTGATGATATCAGAAATACCTTGCACCCCTTGACGCAGCACATCATCTGCATAGCGAAAAGCTTCTTGCACAGGCGTTTGTTCGGGGATCACTTCCAGTAGTTTGTTGTTAGGGATAATGATCAGCGTATCTACTCTACTTTTTAGTCCATCAATACCTTGTTCCGCTTGGCTGGTGCGGCGGCGTCCCTCAAACACAAATGGACGTGTGACTACACCAACAGTAAGAGCGCCCATTTCTTTGGCTATTTCTGCCACGATTGGGGCTGCACCCGTCCCAGTACCACCCCCCATACCAGCAGTGATAAATACTAAGTCTGCCCCCTCTAAAGCTGTAGCAATTTCGTCCCGTGATTCCTCAGCTGCCTTTTGACCAATAGCAGGATTACCACCTGCTCCCAAACCCCGCGTTAGCTTCTGTCCAATTTGCAATCGACTTGGAGCGCCAGCTAAGGTAAGAGCTTGGGCATCAGTATTAATTGACCAAAACTCTACCCCAGAGACATCAGACTCGATCATGCGGTTAACAGCATTGCCACCACCACCACCGACACCAATCACTTTGATGTTGGCGACCCGACCAGGAACAATCTCGCCAATTCGGCTATTTTCCGCAGAAACCTTCTTATTATCGTGATTTTGTCCGAAGTTCAGCCCAGAGTTATTAAAGGGATTAGTCGAGTTAACTGCCAGAGAGAATCCCGGCTGTCCCGCAGATTGGGAATTTTTATAGGTAAGTCCTTGGTTATTATCAAGTGTCATTGGATTTGTGAAAGGGTAGATAAACGACTTTTTCAGGTGTTATTCACCTCAGAGTCAACTTTAGTTTGACAGTGCCACAATACTATGCCACTGTTCTTTATTGTTTTCACTACTGCCAAGCCTAACAGAATTGGCAGTGCGAAAATTTGCTATGGGATAAGCTTTTAACGCAGCCGATCGCACAGCCAATTCTAGAGAAGTATACCTACATTTATCTAAAATTGACTTGTATAACTTCAACCAGACATTAATCTCTTCATTCTTCTGGGCGGCGGGCATAACTTGTAAAGACATACTATAGCGCCTCTTCTCTGCCTCAACAATAATATTGTTAATAGGTTTCACCATTGGGGATGATTGCAACTTTAGACACAAAACTTACGTTATACTTACTTATCCTTAAGGTTAAAGTCAGCAAGAATTTACTTGTCAGACTATACCTGATTAACTTGTTGTTTGGGGGGTCTTAATGGACACTTTGTTGGAGCAATAGTCTATTCTACGAGAACCCGCACTAGTGCGGTCAAAAAATCAAGATTTCCTAAGAGGTTTCGTCACCCAATAGAAATTACGGCACAGAGTAATCCAAACTTATTGCCCAGAAGCAATGCTTACGCAACTTTGGACGGTATCGTTACAGATTGAAACTTCGGTAAACTGTCTTTGGAAGTGTCCTCAACAGACCAAAGCCAGAGCGTTTTTCGCTCTGCACTTGGATGGTGGCGTAAACCGTTCTGATCAGTGCCATCTGTTCGCGAGTCTGATCTGAATGAAAAACTCAAGCATTTTTATCTTTTCCGCACTGGGTTAAGTCAAAGAATGTATGGGCAGAAGGCATTTTGCACGCCATAGACCATCATTAGATTGTCCGACATCTTGCACCCTACTATTAGATGTTAGGGTAACAATTGAGAGTGTTTTACTCGCAATGGAGATTTTATGATTGATCTTCTCATTTTAATTAGAAGTTAATGCCGATTTTCGTGCGGTTTGCCAGAAAACTGAAAATAATAAATATATTTATCAGCATAAAGCTTCTTAATTTACTAGGAGCTATCAATACATTAAACACGCTAGATGTTTTTAGGGATTTTGGGAGTTAATTTTTGGTCTTTTTGGTTCATTTGTACTAAGGGAAGTTCGGGATTTTTCAGATCAATATACTCTATTTGACTGGAATTGAGTTTTGCTCCTAAATGGCGCATTTGGGCGAGTACCTTAATTTGTTCAGACAACTGGGGGCCTGGAACGCCGAGATGCACATTTCCTAGTTCTGTTTTCAAAATTAAATTCGTTGGATTTCGACAATCAATTTCCATCACTTTCACGGGACTTTGGCTGACAGCTTGATGAAGTTGAGTCCAGTAGAGGCAGTATTGTTTTGGCAATCCAATTACTCTGAGATTGGGTAATTTACTAGTGGGATTCAGTGATGTGTATTTTTCTAAAGGCATCCAGACCCCACTTGCATCTAGTAAGCCGATTGTGACTTTTTTGTTGCCAGTGCCCTGATTTTGCTCTGTTGGTGTTTGAGTCACCGCTACAGGTACTCGTTCTTGGATTTCAATGATTAATCCTGGAGGAAAGAGGCGGCGTCTAACGATCGCTTGGGCAATAGTTGGTTGTTTTTTCAAAGAGTTAGCGATCGCTGCCGGTTCAATCCGCCACAAAGACTGGGGGTAAGATAGCACCAACAGTGACTGAGCTGTTTCATCCGACAGTAATTTATTACCTGATTTCATTACTATTTGTTTGGGAGCTTTTAGCATCCACACTGGTTGGACTGCCACCCAGAATAATCCACCCGTCAAACCAATAATGGCAAAGGTTCGCCAAATAGCCTGAATAATTTTCATCCGCCTCTGCCGACGTAATTTCTGACGACGCTGGACTAGATTCGTGCGGGAAACTGATATTATGCCAGCCATTCAAACCCCTTTGTGGTTGCAATCTAAATTCCTTGACGCGATCGGATCATGATTAATTTCAGTAAACAGTGTTGGCATTTGTTAGCCGATCTCCTCAAGACTTTTTTTATTTTTAGTAACACTTTACAGTAACTACACAATGATTATGGCGCTAGTCATCGTTCCGATTAAAGTTTCCGGTGTTCATTTTTAACTGAATGTAGTCTTTTTGACAAGTTATTTTGTCAGATTTTATCCCTACAGATTACAAAATATTAATTTAGATGTTTAGGATTTTGTTTTCTTGACAAATAGAATGTGAAATGATATTTAACTATTCCTGAATCTCTGTGTACTTTGCTATAATTCATACCAGTCCTCATCATCAGCTATACAAACTGAGAACTATGCTCTCTTGTAGCTTTTTTTACTGATTCACTGAGCCATAAAGGTTCGTGCCAGGTCAAACAAGAGCTAGAGATTGTCAAAACCTCAATAGCAGGTGTAAAAAGGACAGATATGCTTAAGGTTATTAGGGTCTATTAAATCTCTACCATACTACTGACAGTAATCCTGCACCAGGTGCTGTCCCTTGCAAGACACTACCAACTTGCGAGTTAATCGTATGCCTACATCTAGGATAGAGATTACTTGTATAAAAAATACGAATTAAACTGCATCTACAGACACATCTACATACACATCTACATACATGAGAACGACATTAAATTTGTCACGTTTTTATAAAGCATGTAACCCAAGCTACACGCTTAATATAAGTAACGTGCTAGATCGTCAGTATTACATAGATTTTGCTGATGTACGTGGTTGCAAAATTGTTGAAGAATTGCAGCGGACTATCTGCCGTATTTCTCCTGATGAGCCAACTTGCCAGTTATTTACGGGTCACATTGGCTGCGGTAAGTCAACGGAATTGCAGCGCCTCAAGACAGAACTAGAGTTGGCGGGATTTCATGTAGTTTATTTTGAGTCCAGTCAAGACTTAGACATGGCCGATATTGATGTCAGCGATATTTTGCTGAGTGTAGCCCGTCAAGTCAGTGCCAGTTTAGAAGGCATTGACATCAAACTCAAAGCTGGTTACTTTACCAATTTGTTTAAAGAAGTAGGCGATTTTTTGCAAAGCCCGATAGAGCTTTCTGGACAAGCAGAGTTGTCCTTGGGTATTGCCAAAATTACCGCCAAAACTAAAGATAGCACCCAGATGCGGAATCAACTGAGGCAATATCTAGAACCACGTACCAATAGTATTTTGCAAGCGATTAACGAAGAAATTTTAGAAAAGGCTGTTGAACAGCTAAAGCTGCGGGGTCAAAAAGGACTAGTAGTGATTGTAGATAATTTGGATCGAGTGGATATGCGTCCCTTAGCATCCGGGCGATCGCAACCAGAATATCTCTTCATCGACCGAGGCGAACAGTTACGCCGACTCAAATGCCACCTAGTTTACACAATTCCCCTAACGTTAATTTTCTCCAATGAGTACGAGACACTGAAAAATCGCCTGGGGGGAGGGATTGCGCCAAAAGTACTGCCGATGGTATTAGTGCGGCAAAGAGATGGCAGTGACTACGAACCAGGGATGTCACTAGTGCGCCAGTTAGTTCTAGCAAGAGCTTTTCCAGAAGTTCCTTTGGATGGAAGGCTTTCATTAATTACAGAATTATTCGATCACTCCCAAACTTTGGATCGTCTATGTCGCGTTAGTGGTGGTCACATTCGTAACTTATTGGGTTTACTTTATAGCTGCCTACAACGGCAAGATCCGCCTTTTTCTAAAGACTGCTTAGAAGCCGTGATTAAGGACTACCGCGACGATCTGCTATTAGCTATTGATGAATCCCAGTGGGAATTATTGTTTGAAGTAGTGCAGCAGCAGAGAGTTAAAGGTGAGTCTGACTATCAGAACTTACTAAGAAGCATGTATCTGTTTGAATATCGCGATCCTCTGGGGCGTTGGTTTGGCATCAGTCCAGCCTTGGCAGAAACAGAAAAAGTTTTGGCTTGGCAACAAAACAAGTAACAGTCCTGGGTGAGTCAATTGTTATTAGTCATTAGTCATTAGTCGTTAGTCATTGGACTAATGACTAATAACTAATGCCCAATGCCCCATGCCCAATACTTCTCTTCTTAGGCTGCGCCAACGGCAACGCTCAGTGCAAGTGCCCCATGCCCCATTCCCAATGCCCCATATCCAATGACTAATGACAAGCAGCTACGCGTCTGCACCAAAGAAAATCAGCAGATTTTGCAAAGACTGATTAGAGCGATCACACTTTCTGAAGGTCAATTTGCCCTGATTTTAGTTCGATGTAACTATGGGCAATTACGTGAGCAAATGTTAGAGAATATTCGCTCCATCACCAAAGACATCAATATCAGAGAAATCGTTCTCAATCCATCAACTACTTCCTTACACATCACAATAGTCTCAGAACTATCTTTAGATAATCCTGCCGTCCTTACAGACTCTTTGCCATCGGCTGTAATGGTTTTCGGTATTGAGTCAATTATCGACCTGGAAAACTTACTTACAGGCATCAACCAAGCACGAGATATCTATGCCGCGATTTTTCCATTTCCAGTGGTGTTGTGGCTACAAGATGAAGTCGCATCATTGCTTTCAAGATTAGCGCCTGATTTCAAAAGCTGGGCTGTAACCACGATTAAATTTGAAATGACCAAAGCAGATTTAATTGCTTTGATCCATCAAGAGGCAGAATCTCTATTTGCCAAAGTTTTAGAAGCCGGTGCTGAAACGTTTTTATCTAATGCCTTGCTAGATTTAGATCCTAAGTCGCAACACCGTCACGAAATAGAATCAGCCCGTAATGATTTGCTGCGCCTGTATGGCGTTCAATTAACACCAGGATTAGAAGCTAGTTTAGAATTTGTGTTGGGGCGAGATAAATACGCCAACGATCAAATTAATGGTGCTTTAGCCAATTATCAAAGAAGCCTAGCATTATGGCAGCAGGAAGCGAGGAGAGTGGGAGAGTGGGAGAGTAATTCTTCTTTACCCCTCTCATGTCCTCATTCTACCCCTCCCTCGTCTTTACTCAAGCAAGCAATAGTACTATTCCACCTGGGTCTGTGTTATCACCGAATGGCAGACTTATACCAGAATACTAATAGTAGCTATTGCGAACATGCTCTCTTGTGGTTTAAACAATGCTTGGAGCTATTAGAGCACGTACAAAGAGAAGACTTAGTTGCTAAATTTATTTTGCCTGCTTGTGAAATGCTGCAACGCTTACAAGCCTGGGATGACTTAAAAGAATTAGCTCAAAAGTCATTACATCTACATAAAACTTATGGAACTCCCGCACAAGTTGCTCAAAATTATGGCTTTTTGGCAAATGTGGCGGCTTCTGAGTCAAATTGGGTACTAGCTCATGAATTAGTGAATACAGCACTTTCTATCTCGGAAGAAGCAACAGAAGTTTATCTGCGAGACGCTTTGCAAACACGACGACAAGAAAGTTGGTATCTTCTCTTGCTAGCACGTACACAACGGCATCTGGGTGAGTCGGAGGAAGCTATCAATAACCTAGAATGGGCGAAGGTAGTTTGTGAGCTACAACATCAGCCATCACTTTACTTAGAGATTTTAGAGGAACTGCGATCGCTTTACTTTTTTGAGCGTCATGATTATACAGAAGCCTTTAAGCTGAAGCAAGAAAAAATTCAAATAGAACATCAGTATGGCTTTCGTGCCTTCATCGGCGCAAGTCAATTGCAGCCACAACGCCCCAGAATTAACCCAGTACTGGAACCTCACAAAATACCGTTTATTCCTGAAGAAATTGCCCAAGAAATATCTGCTTCGGGACGGCAACAAGATGTCAATCGCTTAATTGAAAGAATTACCCGCGCTGACTACAAACTTACAGTAATTTATGGGCCATCTGGTGTAGGTAAAAGTTCCATTCTCAAAGCTGGTTTAGTCCCAGCACTTAAGGGGAAAGCTATCGGTGAACGTATTCCTATACCTATTGTTTTGTCTGTTTACACTGATTGGATGACAATCTTGAACGGCAGTATAAACCAAGCACTGGCATACACAGGAATATCGGTTAGTCTTGATTCTACACCCACTAGACTGCTAGAAAAAATTCGATTAGCATCTGAGCGCAATTATACAATAATTCTTATATTCGATCAGTTTGAAGAATTTTTCTTTGTTAGTAATCCTCCCACACAAAGAATAGAATTTTATCAATTTCTTGGTGAATGTTTAAATCTTTCGTTTGTAAAAATTATTCTTTCATTACGAGAAGATTATTTACATCATTTATTAGAATTTGAACGTTTGAGCCAGAAAAATAGTACTGGATTATATGATTTAGGAGTAATTAATAAAAATATTCTCGATAAGGACATTCGCTACTATTTAGGAAAATTCTCTAGCCAGGATGCTAAAGCCATAATTCACAGTCTTACTCAACGTTCACATTATGAACTGAGTGATGAATTAATTAACCGATTAGTCCAAGATTTGACAGGAGAACTAGACGAAGTACATCCAATTGAATTACAAATAGTTGGTGCTCAACTACAAATAGAAAACATTACCACACTCGGACAATACAAGCTTTCCGGCGGCTCGACAAAATTGGTGGAACGCTGGCTTGGGGAAGTTATCAAAGACTGCGGTCAGGAAAACGAAGAGTTAAGTTGGAAATTATTATTTGAGTTAACTGATCAAAAGGGGACGCGACCGTTAAAAACTAAAGCTGATTTAGCGGCGGCATTAGTTAATAATCATGATCTAGATACAATATCAAGCTTTGACACAGTTGGGGAACTGATTTTAGAAATATTGGTGGGTTCAGGGTTGGTGTTGCGAATCAGAGAAGAGTTAGGCGATCGCTACCAGCTAGTTCACGATTATTTAGTTGAACCAATTCGCCAAAAAAACAACTACGGCATGGTCGCCGAATTAGAAAAAATCAAACTTGAAAAAACTAAAGCTGAAGTAGCCCAAAAACTTAGTCAAAAGCAACTCAATTTGGTGTTGCAACGGCGACTGCGGGAAGCACGGATCGCAGGCGCAATCCTGGCACTCATGGGAGGAACAATCGCAGCGTTATGGTGGCAAGCCGACTTACAAAAAAGAGCAGCAATTCGCCAAACTCTACGAGCTGAACGCAGTGAAACCAACTTTAAAATTAGTGCGATCGCTGCTGCTAGCGAAGCTTTGTTTGCGTCTAATAAAGAGTTTGATGCCCTATTAGAAGGTTTGCGGGCATGGAGAGGACTTAAACAGGGAGATGGAGTGCAACCAGATACCCGAATGCGGGTGGTTACAGCCCTCCAACAGGCAGTTTATGGGGTAACGGAGGTTAACCGCCTAGAAGGGCACACTGATATTGTCTGGGGAGTAACTTTCAGCCCAGATGGTCAGTTGCTAGCATCAGGTAGCCGAGATCAGACGGTGAAACTTTGGCGTCCTGACGGAACCTTACTCCAAACCCTCAAAGGTCACACTGATGCTGTCACCTGTGTAAGTTTTAGCCCTGATGGTCAAACCCTAGCCTCCGCCAGCCTCGACAAAACAGTGCAAATCTGGCACAAAAACCCGGTTACAGGTAAATTTGACCCTAAGCCATATAAAACCCTGAAAGGAAACGGAGATTGGGTTTATAGCGTTAATTTCAGTCCTGATGGCGAGTTGTTAGCTACTGGCAGTAAGGATGCAACCGTAAAACTCTGGCGCAAAGACGGTAGCTTAGTAAAAATACTGAGAGGACATCGAGGGTGGGTTAACTGGGTAAACTTCAGTCCCGATGGTCAATTCATCGCCTCCGCCAGCGACGACAAGACAGTGAAAATCTGGCGACGGGACGGTAGCCTCGTTACAACTTTGCTGGGACATCAACAGGGTGTGATTGTGGCTGTTTTCAGCCCAGACGGTAAATTTTTGGCGTCAACAGGTCGAGATAAGACAGTGAAACTTTGGCTCAGGGAAAGTAACAGCACTAAAGACGGTTTTGACTTTCGTCCTTACAAAACTTTACGGCAGCATAGCAATACAGTGTGGAGTTTGAGCTTTAGTTCCGATAGTAAAAAGTTAGCTTCCGCAAGTGAAGACAAAACCATAAACCTTTGGAGTATCACTGGTACTTTACTTAAAACCTTCAAAGGACACAGCGATGCGGTTGTCAGCGTAGCTTTCAGTCCAAATAACAAATTGCTGGCCTCAGGAAGTTTTGACAAAAGCGTGAAACTATGGAGTTTAGATGCGCCAACACCGTCTATTCTTCAAGGGCATCGCAAGCGAGTTTTGAGCGTTGCTTGGAGTCCCGACGGTCAGATGCTAGCTTCTGGTAGTAGCGATCGCACTGTCAAACTTTGGCAACGATACACTAGTAATGGCGAGGTCAAAACCCGACTTTACAAAACTTTACTGGGGCACACAAATCAAGTTTCTAGTGTCAGTTTTGACCCAAAAGGTGAAATGCTGGCCTCAGGAAGTTTTGACAAAACAGTGAAACTTTGGCGGCTTGACGGTACTTTAATCATGACTCTCCACGGACATACTGATAGTGTGATGAGCGTGAATTTCAGTCCTGATGGTCAATTTTTGGCATCAGCTAGCAAAGATAAAACAGTGAAACTTTGGAACCGTCAGGGTAAGTTGCTCAAAACCTTAGTGGGGCATCAGGGTTGGGTAAATAACGTAAACTTCAGCCATGATAGTCAGGTTTTAGCCTCTGCCAGTGATGACCAAACTGTTAAACTTTGGCGACGGGATGGTACTTTGCTCAAAACTTTCTCGCCCAATGACAGCTGGGTGATGGGTGTCAGCTTTAGTCCCACTGACGAGTTATTGGCTTCTGCTAGCTGGGATAACACCGTGAAACTGTGGCGACGGGATGGGACGTTGTTAAAAATCTTATTAAAGGGGTACAGCGATAGCGTCAATGCCGTGACTTTCAGCCCGAATGGTGAATTGCTCGCCGCCGCCAGTTGGGACGGTACAGTGAAACTTTGGAGCAGTGACGGCAAATTAATTAAAAGTCTCAATGGGCATCGCTCTTCGGTATTAAGTGTCAGTTTTAGCCCAGACGGTCAAACACTAGCATCAGCTAGTGATGACAACACGATAATTCTGTGGAATTTAAATCTTGATGATCTGCTTGTTCGTGGTTGCAGCTGGGTGGGCGATTACCTCAAGCACAACCGCAATCTTGAGGAGCGCGATCGCCTTCTTTGTGATGGCATAACCAGTACAAACCCTTTTTAATTATGAATTATGTTAGCGAGTCATCTCCCAAGGGGAGACGCCAAAGGCGAACGAGCGTCATTAATAATTATGAATTAGGTTGAAACCTCAACCAGCAACCGCTCTTGGTTTAGCGGTTGATGAGGCGATCAGAGTTGTTAATTCAGAGCTAGAAACTTATTTCGAGATGATCAGCCAAAAGTGCGATCGCTCTCCAAAACTTCATGGCTATTTTCTTGGGGAGCCTCTTGTGGCAAATTCGCTAAAAATGCTTGTAGTCTCATTCGCTCAATGTAAGGCCAGCCTCCCTCAGACTCAATATCTTTCAGTAGTGAGTAGAGTTGCCGACGGTTAACAGGCAAACTTTCTTGAAAAACCCCATCCCGGATCTCTCGGTGTAACTGCTCCAATTGCCTAAGCATTGCCAAAAGAGCTACAGTATCGCCTTGACAACCCTGAACAGCATCATACACCACAGTTGCGATCGCTTGCTGTTTACAAGACAACTCTCCTGATTCAAGATTTTTGTTATTGTTCATGCCACCCTTTCCGTATAAATGAGGTCAACTCAAATTTACCGGAGATTTTTAATTTTCCCTAGTTTGTCAGTCTAGATTCATTAGCTGTCACTCTAGACAAGCAGCAAAGAAAATAAACATTCTGTAGGCTTCTAGATGGTTTTTTTTGAACTACCCTTGTCCCCTGTCCCCCTGTCCCCGCATC
>NZ_JABXKM010000024.1 GCF_017115025.1 Nostoc sp. NOS(2021) | reverse complement strand
GCGCCAACGGCGGGAACCGCCGCTCTGACTTTTCGCTGTGGCGGGCTACGCCAACGCCTAAACTTTAATCAAAAAGCATGGCTTAATACGATTAACTTAGACTTTGTTGAGAGTAAGATTTTTTAACTGGCTTCTACCCGTGCCTTGGCGATTATTTCCCTAGATTCCGCTTCATTTGTTCTAACTCATCTTGGGTTTCCCAGCGACTAAACTTTTCTTCTAAGTCATCAAACCCATCAGAATAACTGCTAGTTTGATTCGACCAGCCATTGGTTTCTAAATGCTGCTGAGTTTGCGCTTTAGCACGGGCTGTTTGTGCAACGGCTGCTTTGGCTTGCACCTCTTGTCGCCGCTGCTGAATTTTCCGTAGTAGTTCCTGAGATTGGTTAATACGTTCTTTCAGCCCTTGCATCTGTCCCCAGCGCTGATTTCCTTCGCGCAACAGGGCTGCTTCTCGCTCACCCGCAGCAGTCGCCAAATCCTCTCTACCAGCGTTTTTGGCTTTTTGAACACGGATATGCCAACGCTGAATTTCTTGAGCGGTGGAGAGAATTTCTTCTTGCGATCGCTTCTCTTGCAATTGTAAATCTGCGATCAGCTTTAATGTGTCTTCCTCTTGCTCACGCAGCTGTTCTAGCAGCGCCTCTAACTCCAAATGTGGATTATTACGCAAGAATTCTTCTAAACGGTTTTCTAGAAACCGACTCAAATCATCAAATAAGCCCACTACTAGAACTCCAAAGATCGGGTGCGTGACTATTTTATTTAGGACTTACGCATTGACAGAGACAACTAACTGTGAATTACGTCTCGTTACAAGGCTCTAGCCTTGTAATGCTCTTGTGTCCGGCTCTGCCTCCTGGTTTGACGGGAGGCAGAGCCTAGTTGATCGCATTCCCAGGCGGCAGCCCAGGAACGAGGCAGGGCAAGACTTTTAGCTTAAAAAGCCTATCATTCAGATGATGGTCAATCTGTAAAGTGCGTAAGTTCTATTATTGTAGTAATTATAAGGGAAGGCAGTTCTTGCTGGAGGAATACTGCCCTGGAGCCGTTGAGAGTCTCGACTGCTGGCAATTTGCGATGCCATGCGGTAAACAGGCGTTGCTTGGGTAACGATCACTACATCTGACAATCCTTCGGGAGTCGCACTTCCATATCCGGTGAAAAGTCAGGTGAACTTCTGGGTGTTAGTTAGATATCAAAGTTGGGAAGAATGTATTTGGTGAAACTACGCAAGCAACGCTGACTTACAAGATGAGGCTTTAATCAGTATGAGTTCTGATTTTCAACCGCCGCCTAAGAGCTTGTCCATACTAGCTTCTGTAGGAGGAGTAGTTACGGCTGCGATCGCGATCGCAGTTTTAAATGTTTGGTCTAAGCAACTTTCCAAAACTTCTATAAAAAAACCGGAAATATCAACATCCCAAACTGCTTCACGGCAGTTGGTACAACCACAGAAACCCCAACGCCCTGTCTCTGGTGCTAAAGAAGCTGAAATAGTTGCCAGCCTTGATGCTAAATCTGTAGTTTTGTCAGGTCAATCCATTCCTACGAACCAACTAACAATAGCTATAATTCCCTATGTTGCTCCTGGAGTTGGAAAACTGACCCCAGAGGAAACGACAACTGCTCATCAGGCTTGGTCATACTTCCAGCGCAACTGGAACGATGAAACTGGCTTGGTCAATTCCGTTGATGGCTTCGCCTCCGTAAGTATGTGGGATCAGACAGCAGCGATCGCAGCTTTGGTCAGTGCTAGAGAACTCAATATCGTGCCTGCGGCTGAGTTTGATGCCAAAATGAGCAAAATGTTGAAAACACTGGCATCTATGCCTTTATACAAAAGGGAACTACCCAACAAGGTCTACAATGCAAAAACCCTCGTACCTGTTAATTATGGTCAACTAGAAAAACGCGAAGAAATTGGTTGGTCAGCTATCGATTTGGGCAGGATGGCAATCTGGCTGAAAATTGTTGGCGCAAAGTATCCACAGTTGCGACTAGAAACAGCAGCAGTTTGGAAACATTGGCAAATCAAGCGTCTAACCAAAAATGGCCAAATGTACGGTACTGCCGTTATCGAAGGCAAAGAACAGTACAACCAAGAAGGTCGCTTGGGCTATGAGAATTATGCTGCCTATGGTCTGAAGCTTTGGGGCTTGGATGTTAAGCAAGCCTTGGATTATCAGTCCCATACTGCCTTTGTTGATCTTTACGGCCAGGGAATTCCTTACGATCGCCGCGACTATAAAAACTCTGGAGCTAATAACTACGTTCTTAGCGAACCTTATATCTTAGATGGTATCGAAACTGGGTTTCAAGCTTTGCCTAAAGCTTATGCTGATCGGATTTTAGCAGCTCAAGCAGCGCGTTATGAGGCCACAAAACAATTAACCGCCGTTACCGAAGACAACTTAGATCGCCCTCCATACTTTGTTTACAGCAGCCTATTTGTCAACGGAGAACCTTGGGCAACCATCACAGATACCAGAAAACAGCACAACGATTTGCGATTCCTTAGTGCCAAAGCTGCGATCGGCTGGCATGTACTTTATAACACTGCTTATACCCGCCAGTTATTTGATTTTGTCCAAGGCAACCTCAAATCAAAAGATGGCTGGTACAACGGTTTCTATGAATCTCTGCATCAGCCGAATAAAACTCTTACCGCCAACAATAATGGTGTAATTCTGGAGAGCTTGCTCTATAAGCAAGTTGGACAACCGCTCACCGTTTGGGCAGGAGTCAGGAGCCAGAAGTCAATCAAAAGGGCTATCAGAACACCATAACTTACGCGCCAGAGCGTTCAAGGCTCAGAAATTGGCGTGTCTTGCAACGACTCAATGATGGCGCTCACCAGTGCAAGGCGATGTCTACGACGGGCTACGCCTACGCTGGGTGGTAGCTTGAAGACCTACTCCTTCAATTCTTGTAGCAACATAGACGGCTCCTATGGTCGAAGGTGTCTACCATCTAGTATGGGCGATCGCGCCTTCTATTGATCAGATTTATTGACCCTGGTACAGTTCCCAAGCCCTAGTCTTCTATGTAAAACCCTGTGTGTTATGGCACAGTTGAGCCGCCGCCGATAACCTGTGGTACTCACAAATCATTTTTGGACGGTCGGCTCCAACGCATTGTTAAACCGTGCTTTGGTGGTAAGCTTACGATTTCTCTTCCACTTTCTGCTTGCTTTTGCTGCCAATCTGCAAACATCGCATCTAAGTCGTAGTTAAAAGATTTAGCGTGTTCTTCTCGAATTTTATGAATTTCATCTAAAATTTCATCTTGCCACATAGCTTAATCTCCTAATAATTCGTAGGGGGTGCAAATTATTGGTAATTCGTATCCCAAATCAAGGCTGATTTCTGCAAGCTTTCTTTGAATTTGATGTTATAGCGCGTTTTGCATCACAATTGCTCATGTTGTTTTCTCACATTCTCAAAATACTCTTTCTTAATCTCTTAAATACGATTGAACCTCCTCCAGCAAAAGCTCGGTTAAACTAGGAAAATGAAGTCTAGGTTCAGAATTTCCTGTTGCGTACAATTCAAAATCATCTGGGAAGATTCTAAAAACTGGCGATACTATCTCTTGCTGAGAACTACCTACAACAATAAATAAGCTTTCCTCATGAGCCATGAGCGGAAACCAGTTAGCCCGGTAGCCTCTCTCACTAATACAAGCTCTGTAAGTCTCAATGGCTTCAGAAAGGCAATAAAACTTACCGAATCCGAAAAATTGGATAACTCGGTCAAAGCCATTTGTTGATAAGTACAAATCGTAGAACTCTTTGGACAGTTGAAAAGGAAGTTCAGACAAATATCGGTTTATTTCTCCTAATGTAAGAATTTGGCGGTGTACTTGGGGATACAAAGCATATAACTGATCAACTGCTGTCACAGACATAACCCAACCTTTACTCTTAGGGATTTCCAAGAAATAAATTATCCAAATAAACGAACCACAGAGACACAGAGAACACAGAGAGAGGAGAAATAGAGAGGGTTTTTGCGTCAGTTTTGAGATATTTTTTTATTTGGAAGTCCCTTGTGAGGAAATTAGCCATTACGAAAAGAATAGACCTGATAAAACTCGATTTATGAATTATAACTGTACAGACGGGCTATAACGCTCCTAACTCCTTCTTTGCAATATGATATATAAACCCCGTCAACAAAAGCTGTTGAGATGGATTGCATTGTTCCTAGTTGGGACATTTCTGCAATTGTTGTTCTACATCCCGACACCAGTTTTATCCCAAAATTCCAATAGCTGTAGCAATATTACAGCCCCGCTCACAGCTGAGGAACAAACTTATGCTCGTGGTGCTTGGCAGTATTTTGTCAAAAATTATCAGCCAGCAACGGGATTTACCAATTCTACTGGGGGTTATCCTTCTGGTACACTCTGGGATATGGGTAATTACCTGATGGCATTGAATGCTGCACGATGGTTGAATCTTACTGACCAAGCAGACTTTGATAACCGCCTCAATAAGTTTTTGACGACTCTCAGCAGCCTGAAGTTATTTGAAGATGCGTTGCCAAATAAAGTCTATAACACAGCTACCGCACAGATGGTTGATTATAACAATAATCCGGTGGAGCGGGGTCTTGGTTGGTCTGCTTTGGATGTTGGGCGAATACTGGCTGCCTTTGATGTCATCCGTACCTGTCACCCTCAATATAATGACTGGCTCAAAGGAATTATAGCAAAGTGGCAGGTGGCCCGATCGCTCAAAGATGGACAACTTTTTGGCGCTACTGTTCTCCCAGACAAGAAAACGTTACTAGTGCAAGAAGGACGACTCGGCTATGAAGAATACGGCGCTAGAGGCTATGGACTTTGGGGTTTCTCTGCACCTAAGGCTATTTCTTTAGAACCGTTTAAGTTAGTCGAAATTAATGGTGTGCAAATTCCCGTTGATACCCGTGACTTTAAAAGCACCAATGCTAATAATTATGTTGTTAGTGAGTCTTATATCCTTGAGGGGATTGAATTTGGTTTACAAGGTCAGTTAGCTGATTTTGCTGCCAGGGTTTTAGATGTGCAAAAACGGCGTTTTGATACCACAGGCCAGTTGACTGCGGTTACAGAAGATAATATTGACCAAGTGCCTTATTTTCTCTACAACACCGTCTACGCCAACGGTGCAACCTGGGCAACAATCACGGATGCCAATCAACCTTATCCACAGTTTCGCAGCCTCAGCACAAAAGCTGCTTTTGGCTGGCACTATCTGTTTCCAGATAATGCTTATGCCCAAAAGGTTTTTGATGCAGTCAAGGATCTCCGCAGTCCTGATGATAGCGGTTACTATGCTGGTATCTATGAAGAATCAAAACAACCCAATAAAGCTTTGACAGGTAATACTAATGGGTTAATTCTGGAGATTTTATACTACAAAGCTAGGGGAAATCACCCTTTAATTGCTTCCACTTCTGCAAGTGTGTCTACTGGCAAGCCTAGTGCAAATGCTTCTTCTGCAACACCCTCAAATCAACCGAATTCTACTGGCAAGCCCAGTGAAAATGCTTCTCCAGCAACACCTTCAAATCAACCGAATTCTACTGTTACACCTCCGATCGCAACCCCTGCAAACAATTCTAAAGTCATAGAAGTGACCGTTGCACCGATTCCACCAGTGGATAGTCCCCAGCCATCATCTAACCTGAAACTAGATCGACCACTGACGATTATTGAACGGCGTTATGCAGATGCGGCTTGGCGATACTTTCAAGCAAATTATCACTCCAAGAGTGGGCTGATAGACGATCGCAGTGATTTCAAAGGCGCAACTCTCTGGGGATTGGGAGATTATCTGGCAACACTCCATGCGGCGCGATCGCTTGATATAATTACCCCGAAAGAATTTGACCAGCGCACCCGGCATCTTTTAGCAGCCTTGACAAAGTTACCGTTGTTTGCTGGAGAGTTGCCGAGTCGGGGTTATGATACGCGATCGCTGCAACCAATAGATTATGGTGGAAATCCAGCCCCAGAAGGAAACGGTTGGTCAGCTTTAGATTTAGGTAGAATGCTGGCAGCGCTTTACAACTTAAAAACTTGTCATTCAGAATACACGGCTGCCGTCGATAAAATTGTGCTGGATTGGTCATACTTGCGTGTGGTGCGCGAGGGTATTCTCTCCAGTGCTACTGTCACCAAAGATCAAGATGGGCGATATCTGACCCGCGTCAACCCCGAAACCCGCTTGGGATATGAAGAATATGCAGCTCGTGCTTTTCAATTATGGGGATTTAATGTTGAGCGTTCTGCTGTTGGCGGTGAATATCAAACTGCCTCAGTGGAGGGATTGAAAGTGCCAATTCAACGCCATCGCACAGATACTAATTCCAAAGTTAACCAATACACAGTTAGCAATCCTTTCTTACTCTATGCACTGGAGTTTGGACTAGATCCACAAATGCGATCGCTCTTTGAACCAATTTTTCAGGCGCAAGCTGAACGCTACCGTCGCACGGGCATTTTCACAGCCTCAGCCACCACCTTGATTGATCGTAAACCTTACACTGTTCATAGCTCAATTAGTGAGTCTTGGGTGGCTTTAGGAGATGACGGTAAACTAGTACCAAAGGGGCGATTAGTAAGTACAGCAGTCGCTTTTGCCTATGATGCCTTGCTTCCAGAAAACAAGTACAGTCAAGAGTTATTCCAAGGAACGACTGACTTATATAATCCATTACTTGGATTTTATGAGGGCTTCTATGAAACCACGGGTAAAACGGCAGTTGGTTTCACCAGCAGCACCAACAGTATGATTTTGCAATCTTTGCTATACGAAGTGACGAATCGACAACCCCTAATTCGTCCGACTACCACCATGAAATCTCCTTGGTGGCAAGAAGTTACTAAGGGAGATTCTGGGCGAGGTTTACCTAACACTGCCAGACAACGAACCAAGTTAATTTCTGATACTTCTGGAAGTTACTGGGTTTCAAGTAGCGAAAATACTCCGCTAATAACTGGTACAAAAGTTGCAAAATAACAAGGTATTACAATACTGGAACTGAACACTATTGAAGCAGTTACACCTCCACAAAAGTAAGCTAATCGGCAGAGTTAGAAGTCATAAAGCTTTTTACTCTGCTTTTTAATGGATATTTTGCGAAAAAGTATTACACCTTGATTGAAATGCAACTTACTGTAATTACAAAGCCGTGTTTGTTATTAATCAGTTGTATTTGGGAATACTTGTACATGATGCGGTAACTTTCACTCTTCTTCAGATATCTTGATTCAAAATCCCTGTTTATTCTTTCAAATCTATAGCCAGCAGGCAGGGGGAGCAAGGGGAGCAGCGGAGGCAGTAGAAATTAGAAATAAAGAGAATTCTTAACAACTCCTAACTCAGCACTTTTCCCACTAGATAATTGTTTTTGTCAAACTGCACTAGTCTTTTACATTAATTACTGGTACTAATATGACTTCAGTTTCTATTATTGATAATTCCTCAAACTTTTCTGGTAACAGCCGCTCGGTACTCAAAAAAAGAACGCTGTTATTTCGCTATTTGGCAGAAATAAATTTAATTTTCGGGATCTGGTATTTGCAATGGCGCATTACCCATTCCATCAATTTTGATGCGCTCTGGATCTCGATTCCTTTACTAATAGCAGAAATTTATAGCTATTTGGGCGGCGTAATGTTTGTAATTGGGTTGTGGCGTCCTTTAGTTCGACAAATTAAGTCTCTCGACCAGATGATGCCGCTTCTACCCAGATCCGACTGGCCAACAGTGGATGTGTTTGTAACATGCTACAACGAGCCACCCGAAATTGTAGAAGAAACTGCCAAAGCTGCTCTAGCAATAGATTACCCGCCAACAAAATTACGGGTTTATGTGCTGGATGATGGCAACTTGGCTGATATGCGGGCTATGGCAGAAAGATTGTGTATTGAGGATTTACAGTCACCAAAACTACAACAAGAAGCAGATCGAATTGATGCAGAACACTCTTGTTTGTTGCAGCGCCTGAAGAAACTGGAAAATCTAACACCTAATATTCAAGCCGCAGAACAATGGCTGCAAGCATCATCAGAACTAGTAATTAACCAGTTTGCTACCGAATTTGTGCAAAGTCTGCGATCGCTTATACTTTGGTTATCTCCAGATCATCAAAGTATTAGCGATTCTCCTGCAAAGACGCTACGCGAACGCCTAATTACCGAACGCAAAGCCTTAGAAGAAGCTATTCGCAAGAAAGAACTGGAATTAGTTGAACTCGCTCGTTTTCGCTACATTGCTCGTCCGAAACCAGATGGTGTGCCCCACCATGCTAAAGCGGGGAACCTCAATTATGCAATTTTTTCTGGAGAAACTTCAGGACAGTTTATTCTTACCCTAGATGCTGACCATATTCCCAAGCCACAATTTCTCAAGCGAGTTCTGCCTTTTTTCTACACCTATAATCTTTCAACTGGGAAATACGACCAGAATCAAATTGCTTTTGTACAGACCCGCCAGGATTTTTACAATATTCCTCTAGGCGATCCTTTTGGACATCGAGCAAATTTATTTTATGGCCCACTTCAACAAGGTAAAGATGGCATGAATGCCGCCTTCTATACGGGCACAAATGCGATACTGAGGCGTGAAGCATTAGTTAGTGTAGGACTGCAAAATTTTGCGGAGGAATTTACCAAAGATGAAAAAAGTTTAAATGAATTTGATTTAGTTGGTGGGATATCGAGTAATAGCATTACCGAAGATATGAATACAGCTATGCGTCTGCATAGTGCTGGTTGGAAATCTATTTATCACAATGAACTTTTGGCGGAAGGTTTAGCGCCAGATGATCTGAGTTCTACTCTTAAACAGCGGCTACGCTGGGCACAAGGAACTATCCAAGTACTACTGAGAGAAAATCCGCTCACAAAATCAGGGCTAACCTTTTGGCAAAGATTGCACTATTTTAAGACGATGTATAGCTATTTCTCTGGTTTTGCAACTCTGGTTTTTATTTCTTGTCCAATTATCTATTTTTTTACGGGCATTGTTCCAGTTAAAACCTACGGGCCTGATTTCGCCCTACACTTTTTACCAGCTTTTATTATCAACCGCTTGACTTTTATCGCAGCGACTTGGGGCATTCCAGCTAGAGAACTTTGGCGATCTGAACAATATGCGATCGCCTTATTTCCCTTGTTTATCCAAGCTGTATTAAGTGTGTTTTTTGGGGGTAGCCTCAAATTCCAAGTAACACCTAAGCAGCGACAATCTGGAGTATATCTCCAATTGGTTTGGCCCCAAATACTTATCTTTGTCCTCACTATTCTAGGAATATTATTGAGCCTTTACCACTTTGCAATTGGTGATCTAAATAATCCTTTGATTCACTTACTCAATGGTGCATGGGCTATCTATAACTTGTTACTTTTGTGGGCTATCATCCGTGCATCTGTTTGGCAGCCTCCAAAAGAAGCCTCAGAGGATGTTTCAAAAGTATTAGGCGAATAGAATTCGCTACTACACGAACAAAGTCCACCTCCGTGGACTAATAAATCAAGAGTTTTTAACCCACATTCGCGTAGCATTCCGCAAGCAAAGGTGGGTTTTGTCTGGTAGCCGCGACTTCCAGTCGCCAAGGCTGACTGAAGGCAGTCTTTCTAGTTCGCCTGTTAAGGGTACACGTCATCAAGAATTAGACTTTGGATAAAAGGTAAAAAATAGGTTAGCTATCTTAAGTAAAAATACTGTGAACTTCCGAAATTTCCCGATAAAATCTATCTAAAATTCACTGAACTAAAATGTGTAAAATTATACAAGCTTTTTAGGTTGTTGCTTAAGATAGATTTACACGCAATGAATGCAAGAATATGAAAAAATTTCTGGGTGCTTTAATGGTTTCTAGTCTAGTAGGACTAGGAGCATTCTCTACCGTTAACAAAGCTCAAGCCGCATCCCTAACAATCGATTCTACAGACACCTTTTTGAAAACCTACGCTGACACAACTTCTTACCAAGGTGTGAAGACTGTTGCTGGTAACACGAAAGCCATATCCCTAGCAGATTTGGGTTTGACAGGTGGCGACTCCATCAGCCTGAATATTTTTGGTACATTTAACACGAGTGTTTGGAGTCCAGGTGAAAGGAGCGACATGATCGGGGTATTCAGTACTTCAGATCAGCTCCTTGATACATCTTATAAAAAACGTGTGGTTGATGATGTAGCCCTGAATCAGCAAGACGCCAATCAATATAGCTACACTCAGAACACCTGGACTTCTAACACTTTGTTTGATTCTACCGCCTCCCCAGACTCTACCTTTGACTCTGGTAAAAATGCTTATATGTGTAGTGGTGCAAACCTGAGCGACTCTAACAGAACCTGCGGTCAACAAACATTATTTGATGGTGTTTTTGGTATCTTTGGTAAGACGACACTTACGATTCCCACCACGGCGAAGTTTTTGTTCCTAGCTGTGAATGATATTTTCTATAGTGACAATGCTGGAAAAATGTTGGTAGACATTGACAAAACAGGAACTGTGGATAATCAGGTTTCAGTCCCAGAACCTAATGCTGTTCTTGGTGTGCTGGCAACGATCGCACTAGCATTGAAAATGAAACGCAACCAACAAGCTGCTAAATAGCTACAGTTGACTGTTGACGGTTAGTAGAAAACTTTAGACACAAAGTCCCTGCTTCTGGGTAATGTTAGCTGATGCTCGTGCCGAGCTAACACTACGCTAAGGACAAAGTTGACGCTCGAACGTGAACAGCGTGTGTAGACAAGACTCGCTAACGGCACTTTCTTCTTTCAAGGGGAGACGCGCAAGGAACAAGTCGGGAAACCGCAAGGGCAGAGTGCCTCACTAGATCGAGAACACTGGTTTAACCCTTGAAGCCTCCTATTAAGAGTTCCCTTTTAATGGCATACTCGACTGAGTACTAACTGCTATATCTATTGCGGTTTGCATTAGGTCAATGCCAAAATAGAAATATATAGTTTTCAAGCCAAATAATCGGAAAAATAAACCCATGAAGTTGAGTGTAACAGTACTAGAATTATCTGGGATTTTAGATGGTATTAGAGGTAATGAACTCCGTCGTGAAGTTAGCAATATTGTGGCCAACGGAGCCGATATTTTGTTGCTTGATCTTAAAGAAGTAAAGTTTATTGATAGCTCTGGTTTAGGTGCTTTAGTATCAGCAATGCAAATGGTACGAACTGCAAATGGTAAACTTTTTGTCTGTTCGATCAGCGATCAAGTCAGGATGTTGTTTGAACTGACTAAAATGGATAGAATTTTTCAAACATTTGCTGACCAAGATGAGTTCAATCGCCAAGTATTAACAACACAGTAAGTTGCTAGACAATACCAAATTAAATATGCACATTTGACTATACTAACCAAAGTGAACTTTTACCAAAGATAAATCATCATCAAGATTATCTTGAGCATTTAAGGTGAGAATCTTTGCTAAGAGTTGATTTAGGTTATACGTATCTTGCTGGCTGTATTCGGTTAGTAAGTCAATAAAAGCATCAATACCCCAAATTTTACCATCTGACTGATTAATTTCATAAGTACCATCACTAAAGATGTATAAAGTGCTGTTTTCTTTGATATCAAAAACAGCATCCTCAAATTGGACATCAGGTAAAAAGCCAATTGGTAAATCTAAAGAACTTAGCCGTTTAACTTCGATGCTGTTCGTAGAGGTATTAGATAACAGTAAGGCTGGTGGATGTCCGGCGTTAGCATAAATGAGTTGACGTTTAAGGCGGTGATAAACTCCATACCAAATTGTGAAGTATTTATCACCGTGCTTCCTCATTTGGAAGGCGTGATTTAGGGCTTTCAGGACTTCACTTGGTTGACAAAAGTTAGTGTTTGGTAGAGATTGCGATCGCAAAACATTCAGCACGGATACAGATAGGAGGGCTGAACCCACCCCATGACCTGATACATCTAACAAATAAATTGCCAAATTATCCTCGTCAATCCAATGATGATCGAAGCAATCACCCCCTAGCTGTGCTGAGGGAATAAACAGATTTTCTGTAGTTACTGTTCCTACAAGCGGTGAGGGTAAAAGCGATCGCACATAATCAGCTGCCTCAGCCAATTCTGCTTCCAAAATTTGCTTTTGGGTTTGCAAATCCTGATTGAGTGTCTCCAAAGCTCGCTTTTGACTTTGTAAATCCTGATTCAGCTGGTGTAACCTTAATCCTGCTCTTACCCGTGCTTTGAATTCATTCATCTCTATTGGTTTAGAAATAAACTCATCTGCTCCAGCGTCAAGTCCCCTAACTCTATCTTCCTCCTCTCCTGGAGCTGCTCCCCTAGCCGTCAATAGAATAAAAAAAGTAGTTGCCAACTCTGGATGTGCCCTAATTCGACGACACACTTCTAACCCATCTAGCTGGGACATCATCCAGTCACAGATAATCACAGCCGGACGTAGCAGTTGTGCTTGTGTAATTCCTTCTTCGCCATTGCTGGCTACACTCGTATCATAACCCTGCTTTTGGAGTGTTCTTTTCAATACTGTTCGCACGATAGGGTCATCATCAATAACCAGAATTTTAAACATAAATTACAGTTTATTAAGTAAATAGTTGCTTTAATTTAACTTATATGCATTTTAGTTTTTAATGTATAGTAAAAATACTCAAATTAATTGAAGAAGAAGTCAGAATTCAGGAGCGGAGCTTAGGATTGCTCTGCGGCTTGGCGTCAGAATCACTCTTCGTGGGGGATTCAGACACTGCGCTATCCGCTTTTTATAGCAGTTGCCAGGTAGCGGTTGACATCAGCTAATCAGAAAACACTGACACCAAGAGACTTTCAAGCCTGTTAAGAGTTCCCTATTAAGAGTTCCCTGTTCCCTGCTAGAGATCAGAATTAATTCTGAATTCTGACTCCTGACTCCTGAATTATGTTTCAATAAATTAATTACTGAATATAATAATCTCAAAATATTTTATTGGTTAAGAAGTGAATAAGAAAATTTATCTAAAAGTCAACACAGACCTGACAGCTTCACCTCAAGTGTTGTCTTGGTTCGAGCAGATGAATCAACCACCTATTCCCGATAAACAAATTTGGTGGCAATGTCAAACACTTTTGATGGAAGGCTTTACTAACATTGTTGAACATGCCCACAAAAACTTACCTATTGAAACTCCTATTGTAATAGAAGCTGTGCGGTTAGATGAATACATAGAAATTCGCATCTGGTCTCAAGGCGAACCCTGTGACTTAGAGCAGCAATTGCAACAAACATCTGAACTTGAAGAGAATCAGCAAGAGCGCGGTCGTGGTTTAAAAATCATGTCCGCCATTGCCGATAATTTGAGTTATGAGCCGACAGGAGATAATCGTTGCTGTTTATTTATTAGTAAATATTATTAAAGTTACCTATGAAGGGAATGGGGAAGGTGGGGCCCCCTCTGGGGATAAGGGGTAATGGGGAGTTAGGAGTTAGGAGTCTTGATTAAAAATTCTTGGATGCATTTAACAAACTCTTCTAATTCTGAGATGAAGTTAGTAGTACCTCGACGCTCTTGTTTGCGAGCGAATTGTTCTAGTTTTTCTGCTGCCAGATGCATAGTTGTAGCTCCCATATTGGCACTAGCACCTTTAATTTGATGGGCTTGGAGCGCTAGTTCCTGAAAGTCATGAGCAGCGATCGCTATTTTAATTACCTCTAGACGAGGTTGAATATCTTCAACAAACATTTGCAGTAGTTCCAATTCAAATTCTGGGTTGTTTTCCGAGAGCTGATGCAAACGTTCCCAATCAATTAGGAGGTCAACTGAACCTGCATCTGTCGTAGAAACTGTCTGGTCTGTGGCAGCTGTTTCTTTTGCTTTAAATATCACACTTGCCCAACGCTCTACCGCCGCCGCCAATTTTTCTTTCATTACTGGCTTGCTCAGATAGTCGTCCATTCCGGCATCTAGACACATTTGTTGGTCTTCTTTCATGGCATTAGCTGTCATTGCAATTACCACAGGACGACGACCACTGGCAAAGTAGCTTTCTTGCCAACGATGAATTTCTTTTGTGGTTTCTAAACCGTCGAGAACTGGCATTTGGCAATCCATCAGAATTAAATCGTAGGGAATTTTTTCCAATAACTGCAAAACTTCTTTGCCATTACCAGCGACATCAGCACTGTAGCCCAGGCTTTGGAGTTGCTTCAAGGCAACTTTCTGATTCACCAGATTATCTTCAGCTACGAGAATTCTAAGTCTGGGGGAGTCGGGAGGCAGGAGCCGGGAGCCAGGAGAATGATAGTTGCTGTTGTTTTCGTAATTTTTCAGTCCTAATTCCTGAATTCTGACTTCTGACTTGTGACTCGTGACACCTGTTTCTTCTTCCAGCTGCGTTCCTAAGATAGTCATGATGGTATCAAGGAGTCGGGACGGCTTAACAGGTTTGACCAAATAAGCCGCAAATCCTATTTTTAGCGCCCGTTGGATTTCATCGCGTTGATTAGTAGAGGTAAGCATAATCAAAGATAGCCCAGCGATCGCTGAATTTGTCTTAATTTGTTCTCCCAAAGTCATGCCATCTATTTCTGGCATCTGCATATTAATCACAGCAACGTCATAGAGATTTTTTTGTTTGGCGGCTTCCTGAATAGCTTTGAGGGCAGTAGTAGCCGAAGCAGCCTGATCCACCAGCATCCCCCAACGAGTAGCTTGATAGTGGATGATTTTGCGATTAGTAGCATTATCATCCACTATTAACAAGCGGCGATTGAGCAAAAGTTCGCCATCGCTTTCTGAGGAAATAGGTTGAAGTTGCTTGGCGAGAGTTACTTCAAACCAAAACTTAGATCCTTTCCCCAACCGACTTTCTACGCCAATTTCTCCTCCCATCAAGCTCACCAGTTGCTTACAGATGGCTAATCCCAAACCTGTGCCGCCATATTTGCGGGTGGTGGAAGCATCTACTTGGGTAAATGGGGTAAAGAGTTTGCATTGGTCTTCAGGGGTAATGCCAAGACCGGTATCTGTAATGGCAAAATAAATGGTGGCTGTAGTAGAGTTTTCCGATCGCAATTCTGCTCGTAGTACTACCTCTCCATTGCTGGTGAACTTGATCGCATTGCTGATCAGGTTCATGAGAATTTGCCGCAGGCGGCCAGCATCGCCTTGAAGGTGGGTGGGAACGTTATCATAGATCAACGCGGCAATTTCTAATCCCTTATTATGAGCCAAGGGAGCCAATAATTCCAACACCTCTTCTACACAGGTAGATAAGTCAAAATCTAGAGTTTCTAGTGCCATTTCTCCAGCCTCAAGTTTGGACAGATCCAAAATTTCGTTGATCAGGTTTAAGAGGGCATCTCCACTAATGCGAATTGTTTCCATAAAATCCCGTTGCTCCGAGTTGAGGGGAGTTTCTAACATTAAGCTTGTCATCCCCAACACAGCATTCATCGGAGTCCGAATTTCATGGCTCATGTTAGCCAAAAAAGCACTTTTGGTTTGAGAAGCTAATTCAGCTTGGTGACGGGCAATTTCGAGTTCTCGTCGCTGTTGAGTTTCGGCGTTTAACATTTGGGCTTGGGCTAAAGCAATACCTACTTGGTCAGCGATTTGCCGTAAAAGATGAGTTTCAAAGCTAGACCAGTGGCGGGAACCGCCACACTGATGGACAATCAGCAAACCGCAGAGTTCTTCTTTGACAAGAATGGGTATGACCAAATTGGACTTGACTCCAAATTGTTGCAGTAATTCGATATGGCTTTTTTGGGCTTCAACTATATCCAATTCAGCAAGCCCCAAATTCCGTCTTTGACGGTACTGCTGTAGATGGTACTGCTGTATGTATTCTGCTTGAAAGTAAGCATCGATGAGCTTTTTCTCTTTAATTGCCAGCCAGCCAGAAAGTACTGCCTCAACCACGGTGGCTCCAGATCCATCTGCCAAAGGTTGATAAATCAAAACTCGATCACTATGGAGAATTTTTTGTACCTCGGTGACAGTGATTTGGAGAATTTCTTTGATTTGCAAAGACTGACGAATCTTCAGGGTGATTTCAGTAAATAGTTGCAATCGCAAGTTTTGGCGTTGGAGTTCTTCTTTTGCCTGCTTGCGCTCAATAAACTGGCCTACTTGCTCCCCAATAGAATTCATGACTTTTGCCAAACCTGGGTCAGCTTGCTGGATCTCATGGCTAAAGCAGGTAATGACACCGAGGATTTTTTTACCACTACGGATGCGAAAACCGAAAGCTCCGTGCAGTCCTGCTTGGGCAGCGATTTCAGAGCGGATGAAATTCTGATCTTTAACGACATCAGCGATCCAAACAGGTTCAGCACTAGCCCAGACAAGGCCGGGCAGCCCAATTCCTGGTGCAAACGTGGTCTGCCGACTTAGGATGTCAAATTCTTGCATATCAATAGATATTTTATACCATATATCTAAAAAACTCAGTATATTTGCTTGCGGATCTACCATCCAAAATTCACTCAAATCCCATCCTAAACTTTCGCAGATTCCTTGCAGGATTTGGGGCATGGCTTCGTTGATTGTAGTAGAATCTGCTAAGACGCGGGTTGTAACATACTGTGCTTTGAGATGCTGTTCAGTTCGTTTGCGTAAGCGAAGCTCCTCGTAGACATCGCTGATGTCAATACCTGTGCTAATAATATATTCAACGTCGCCTTTATGGTCTTGCAAAATAGTGTTAGCCCAGGCAATGCGCCGCAGACTGCCATCCTTCGTTACCCAATAGTTTTCGTATTCGTTGGGCGCTTCACCAGATCGCAACTGCTCAAAAACTGCTTTAACCGGCCCAATTTCTTCAGGAACTAGAAACAAGTTCCAGAAATGCCTTCCTCTCACCTCATCAAATGAGTAACCAGTGGTTTCTTGAGAAGCTTGATTGAAGCGAACGATTTGTCCTTTAGGGTCAAGAACTATTACCAAAGCGCTGGTTGTCTCAAGGACTGCTGAGATAAAGTTGCGTTCTTGTTTGAGTGTTTCGTCTGTTAATTTACGCTCTTTTCCCTCACGATAAATGAAGTAGTAGACTATAGCCAGAATGATAAAACTTAGGCAAATAGCGATCGCAAGTGTCAAAAGAATACTGTGAGTACTACTTTTGGTGATTTTTAACTGCTGCTGAAGTTCTTCTGTCTCTTTGTTTTGCATCTCACGAATGATATTGCGAATATCACTCATTAAGTTATTTCCCTGATTTGTATTTATTACCTCCAATGCAGCATCTAATCCGAAATTCTGGCGCAAGTCGATAGTCTTTTTCAGTTCGTTGAGTTTTACTGCAATCAGGGGTTCAAGGGTGTTGAGTTGACTCACTTGCTTCGGATCATCTGCTGTTAATTTTCTTAGCTGCTTAATTTCGGGAGCAACTTTGGTAATTCCTGTCTGATATGGTTTTAGATACGCATCCTGTCTAGTGAGTATATAACCGCGTTGTCCCGTTTCAGCATCCTTGATGTTAGACAGCAGTTCTTGCAAGCTGTTGATTCTCAGTTGGGTGTTGTTCAACCTTGTACTAGTATTAATCAACACTTCCGTATTCGGATAGAATAACGTGCCAATCAGGACTAAAATTGCCAACGCCAACCCAAACCCTGCGCCAAGCTTTTTTAAAAATTGTTTGCGTCCCTTCTGTGGCTGTTTGCGTGTATCACTTACCAATACCAAACTTGCTAAGTTGCGCCGCATTTCTAGTTGCTTGATTACCTGGCGACCTAGCATTCGCAATGCTTCAACTTGTTCTGGAGACAGGTTTCTTACTACATGGTCAATTACACAAAGTGTTCCTAGTGCATATCCTTCAGGGTTAATCAGCGGTACACCAGCATAAAACCGAATATTCGGGTCAGAGGTGACTAACGGATTTGTAGCAAACCTTTCGTCTTCTGTGGCATCAGGCACAACAAAAACTTCTGGTTGCATAATAGCATGGGCGCAGAATGCCACATCTCGCGGTGTTTCTAGAGCATCCATTCCAACTTTTGACTTGAACCACTGGCGATCGCTATCAATTAAACTGATTAAGGCAATGGGAGTTCCACAAATATATGAGGCTAAACGGGTGAGGTCGTCAAAGGCAGCTTCCGAACGAGTATCGAGGATCTTATACTGCAAAAGAGATTCGATTCGCTGTGTTTCGTTATCAGGTAATGGTGCTTTCATTCTTCAGCCGTATACCATTTTGAACTTTGGATTTTAGATTTTGGATTGGGAATTGACTCCTAAAATTTGACCCGCAACTGTCCTGTCCAGGAATTACCACTGTAGGCGCTTCCCCCTGTATCTTGATTGCGGACATTACTAAAGCTATAGCCCAAGTCTGCTTCTATATTGGGCGACAGCTTTACCGTACAGCGCGTTTGATAAATATTAGCGTTGTCAAATTGTCCTTTAAGTCGCTGCTGTCCTAAGTTGGCAGCAAGGCGACAGCGTAAGAAATTAGCAATATCTCCTTCCCAAGCCACCTCACCGTTGTAAACTAGAAAATCTGGTGGAGAAAAATAGCCACTTGTGCGTTCTAAATTGCGATCGTAACTCCAAGTGAATAAGTTAGCTGCCAGAGAAAACTGTCCGAACTTGCGTTCTAATCTACTAAAAGACTGCACCTCGGAATTACCATCGTTGTAACTACCTAAACGCAATGACGAAAGCAAGCTGGTGTCACGGTCAATCTGCCAGTATAAATCAGGCCCAAATCGCCAAGCAGTAATTTGATTGCCTAAAGTTCGGGCATTGGATTTATAAGGCCCTTGTTCTAAATTACCTGATAGTACTACTACTGATAGCAATTGACCTGATGGCGAAACTTGCGGCGGCGAAATGGGAGCCTCAACCCTAGCATTGAGATTGATAGCTGTAGGTAAACGATTGAACACATCAACTCCGGCTGCTGTTTGCAGAGTCACTTGCCCAATTTTTCCTTGCCATCCAACTTGCAAAGGAAAATTCGTAATTGATTCAACACCGCGTTGCTCAAAGAAGTTAAAACCTGTCTTGAAAAATATTTTATTACCATTACTCAATCGAAACTCAACCATTGGTTCGAGGAAAAAATTGGTGTGGCCAAAGTTGTCTGTGTCATAGCGATAATCCGTATGAATACTTTCCAAAACTGCGTCCGGCGTTCCTGGTTCGGTGGAAGTTGTTGGTGGGCTAGAATTCTGCGGTGGTTCGGGTAAAACTGGCGGTAATCGCAGATCAGGATTGAAGTTTTCGGGTGCCGCCATCAAAATAGGTGTTGGCTCTAATCGATAGGGGAGCGGCATCGAAAATTCTAAGTCACCAAAGTTCAGTTCGCCCTCTTGCTTGGCAAAGGCAAACGCTCGCGGACTTGTTGGCAGAGAAGAGGCTGCACTATCGGCCCAAGCCCCTGCTCCGACATCTCTGTGAGTTCTAAGTTTTGAGTATTGCTCTGCTAACTCAGGATTTACTTTGGTGACTCGCTCTCGCTCGGTCAATTCTGAAGGTGATTTCCAGGTCTGATGTGCTTGGGCAGCTTGTAACTTAGCTTCTGATAATGTCCAAATACCTACGCTACAAATTACTCCCAATTGAATTTGTAGGCATCCCAAAATCAACTCAGTGTACAAACTAGATCGAGAAACAAAGAGATCACGTCTAAAACTATCTGCCATCGGTCGATATTATAGTTGTAGATAAAAAACTTGCTGCCAAAGAGTTTTCTGGCTGCTAGCTAATTTATTCGCCTTGGGATTATGATGCCCACAATAGACGCTTGTTAAGACATCGCAAAGGAAAAAAGCGTTACTGAACGGAGGGATGTTTAGCTAAACACAAGTATTGATTGATGTTTTAAGTAATAGAGTAGCAGAAGAATTGATGGCTCTCAGGATTTCTTCGGACTTAGAATAACCTTACCGAGAGACGAAAGGGACTTCCAGAAAACAAATTATCTCCTCTACATAAAAATAATAATCACTTTTATAGGGTGAAGGGGAGGCAGAGGGAGTGCTTTCTTTCATTCATACTTAACGATCGCCCGCTACGTACCAGGCTTGATACCAAGTCCGGCTAATCACTTATCATTAAAATCTCTGTGCGTCAGCCTAAATAATAAGGCTTTAAACGAATATGATATGAGGGAGCATTGAACCCCCTCACTTGTCCCGCAATTAAGAGTCACCGCCACACCAGAACGGTTGGTAGTAGTACTTTTACGGACATCTAGTACTTTATCAAGCTAGTAATGAAGGGTTTGTAGTAAGCACTTTAGTGCTTAGAAAATCAGGACTTTAGTGCTTACCCTTCTCCTGACAAAGATGCTACGCGAACGGGTGACGCTTCAACTTCAAGACTTACGCAAACAATAGCTGAAACCCTTATTTTTACGTAGGGGCAATTCATGAATTGCCCCTACAGCGTCTAGTTTTGCGTAAGTCCTAAACTTGACAGACTACTAGATGGAACGGCAAAAACTATACCAAAAAAATAGAATACCGAACTTTCTGGTGCCTGATCATCCTTTAATCCTATCTGTCGGCAAATCAGGGGAGCAGATTTCTGAGATTTGGCAGGATATTCGAGTGGATAGTTACTGTGATTTTGACCAACTGCCAACAGTTATAGCAACGGACAAGAAGGTTAGGACATTAACTGATGATAAAACCTATATACAAACA
>NZ_JABXKM010000059.1 GCF_017115025.1 Nostoc sp. NOS(2021) | reverse complement strand
ACCCCTTAATCCCCTCCCCGCAGGCGGGGAGGGGAGACAAAGCGCAGCTTTGGCGGGGTGGGGTTCTTCGGGTTTAATAAGTAATCAACCGGACATGATATGACATTAACCTAATCCTTTTGATTTGCGAAACTCCTGGACAACATCTTTAATATCACGTAATTCACCCTCAACTAAATAGTTTAGTTTTCGCATTTCATCTGCTGAAATCTTGCCAGCAAGTTGAGCGATCGCTTTTCTTAATTCGGGATATTTTTTTAATATTTCTTGTCGGACAATTGGCGTAGCTTCGTAAGGTGGAAAATAGTGTTTATCATCCTTTAGTACAACTAAACCCAAGCGAGAAATCTGTCCGTCAGTGGAATTTCCCGCCACCATATCCACTTGTTTTTGAATCAAAGCACGATATATTAAACCCAAGTCCATAATTTGGGGTGGTTTAGCAAAACGTAAATCATAAGTTTTAGCTAATCCGGCAAAACCATCATCCCGTTCTAAAAATTCGTAACCGAAACCGCCGCGCCACTGTGGTGTATATTGAGTAGCTTGGGAGAGAGTTTGAATATTGTTCCG
The DNA here is from genome assembly GCF_017115025.1 of Nostoc sp. NOS(2021). Classification (GTDB taxonomy): domain Bacteria; phylum Cyanobacteriota; class Cyanobacteriia; order Cyanobacteriales; family Nostocaceae; genus Nostoc. The sequence continues at coordinate 20,250 of NZ_JABXKM010000059.1, read as the reverse complement.
CTTGGCATCTTCACCCCGGACAATCATCGCAAAAGTGTTTTCAAAACCCAAGCTTGGCATTACTTCCAGATTGAATTGCTGGGCGTATGCTTGTTTTAACTTCTCATAAACTTCTTTGGGGTCATTAACTGCTTTTTGCTTTAAAATTCCAGTAAAAGCTGTGCCTGTATACTCAATATAGGCATCAATCTTGCCAGCAGTAATAGCACTATGACAAACAAAAGAACCACCCAGACGGGGACGACGAGCCACTTTTAAATTAGTTGTCGCCTCAATTTGTTGTGCTAACAGTTCACCTAAAATATCTTGTTCGGTAAAATCTTTGGAAGCAACAATAATATTGCCATTGCTGCTACTATTTAAATTCGGTGTGCAGCTAGTGGTTACCAGTAACAAAGCAAAAGTTAAAAAGCAAAGTGTTAAAAATCTTTTCATTAGAGACTATTTATAAATTAAATCTTAAGTAGGGTGTGTTATGGCTTTAGCCTAACGCACCGCTAAGTAGAGCGGCGTGAATAATTCAAGGTTTGTAGTAAGGACTTTAGTCCTAATTTGAGGGGTGGAGGCGCTCACTACGAACTCATCTCAAGATTTTTTACATTACTTAATCTACTTTGATTCATTCTCACCTACTTACTTATGTAAGATAGTGCGTTAGGCGCTCATGTCACGTTTTTTGTTACAAATAATATCGAAACATGAATGACCTCTAACTTGTTTAATTTTTAATTTTTAAATTATTCTCCAACCAGCCAATTGCAAAGTCCGCCAGTAATGCAATTACCGCCGCCGGAACTGCACCAGCTAAAATTAACTGATCATTCACTACTGATATGCCGCGAAAAATAAAAACTCCCAAACCACCAGCACCAATCGCTGCTGCAATGGTTGCAATCCCAATGGCAATTACCGTTGCTACTCGCACTCCTGCTAAAATTACTCCCATTGCCAAGGGAATTTCAACTTGCAATAACAATTGTCTATCTGTCATCCCCATCCCTCTCCCAGCTTCCCGAATCGCTGGATCTACGCCAGTAATACCTGTGTAAGTGTTACGAATTATCGGCAGCAGAGAATATACAATCAAGGCAACAATTGCTGGTACTGCACCAATTCCGCCAATTATGGGAACCGGAATGAGTAAGCCAAACAGCGCCAAACTAGGAATAGTTTGGAGAATATTCGCTATGCCGAGAATTGGTTGGCGCAGATAAGTTTTACGTGTAATTAAAATACCTAATGGAATGCCTACAAGTATGGCAATTGCGATCGCAATCCCTACCAAAAATAGATGTTCTAGAGTATGCTGAAGAATTTCTGGGGCATACTTAACGAGGAAGAAATTTTTCATAAAGTGTTTTACAAGGAACGCAGACATTGGAGAAAGGCAAGGCTTTCTGGGTGTTGCGATCGCATAAATTCATCTGTCGTCCCCAATACTACCAATTCTCCGTCATACATTAAACCAATTCTCGATGCCAAAATAAAGGCTTCTTGAATATCATGAGTGACAAAAACAACTGTCTTGCCTAATTCCTGTTGCAAATGCCGAAACTCTTGTTGAAGTTCTAGGCGCGTAATCGGATCGAGTGCGCCAAAAGGTTCATCCATCAACAACACTGGCGGATCTGCTGCTAAAGCCCTAGCTACACCGACTCTTTGCCTTTGTCCTCCCGAAAGTTCGTGCGGGTAACGCTGGGCGAATTGTGCCGCTTCTAAGCCCACCAATTGCAACAATTCATAAACCCGCATTTTAATTTGTTTAGGTTGCCAACCTTCCAAAGAAGGGACTAAACCCACATTGCGTTCTACAGTGAAATGGGGAAATAAACCAATTTCTTGAATTACGTAACCAATCTTGCGCCGCAGTTTAATTTCATCCCATTGAGTAGTCGGAATACCATCAAATAAAACTTCGCCTTGTGTGGGTGTGAATAGGCGATTAATTAACTTCATTGTTGTAGTTTTGCCACTACCACTGCGCCCAAGTAATACGAGTGCTTCTCCTTGATGAATGGTGAAATTGAGATTTGACACCAAAGGGCGATGATTGCGGCTAAAGGTGACATCACGGAATTCGACGGCGGTTTGGTTATTTTGCGGCATGAGTGGCTTTTGGTGGACGCTAGCTATATGTATTATGTGCTGATTTTGCTAGCGTGTTAACGCCCGATTTGCCCTATTCAGCTTTTGTAAGTGCTAGCAATAATTATCCTAAAGCTTTACAGTAGGGGGAGATCAGAAAGTGCGGACAGTAAAAAGCAATAGGTCTAAGAGGATGTTTGAAAAGTCCTGTACTCGGTAATAAAACGTTCTAGATCCCCCTAAATCCCCCTTAAAATGGGAGACTTTAATTCCAGTTCCCCCCTTTTTAAGGGGGGTTAGGGGGGATCAACAAGTGCCTAAAATCACAGCTAACTACTTTTCAAACAACCTCTTAGCGGTTTGCCGTAGACATCGCGTTCAGAGAAAATGGATAAAGTCGAGCTAAAGGCGATCGCATTTTTTACCAGATGCGTGACCATAATATTTCTGACAATAACACTGGCTACGTAGGCAAGACCAACTCAGGCGTAGGCGTAGCCCGCCGTAGGCATCGCAGATCGCACTAATCGTCAGTTAAGCAAATCCAATTGCTGCGATCGCACCCCAGAAAGATGAGCGCTTGACAAAAATATAACTGTTAAAATCAGCATAACGGTGTCAAAGTGCGAAAAAAACACACCCAATAGGAGAAAAATGCCAGCCATTGTTAAACTACAACTCTCCTTAGAAACTTTAGCAGAAGCGATATCTTCCCTTGATTTAACAGAAAAACGTCAACTTCAAGAGCTAATTGAGCAACAAATTTTTGAAGCCGAAGAAGCTTTGTATGAAGACGATGCAGAAACACAGGCAGAAATTCAAGCCGTTCGCGCTGAGTATAGCGGTGGTGAGTCTGTGACTATAGATGAATATCTTGCTAACTGCTTAGAGCAGAGATAATGAGTTATTTGTATGATTATAAATTCAGTAATTATTTATGGAGAGCTACTAGCGTTGTCTCTTGTGGAAGTGCGATCGCTTTTTGCCTATAAGATCAATCTACACATCTAATACACTACTCACCAACAAGTCTAAGTGCTGACTCCAAAACTTGTGTACTGACTCTAAAACCAACCTGAATCAGTTGTTCAAAAATCGGTTTAGCGGCTTCTACCTTACCTTCCCGTTTTGCAAGCAGAATAACACCGAGAGTTCCCCGCACCGGAATCTCTAAAGCAAGTGCTGCGGTTTTTGCGGCGCGATCGTCTAAAATTGCTTCATAGCCAGGATTGTTATATATCCAGGTGAGAACGTGACTCTCTCCTAAACCAAGACCCCATGCAGCAATCACTAGATCAACTTGTTCCACATCTTGAATATAGCTAGTTCCTTCATTCAAAATCCAGAGTTTTGCAGGGTCATTATCCGGTGCAATGCAGATTTCTTGAACAACACCGCTAGGAATGACAACCTTACTACAAAGTTCTGAGAGCAAATGAACTTGGTTAATCTTAGTCAGCACAATCAATGGAGAAGCATTTACAACCCATTGTCTAGTCACGCGCTAACTCCTGGGCTAATTCTTCAGGAGTTACTTGAAAAGGTGAAACATTATAGCGATCGAGTGCTTCTAGAAATTGGTGACGGCTAACTCCGGCAATTTCAGCAGCCTTAGATTGGGAAAGCATACCAACTTCATACCATTTGACAGCAGCCGCTAAACGCATCTCTTGAACAAACGTTTCTGGGTTACTGCGGAGTGCTGAAAAAACATCATTTGGAAGTTCGATGTTAATTTGGATGGTCATAAATTCAGTATTATTTATAGAGAGCTAATAGCGTGGTCAAGAAGAACAATCAAATACTACCATTACTAACAAAGGCTGACAGAGAAAAGTTAAAAAGCTCATTGCCAAGGATAACCCCTGGCGATCGCTCATCGACAGTTTAGACAATTTCTGTGGTGATTTTATGACTAATTGCGATCGGCCACTCATCGAGACCAGAGAGAGTTTGTAAATGTGATACTTCGTATTCCTGTGCTGTTGTTAGAGAACTGGGTTGAGTCGCTGCAAAAGTATAGGATCGCACTTTGTTTAAAACTATAAATCTTCCATCCCTGCATCCCCTTATACCAATTAACAAAAATCAGGCTACAGATGCAAGTCTGTAAACTCAAATTAAATCTAACTCTCTTAAATTACGAATTACGAATTACTTCCACCATCGTGCCACATCCACAATAGCACGGGCAATTTCTACCGTTGCTGCTTCACCACTTAATGCAAAGATAACCAAAATTAATGCCTCTATATCACCTAGCAAGTTAGGGCGAGTCCGAAGAGATAGCTCATGAAGTGTATCTTGCCAAAGGGGAAAAAGTTCAACATTTGGCATTTGTGATAGACCGGAAGCTAAGGCACTCAAGGCAATGCTGCGATATCTCTGATAGTGAATCGTCCCGGCAGCAACTAGCGCTTCTGGCAATAACTCTGGTGGCAGTTTGTCAGCTAAGGCGCTCAAAGCATTGGTGCGATACTCTTGATTGTGAATTGCCCTAGCAGCAACTAGCGCTTCTGACAAAATTTGTGGCAGTTTGTCAGCTAAGGCACACAAAGCAGAGGCACGATACTGCTCATCTTGAATAGTCCTTGCAACAGCTAGCGCTTCTGGCAACAACTCAAGTGGTAGTTTGTCAGCTAAGGTATTCAAAGCAGAAGCACGATACCGCTCATCTTGAATAGTCTTTGCAACAGCTAGCGCTTCTGGCAATACTGATGAGTCTTTGTCAGCTAAGGCACTCAAAGCAGAGTCCGAAGATGGCAAGAAGTTGCTTCTACACTCGTAGGTTTAAAGCTATAGTCTCCTAGTGCTTGCACCCAGCCACTAATTAAAGAAAGCACATTGGGGTCTTGACCTAAAGTTGCCCAAAGAATGCCATCACAAAAACGAGATTGTACCGAGGCATCATGGGCTAAAGCCATCGCTAAAGTTGATTTGCCCACAGAACCCAAGCCGTGAATCGCAGTAATTACCAAAGTGCGATTACTTGATGACTCTGTGAGGAGGCGAGTTTTTAAATCGTTGCTGTATTCTGGGCGTTCTACAAAGTGTTGGGGTAAGGGTGGTGCTTGCAACAGTGCAAGTTTAATTTGGGCTGTAACTGTAACACCTTCATCTTTGGTAAGATTATCTGCTAATTCTTTTGATTTCTTTGGTCTATTCTTTTCCCATGCCTCATCAAACCGTTTCAGGTTCTTTTCTCTATCCTTTGACCATAGCTTGAGTGTAAAGTGCCAGTCCTCAGAACCTTGAGTTTGGATACGGTTATCTTCCAGAATCTTCAAGAAATCCTTCAGCAAATTCAGCGCTTCTCGAATTTGCGTTTTAGTTAGCTTGCCAGAATATTTGTCTTTTTGTGTCAACAACTCTAACGTGACTAACGTAGTCTGCACAATCAGCTTGGCCTTAGCGCTGTCTTCTTCTTTCCAGTCGTACTCAATTTTAAAGTTACCGTCCTCAAATTCCCCATCAGCAAAACAAAGCAACGCCTCAAGCAGACGCTTGACTCGCTTTTTAGGTTCAGGGCCATAAGTTTGTCGCGGCATTGCATTTAAAAAATTGAGTAAGAAATTTAGGGCTACCCCAAATCGGAACTACCACCCCAAACTTATGTAATCCAGATTCTAAGGCATTTTCAGCAAGATTAGGGTATTTGCTTAGGGAGACAACCCCAAAGAGAAGCTGTATCTATCAACTCTTTGGGGTACAAACAAATGCAAGGCAAGCGTCAAAATATTCTTGGTAAAACTATTGCTTTATTACTGGCAATGCAACTATTCTTAATTGGTTTACAAGCTAAAAGCCGGATTGACCAAGGTAACTCAACCCTTGAGGCGTTAACGTGGATGATTCAACAATATATTCCAGTACTGGTTAAAATTCGTAGCTTGCAGGATAAAAAGGAGAAAAACGATTCTCCAAAGCTCAAAAGTAAAAGATAAAGTGGTAGGGTGTATTAGGTGGAACGCCGTAACGCACCGCAATAGATATTCAAATGGTGCGTTGCGCTTTCCAACAACGCACCCTACTAATTAAGACTCCATCTCGGCTAATTCTAACCAGCGTTCAGTCGCCACATCGATCGCTTCCTTGAGCTTTTCCACATGATTATAGAGTTTTTGGACTTGGCTATAATTCCCCGCAGAAACATTCGCTAGTGTTTTCTCGGTTTCTGCTTTCTCAGCTTCTAACTGGGCAATTTTACCTTCCAACTGCTCAAATTCTTTTTTTTCCCAGTTGGATAACCGCCGCCGCTTTGTATTCTCTACATTTTTGGGCGAAGACGTAACATTTTGGACTTCGACATTTTTGGGCTTCTCCTTAGCATTAGCAGCTTGTTGCTGTGCTTCTTCAGCCTTCTTAAAGTCGAGATAAACTGAGTAATTACCTGGATATTGCCGGAGATTACCGCCTTCTTCAAAGGAAAATACTGTATCGATGGTGCGATCGAGAAAGTAGCGATCGTGAGAAACTACAATTACACATCCGGCAAAATCTTCTAAATAATCCTCTAATATTGCCAACGTCTGAACATCTAAATCATTTGTCGGTTCATCTAAAATCAAGACATTGGGCGCACTCATCAGCACCCGCAACAGAAATAAACGGCGTTTTTCACCACCAGAAAGTTTACTAATTGGGGCATACTGTTGATTACCAGGAAACAGAAACCGCTCTAACATTTGAGAAGCAGTAATTTGAGTACCATCGATAATTTTGACAAATTCTCCTTCTTCTTTGATGTAGTCAATCACGCGCTGATTTTCGTTCAATGCTGTGAGCAATTCTTCAGAATGCTGGTCAAAATAACCGATGTGAATTGTAGTACCAATTTCTGCAATGCCAGAATCTGGTTTAACCCGCCCAGTAATCATATCCATTAAAGTAGATTTACCAGCACCATTAGCGCCGATGATGCCAATGCGGTCTTCTGGGCTAAACTCGTAAGTAAAATTATTAATCAGAGTACGTCCATCATAGGCTTTAGAAATTTGATTTAATTCAATAACTTTTTTGCCAATGCGACGACCAACTGTCGAAATATCAACTTTACCCTGAACTTGTTTAAACTCAGTATCCCGCAGAGTGTGAGCGCGGTCAATTCTAGCTTTTTGCTTAGTACTTCTGGCTTTCGGCCCTTTTTTGAGCCATTCTAACTCGCGCCGCAACACACCTTGGTGTTTACGTTGACTACTTACGGCAGATTCTTCAGCTAAAGCTTTCTTTTCCAGGTAATATGAATAGTTACCTGTATAGGTGTAAATGTCGCCTCGGTCAATTTCAATGATCCGATTGGTAACGCGATCTAAAAAGTAGCGATCGTGGGTAATGAGAAAAAGTGCGCCCCGATAGCGATTTAAATAACTTTGTAACCATTCTACAGAAAGAGCATCAAGATGGTTTGTCGGCTCATCCATGAGCAAAACATCGGGTTCTGATAGCAATGCTGATGCTAAAGCAATGCGCTTGCGATAGCCTCCAGATAAAGTGCTTATCTTGGCATCAAAGTCAGAAATTCCTAATTTTGTGAGGATGATTTTAGCATTAGTTTCTAGTTCCCAAGCACCGCTCGTATCCATCCGTTGCATCACCACAGAAAGGCGAGACATTACTTGGCTATCATCTGGATAGTGAACCAATTTATCGGACAGTTCTTCATACTCACGCACCAAAGCCATGTGTTCGCCACTGTCAGCGAAAACTTGCTCTAAAACTGTGTGGTTTTCATCTAAATCTGGCTGCTGGGATAAGTAGATAATTTTAGAACCGGAGTTGATTAAAATTTGACCGCTATCAATCGATTCTAGACCAGCGATCATTTTTAATATGGTTGATTTCCCAGAACCATTAGTACCAATTAAACCAACTTTATCGGTAGCATCGAGGCTAAAGCTAGCATCTTTTAAAATTTCCTTGATGCCAAAGTCTTTTTTTACTGATTGTAGCGTAATAATACTCATAATATTTCAGTCATTAGTTATTTTTAATTACTGAGTAGGCAAGGCAGAGACCCTACCTACATTCGCCGAATTCTATACAAATAAATCCAAGGGTAAATGTCCATACATCTCGTTGATTCCCTCTTCGTCGTCAGACTGGCAAGATACTAATACACCACGATGATGTCCAGCATAGGAATCGAGATAACACAAGCCATTTTTACCATTTAATTTGATATAAACTGGGCCTTCCGGTGTAAGTAAATTGTTTGGTGGTTCATAACCCAAAGCCAGAGAATAGGTCTTCATTGCCAGTATTCCTTCTTCTGCTGTATCAGCACAAATCCCTAAAATTTGATAATCAGCAAGGTTGGTAAGTAAAATTAAGGCACTACGAATTACTACTTTTTCTGATGGCTTGAGGACAGGGGCGATGTCTAGGCAGTTGAATTTATTCAGTAATTTTTTCGCTTCTTCGGCGGTGAGATTTTGAGGATTGGGGGTTGACATAAAGTTCGATTATTATCTTGTTGATTTTGCTGTTGTGTTTGAGTTGGGACTAGCCCAACTTACTAAGTACTCTTGACTAGAATCAAGGTTGATTTTGGACATTCCCAAGGTTGAATATGAAGGGAACACCGCTTTTTGAGTCACCACCCATAACCAGGACTTTTGGCATCTGAGCGCCGCCACTCTTCCAAGCTTCAATTGCTTCTTTTTGTAGAACCAACTGTCCTCCTTGGGCTTTGAGTGTCTCTGCTAAGAGTCTTTGAGATTCTGCCTTCCCTTTGGCGCGATTCACATCTGCTTGTGCTTCTTGTTCAGCTTCCCGTGCTACATAAACGGCTCTTTGCGCCCGCTGTTCAGCAATTTGTTTTTCTTCCACTGCTTTGGCAAATTCTGGTGAGAACGCTAAGTCAACTACGCTAGTATCTAACACAATTATCCCATATTTGTCTAAGCGATCGCCTAACGCATTATCAAAGTCTTCTTTCAATTCACTTCTTTTGGTAATTGCTTCTTCTACTGTTCTTCTGGCGGCGGCAATTTTAAATGCTTCTTGTGTCTGAGGTGCAATGATTTTTGATACAATATTTTCTAAGGTTCCTTGTTTCCTTCTCACCTCAACTACCTTTATGGGGTCGAGGCGAAAGTTAATCGCAAATCTCGCAGATAAATTTTGCAAATCCTTAGTAGAACTCTCCGCTGGCACTTCAAACTTTTGCACCGTCAAATCATACACATCTATCACGGTGATAAAAGGCGGTTTGACGTGAATTCCTTCCAATAAAGCGCCATCTCTAGCTTTACCCAAGATGCTGATCACTCCTGCTTGTCCAGGGGTGATAATGATAAAGGAATTTAGTCCGATAATCACTAGTATTGCTAACACAATTCCGAAAACTGTGGTTTGCCAATTTCCCAATTGCTGATTTTTCAAATTCCTCTCTCCATGTGGGTGATGAGTCCTATTAGCGGATAGCTAGAGTTTAGCCCGTGCTGAGTTAGGAGTTAAGAGTGATTATTTTCCTTCTTATCTCGCTTCCCCATTCCCTAGTCCCCAGTCCTGAATAAAATAGTACGGATAAATCTGAGAGTAGTAAATAGTCAAAAGTTTTGCTTTGACTTGAGTATACTCAGTTACTAGTTTAAGTTTCTCACCAGTTTGTCTAAATCAAGTCTTTAATCTTCAGACTCAGGATGGGCTAAACCCTAGCTATCCGCTAACAGGACTCAGGACTTTGTTCCGTGATAATATTCAGTTGCACAAAACTAGAATCTCCCTATCAATAGGGTTTGAGACGCGCTAACCCCGGATCAGTTAGCAAACTTTGAAAACCATCGTTGCAAACATAAGGGATATGCAAATTACAGATATAGTTGTCATTGGTAGCGGTATTGGCGGTTTGAGTTGTGCTGCTCTTTTGGCACGATATGGCTTTGATGTGATAGTCTGCGAAAGCCACTCCATTGCTGGAGGTGCTGCCCATACTTTTGAGCGCAATGGTTTCAAATTTGACTCAGGGCCGTCCCTTTATTCTGGATTGTCTTACAGCCCCTCTGCGAACCCCCTGCGACAAGTGCTAGATGCCATTGGCTCTGAGTTACCATGCGTAACCTACGATACTTGGGGTTGTTGTCTGCCAGAAGGTGATTTTGATACGTCGGTTGGTGCCGAGCAATTTTGTGAAGTGCTGATGAAATTCCGTGGTGATGATGCTGTAGCCGAATGGCAGGAACTCCAGCGCGTTATGCAACCATTCGCTAGTGCAGCAACTTCTATACCACCAGCCGCATTACGCTTTGATTTTGGTGCAGCTAGAACTGTGGGTCCCTTTGTCCCATCTCTGACAAAACATGTTGCGAATATCATCAAGCTGACAGGCCCTTTCAGCCGGATTATGGATGGCGTTGTCAAAGATCCGTTTACCCGAAATTGGCTCAATTTACTGTGTTTTCTGCTTTCTGGGCTACCAGCAGATGGTACTAGCGCCGCAGAGGTAGCATTTATGTTTGCCGACTGGTATCGACCAGATGCAGTACTTGAATATCCGATTGGTGGTAGTGGTGCTTTAGTTGACACCCTTGTACAAGGATTGGAACGTCACGGTGGGAAGCTGATACTGGGCGCTCATGTGGAGCAAGTGCTTGTAGATGGTAATCGCGCGGTGGGTGTGCGTCTGCGCGATCGCCAAGAAATTCGGGCGCGTCGGGCAGTGATTTCTAATGCCTCGGTTTGGGACACACTGAAGCTACTACCAGAAAAGGCAGTACCTAAACAGTACCGCACCAAACGACAAGCAACGCCTGAGTGTGATAGCTTTATGCATCTACATCTAGGCATTGATGCTCAAGGATTACAGTCAAATTTGCGGTGTCATTACATCGTGGTCAATAACTGGGAATTGGGCATCACAGCACCTCAGAATGTTGTAGTAATATCAATTCCTTCAATTCTCGATCCATCCCTAGCACCAGCAGGTAAGCATGTAATTCATGTGTATACTCCTGGTAATGAGCCGTATGCTCTATGGCAGGGAATGGATCGAAGGAACCAAGAATATGCCGAACAAAAGCGATCGCGTGCAGAAGTAATGTGGCAAGCGCTACAGCGAATCATTCCAGATATTCGCTCTCGTTGCGAAGTCACACTTGTTGGTACACCTCTAACCCACGAGCGTTTTCTCCGCCGTCACCAAGGTTCCTACGGCCCAGCAATTCCGGCTGGATCTAGTATGTTCCCTGGCCCCAGCACACCTCTACCAGGACTGATGTGCTGTGGAGACTCGACATTTCCCGGTATTGGTTTACCAGCAGTCGCCGCCAGTGGGATGATTGCCGCGAATACACTTGCACCTGTTAATAAGCATTTAGCTATGCTTCAGGATATCAGGTGCATTTAATTTTTTGAGTATAAAATCTAGTTGCCAAGAGAGCCGCACCTGCTACCAAAGTTGCTAGTACACTGTCAGGTTCAGGTACGGCAGCAACTTGAGCATCAATTCGTGCAGTTCCAGCAAACAAACCAGCCAAGTCAGGCTTTTTCAAAATACTAGCAAACTCAGGAGAAATCAACAATTTAACATCAGGGATGGTTAAATTTTGGCCATCAAATGCCACAGGCCCCGGAGCGCTTAAATCAAACAAAATTGTATTTAAAGAAAATGTGTCTCTTAAAACAAGTCCGCTAGCACCTGTGACAGTACGTTCTGGAGCAAAACCTATTGAAAACTCACCAACAGTAATTTGATTATTGAAGGTAACAGTACCAGTATGCTCGATTGTACCTGAGAGCGGAGTAAAACCGCCCTCGTCACTGAATGTAAAGTTGGTGGCTGAGTCGATGTTGAAGCCAACTAAATAATTGCTGGGAATTGGTGCAACTGTATTATTAGTACCTGTCAAGTTTAACCCGATACTTCTAAGAATATCCTCGTGGTCACGATCAATGCTGGTGACTCCAGATATCACTTTAAAAGTTGCAGCTTCTACCTGTATGGGTGCAATTGATATAAAAGCTGCTGTCGTACAACCAAGAATCCCTGCAAACTGATAAAAACGCATAGCTTCTCCTTATCTTCGTAGTTTATTTTATCTAAAAAAGCGATCTTTATTAATCCAAAAACTTAGGCATTCCCGCTAAAAAACAAGCCTTAAAAGATAAAAAAATACTATAGTAAGCAACTATAAAGTTAATATCAAAATTTAACTCATACAGTTACAAATACAAAGTTAAGTAGGTGGGCAAAAATAAATATCATTGCTTAAGATGAAGCGTCAGGTATGAAGTATAAGGCATTAGGGATAGAAGATGAGAAAAATATAGTTACGTTTAATTATGTCCAATGCCAATTATTTAGCCTTCATGATAAATTTACTTGCTACCACGTCTGACTATCTTTAGCAAACTAATGCAACTTTTGGAGTTTCTGCAAATCCTTCTGGTGCGGACTAAATGCCGTTAGGATCAACGTAAAAGCCCTTTGACAATGTGTGCAGATTTTTTTCTGCCTTCAACTATTCGCTATATAAATCTTTCAGCTTTTTTTATGTGAGTTTTTTCCTAACTAAATTATCCGAGAAGTATTGCATTATTTACTAAAGGTTAAGAGAAAAGTTAATTATGTAACTCAAAAATTAAATTATATCTATTTATTTTTTTATAGAAATACTTTGATTGTGACAAAATCTAGTTAACATTAATTAGCTTGATTAATATTATCTGGTTAGAATCTTCATGTTTTATTCTCACCGTTTGCGACTGCCATCAAAATATTTCAATATTCTCATTGCAGTACTAACCTTTGTTTTGTTTCTCTGGTTAACTCCTGTAGTTGCTCAAGCATTAACTAAAGCTCCGGTTATTTTGGATGGGCAACAGCTTTTTCAGATCAGCGATTCTGGTCAGTATAGCGCTCAAGAACGGGCAAGTTTAATCAACTCACAGCTAAAAAATGTGATTTTAGCTGATAAATCTATTCAAGTTAAAATTGAAAAACGCAACCAGCTACCTACTATTTTGCTAAATGACCGCTATCTGTTAACAGTTACAGAACAAGATACTGTTCCAGGTAGCACACTTGATGAGCAGGCAACCATTTGGGTGCAGCAAATTGAAGAAGCGTTACAGCAAGCTCATTTAGAGAGAACTAGAACCTATCTCCAACAAACAACTTTTGTAGCAGCAGCAATTTTATTTATAACTGCTGGATTCAGTTGGCTATTGGGATGGATTAAGCATCACTTTTTCCGAGCTGCATCACAACGCTTAACTACTCCTACCAACGCCATTCCTAATTCAGAACCACTTAAAGTATTAGAATTATTTCTCAAATTAGTGTTGGCGAGTATACGGTTCGGGCTTTGGGTGAGTACTGTTCTTTATATCACTAATCTCTTTCCTTTCACTCGTCAATGGAGCTACCAGATTTCAAACATTCTGATTACCAGTTTCACATCACCTATTCTGACATTAGGGAAGAATCCTTACTCTATTACTGAATTAATAATTTTGATTGGTTTATTGTTCGGCTTAGTTATCTTTGCTGGAACTGTAACCAATTTTTTACGTTCTCGCATTCTATATTTTCCTGGAATCAATCGTGGCGCTCAAGAAGCGATTGTAATACTTTTCAAATATGGTCTGATTTTTATTGGCACACTGGTACTGCTACAAATCTGGGGGCTTGACATTAGCTCTTTGACAATCTTAGCAAGTGCTTTAAGCGTTGGAATTGGCTTTGGCTTACAGGATATTGCTAAGAATTTTGGCAGTGGTTTAGTACTAGTATTTGAGCGTCCGATTCAGGTTGGAGATTTTGTGGAAGTTGGGGAATATACAGGTATTGTCGAGCGAATGGGTGCAAGAAGTACCGAGATTCGTACTCTTGACCACGTTTCAATCATTGTACCCAACTCTCGCTTTTTGGAAAAAGAAGTAATCAACTGGAGCCATCGCAACCCGATTTCTCGCCTTCATCTCCCCGTTGGCGTTGCTTATAGTTCAGATCCCAAAGCGGTGCAAGCTGCTCTGCTAGAGGCAGCTTCTAAACATCCTAATGTATTGCAGGCTCCTTCTCCTCTAGTGCTGTTTAAAGAGTTTGGTAACAACGCCTTAAATTTTGAGCTATTAGTATGGACTGCGGAACCTAATAAACAATTTTTGCTCAAAAGTGATTTATACTACATTATTTACGAAGTATTACAGCAACGACAAATTGAAATTCCTTTTGCTCAGTTAGATTTACATATGCGTTCTGGCACGTTGGAATTTACGCCAGAAATGCAGTTAGCTTTCATACAAATGTTTGAACGATTGTCAAACAATAATCTAAAATCTAAAATCTAAAATCCCAAATTGTGTGACACCTTTAACCGAGATTACCGCTGCCACCGACTTGAGTTGCGCCCTCAGATACAGGAGGGTGATAGGTCATAGACTGCAACCCTAAGCGACCAGGGCCAGTAAAGCGGTTAAGAGTGAATGAAATGCCGCCAAGCATTACCCCAATTGCTCCGAAGATGCCACCACTAGATTGCAGCGCCGTTACTGTCTCCATCTTCACTGATGAGTCTTTCCACAACCATGCGCCTGGTTCTACATCTAACATCTCTCCAGGAGCAAGGTACTTTTCAAAAACATTGCCGTAACCGTGGATCAAAAGTAGTCCCCCTTCTCGCTGACCAATGAAGCGATCAATGAATAACCCGCCACTGCGGCTGAAAAAGAGGTTTGCCAGTCCTCGCTGGAAAAAGAAACTGTATTCAACATTGCTGGTAGCTAGCAAAAACTGATGTTCGCGCACATCCACTGTCTGTCCCCGCTCTAATTGCAGCACCACAATCTGTCCTGGGGCCTCACGAGAGAAAGCAATATTCCCTGGCCCATGTGCTTCACTGATAAAAATTTGCAGTCCGGCAAAGAAACGCTTGGCTGCCCCTTTTAAACCTTTGACACCGAGCCGAACATTGGGGTGTTTCCACAGTAGAATATGATGTTCAAAGTAAATTGATTGCTGTTGTCCTAGATGGACATCTACTACAGGTACTACTTCTCCTTCTATTCTTAAATTTAAGTCACCGGAATGAAAGGTTTCTTGGGGATTTCTCAATTCTGGTATCGGTTCACCGCTGAAGTCAGTCATAGTATAGTATGATCTCACAGATGGTTTAAAGGAAAATCACTTAGCCTAACTATAACGATCTCATTAACAGGATTGCCGCAAGCGCTACAGAACTCGTTATATCATGTCCGGTAAATTAGTTGTGATATGTCATTGCGTTGGCGTAAGCCTTCCCGTAGGTTACGGAACGTTCGCGGTAGCGTCTCGTAGAGAAGTACAGTGAAGCAATTCGCTTGCGGTTTGGGATTGCAACTCTTGGAGACGCTCCGCGAACGCTTCTCTTCTCTACGAGAGGCTGCGCCAACGATCGCAATTGACTTGTGTTTAACCGGACATGATATTACAGAGTGGGTATTAATGGTTGCAATCGGCGCAGAGATTTGTCATTACCGAAGAAGGTAAAAAAGATTTATGGAGATATCTGCATTATCATTTTCGCTTCTGAATAACCCTCTTTTGTCAGTTTGGGAGAACCAAATCGCTGAAAGCCTTTCGGGGCTTTAGTTTCCACTTTGAAGCCAGAAATTTTAGTTACTGTTAGAAAATAAAAGCTCAAAGCTTGATTAAATCAAAGTTTCAGAATCTCGCTTCCATTATTGTTTTCCGAGAGTGACAAAACAGGGTTAGTGGCTGGTTTGCAGTCCACTTAAGTGGACTTAAGCTATTAGCCAAGAAATTTATTTCTTGGCGGGAGATTGGGCAGATGCAAGATATAAGTAAACAAACAACACGCCCACCCCCTACTCGCCTATGAACAATAAGGGTGTTAGGATATCTTTCACCAGCTGAATCTGACTTATGAAATTAGTTTGCTCCCAAAGCGATCTCAGTACAAACCTCTCACTCGTCAGTCGTGCAGTACCTTCACGGCCAACTCATCCAGTACTTGCCAATGTGCTGCTACAAGCGGATGCTGAAACTAACCAAGTAAGCTTAACAGCCTTTGATCTCAGCTTGGGAATCCGCACCAGCTTTAACGCTGAGGTCTGGCAAGGAGGCGCGATCGCACTTCCTGCTAAGTTACTTGTAGATATTACCTCTCGTCTTCCAGAAGGCGAAATCACTCTAGACGATGAATCAGCCCTCACAAGTGCAACATCTACTGGGGAAGGTTTAATAGTCACACTCACACCCAAGAGTGGACATTACCAAGTACGAGCAATGGGGCCTGAAGAATTTCCCGAACTACCTATAATTGAAAATACGGAAGTAATCTATCTCACCACCACCGCATTAATTGAGGGCTTACGCGGTTCATTATTTGCTACCAGTGCTGATGAAACCAAGCAAGTACTCACCGGAGTGCATTTAACAGTTAAACAAGATACCCTAGAATTTGCAGCTACCGACGGACATCGCCTAGCAGTGGTAGAAACTAGCAACGAGCGTCCTCTAGGCGGAACTAGTCAACTAGAAGTGACAGTACCAGCTAGAGCATTACGCGAACTCCAACGAATGCTAGCTCATAGCGCCTCATCAGATGAACCTGTAGCTTTATATTTCGATCAAGGTCAAGTTGTATTTGCATGGCAAAATCAACGCTTGACTAGTCGCACATTAGAAGGGCAATATCCTGCTTATCGACAACTAATCCCGCGCCAATTTGAGCGAAAAGTAACAATTGAACGGCGACAATTTGTCAGCACTTTGGAACGGATTGCTGTGCTAGCCGATCAGAAAAATAATATTGTCAAGGTTAGTATTGACAGCGAAGCCCAAGAAATTACCTTATCTTGTGAAGCTCAAGATGTAGGCAGTGGTAGAGAGTCAATGCCGGCACAGATTTCTGGTGAAAATATTGAAATTGCTTTCAACATTAAATATTTGATGGAAGGCTTGAAAGAATTACCATCTTCCGAAATTCAAATGGAATTGAATCAAAGCCTAACTCCAGTAATTTTTACGCCACTGGGCGGTTTGAAAATGACCTATTTAGCTATGCCGGTGCAACTTAGAAGTTAAAAAGAATAGTATAAACTCAACAAACGCTTTATTACCCAATAGACATAGGAGTGAAAATTAATTCTGCGTTACTCAAAATCCTTGGTAGGCACAATTCATGAATTGTGCCTACGCCATTTTAGGAAATGTATAATACGCTTGGGTTAAGATTTGAAGGCAAGCGACGCTTGCCTCTCTCCCCACTATTACGATTATCATTCTTATGCAGATTTATTTCTCTACTTAGACGTATTGACAAAATTTACTCACAGCCTAACCTTTTCCTCCCTTTATTTATTTTTAATAAAATAAAAATAGTCACATTTTATACGGGTGATAATAAGTAAAAAGCTTTAGATAAGTAGTAAAATTTTAAGTGTTTTCTAACATGAAAATATGGTAATTTTACGCATAGTCAGTTTGGGATTGCTTTTTGCTACCTTTCCAATGTTTTTGCTGCTAACCAGCAAAGGTCGATTTTTGCTCAAATCGATGGTAGTGCAGATCAAGCAGGGAATTCGGAGTTTACTAAAAAATCTCAAATTATGGTCTTTTAATGACCAAGAGTCTCGTGGAGCATCATCTAAATTTCCAGTTGATCCTAAGCCTAAAAGGGAGGAATCTGGTTATGTAAAACCTAACGGGATAGTATCAAGACCGTCAAAAACTATAACAATTGCTGCGATCGTTGTGGCAGCAGTAATAGCTGGAAATACTGTATCTGCTCAAGTTACGGCGTTGCCACCTCTAGCTTCTCTCAAGACTGTTTCGGTTCCAGAGCCTGATAATCTTGGAGACTTTGTAAAAGACAAAGTAGCCGCCATTAAGTTAGGAAAGGCTCTTTTTTGGGATATGCAAGTTGGTAGCGATGGAAAAACCTCCTGTGCTACTTGCCATTTCCATGCCGGAGCCGACAGCAGATCAAAAAATCAGATATCTCCTGGTCTGCTGCGAATCAACGCCAATGGCACAGAAAACCCA
Organism: Nostoc sp. NOS(2021); assembly: GCF_017115025.1. GTDB lineage: Bacteria > Cyanobacteriota > Cyanobacteriia > Cyanobacteriales > Nostocaceae > Nostoc. The sequence goes on along the minus strand of NZ_JABXKM010000059.1, from coordinate 2,177 downwards.
GATACGGTTTTTAATGTCGGGGGTGGGCCGAACTACCAGCTCAAGCCAGAAGATTTTCCCTTTCACAAGTTGTCAAATCCAAATGATCCGACAACAGTTGTGTCTGACCGGAATGATATCGCCTCCTCTCAAGGAGTTATCAATACCAAGTTTGTTGATGTAATACCTGGTAATGCAGAAGACCAAGTAACGCTTGAACCAGATCCGGTGTTTAACGTGGGAGGTGTAAATGTACGTCGCGTCGAGCCACGTAACGCGCCAACTGCGATTAATGCAGTATTTAACTTCCGCAACTTCTGGGACGGTAGAGCGCAAAACATCTTTAATGGAGTGAATTCCTTTGGTTTGAGAGATTCTCATGCTTCTGTCGTGAAAGCACAGACTCCAAATCAGCTAAAATTTGTCAAAGTCAGCCTCAATAATTCGTCTTTAGCTTCTCAAGCAGTCGATCCACCACTTAGCTCCTTCGAGGAATCTTCTGATGGTCTTACCTTTGAAGAAATAGGTGATAAGTTCGGATCAATTGATTACAAATCCGCCAGCGTTGGCAAGGGTAAAAAGCTCCCCAGAAAACTTGCTAAAAAGTTATTTCCTCTGAGGCCGCTAGGGAAACAACTTGTACATCCACAAGACAGTGTTTTAGGTACAGATAGCAGATGGCCTGAACCCGGACTGAGAAATAAAAGCTATGATCGCCTAATTAAAGATGCCTTCAAGCCGGAGTGGTGGAAGTCTAATCAACTGATTCAAGTTGATGCTAAGGGTGTCAGAACTTTTGTTAAGAAACCGGATCGCTCTTTGGAAACCAATGAGTACAGGTTAATAGAGTACAACTTCTCGCTATTTTTTGGGCTGGCAATTCAAATGTACGAATCTACGCTCATCGCTAACGATACCCCACTTGATCGCTTCTTGGAAGGAAACACCACTGCCCTAACTGGGCAACAACAACGGGGGAAACAACTGTTCGAGGGTAAAGCTCAATGCAACTTTTGTCATAATGGGGCAGAACTTAGCAGTGCTTCTGTGAGTTCTGTGCAGAAACAAAGGATTGGGATTCTTAACATCCCTAATTTGAGCAGATTCGTCTTTGACAATGGCTTTTTCAATATCGGCATCAGACCGACATTGGAAGATGTTAGTGTTGGAGGTAATGACCCATTTGGGAATCCGCTTTCGGAAACGAAACTGGCTCTACTGGGAACTTTCCAGCAACTTCTCGGTTCCCCATCCAACACCACAGTTAGCTCTAAGGACACAATACTTGCGGATGGCAGTTTCAAAACTCCTGGACTCCGCAATGTCGAACTGACTGCCCCTTATTTCCACAATGGTGGTTCTTTAACTTTGCAGCAAGTGGTAGACTTATACAGTCGTGGCGGAGACTTCCGCCAGCAAAGCGCCCTTGCCGTGTTGGGACTAACTGAAGCCGAAAAAAATGACTTGGTAGCCTTCCTGAAATCGCTCACTGATGAGCGAGTCCGCTATGAAAAAGCGCCATTTGATCACCCACAACTGTTTGTTCCAAATGGACATCCGGGTGATTCTACATACGTGATCAATGATGGTACTGGCAAAGCCACAGATAGTCTACTGGAAATTCCTGCTGTTGGTAGTCATGGTGGTAATGGCACTCCAAATTTCCTCGCCACTTCCAGACAGTGGTAAATAGCGTATAATCGCTAACCTGATAACATTTCTGGTGTTGGGGATTTTTTGGTCGGGGAAACCCAGCACTAGCTCCCCAACACCGAAAATTATCCAAAATCTTGAAATCGGGTTGCCAGGTGCAGCGATACAGACTGACTGCTGATGGCATGAAGACCTTGATTGGTTTCTTGAGTATAATTGCAGTTGACTTATCTACACCGCACCCAGGCAACTGCCAACGCTATTGAAGTCCTCAATCCCCTTCAGCTTCATATAATGAGCGCTAAATCACCCAAACTACCCAAGATATTAACAGTTAGTTGGGCGCTTGGTTGCCTAGACGCGGAGCGGCTTGTCGCTAGATATCGCTCGTTTAGGGGGTTACTTAGACATCGACATAATATCATGTCCGGGTAATTAGTTGTGATTCCCATAGTCATTGCACCCCACCCCCAGCCCCTCCCCGCCGGCGGGGAGGGGAGATAAAGCGTAGCTTTGGCGGGGTGGGGTTCTTGGGGTTTAGTAAG
>NZ_JABXKM010000072.1 GCF_017115025.1 Nostoc sp. NOS(2021) | reverse complement strand
TTTCAAGATTGTAAAGAAAGATGTGGGTAACGCATAGCCGCCTGCGGGGAGGGGATTAAGGGGTGGGGTGCAATGACTGTGGGAATCATAACTAATTATGCGGACATGATATAAATTATTCTCCAATCTGGTGGCGGTTCTGAATATCCAATCCCCGATTTAACTTTCTGTTTTCAGAATTTCCTTTAATTTATTCTCATAGAAAAATTCCTTTTCTCCCAAAGCTGGAACTAAATCAGTTAACCAGGTTGCTTTCTCGTCATAACGTGCAAAGAAAGGACGTTTACACCAATTGGGATCGCGTCCTTGCAAAAAAGAAAGTACAAATACTTTCTCGCCATAAATCTCAGTTACGCCATCCACTGCAACTTTACCTGGTAGTGCTGACATGACTGGCCCGCGAACAGTGCGAGCTAACCCAGACACTTTTTGTATTGCTGCTTGATAAATTTCCCAAGCTCGAATAATTGGCACTTCAAAATAATGTTTTGCTCCAGTATCTCGTTCCATAAACATATAGTAGGGAATGCAACCAAGGCGTACTTGTTCTTGCCACATCTGTATCCATACTTGCGAAGAATCATTAATGCCACGCATGAGTGGCCCTTGGGTGCGAATCTGTGCGCCTGTACTACGAATGCGTTGGAGCGCTGCTTGAGCAATTTCAGTTTTGATTTCTGTCGGATGATCGTAGTGTGCCATAATGGCCAGATGTTTGCCTGAATTAGTCACTTTCTCAAACAAACGTAAGACATCATCAGCATCTTCATCTGTAACAAAGCGATAAGGCCAGTAAGCCACCGATTTAGTACCAATCCGAATTGTCTGGATATGTTCAAAACCCGAATTTAGCAGTGGTTCAATATATAAAGACAGATGTTTAGCTTTCATGGTCATTGGATCTCCGCCAGTAATTAAAACATCTGTGACTTCCTGATGTTGGCGGAGATACTCTTGGAAAAGTCCTGATTCACGGGTAGCAAATTTCATTCCGTCCATCTTCACAAACTGGGGCCAACGGAAACAAAATGTGCAATATGCGTGACAAGTTTGACCTGCTGTCGGAAAAATCAAGACTGTTTCGGGATATTTATGTTGAATTCCTGGTACTTGTTTTCCATCTAAAGTCGGAATATTGTGTTCTGCTTGTCCGGCTGGATGGGGGTTGAGTTGCGATCGCACTGTATTTACTACCTGACGCAGGTCTTCTGGTGTAGAATTTTGCAGATGCCAAATAACCTTGTCTAGAGATTCAGGAGCCAACATTTCTTTTTGAGGAAAGGTGAGGCGAAAGATGGGATCATCAGGAATTTTATCCCAGTCAATCAGTTCTTCTACTACGTAATTATTGACACGGAACGGCAATACTTGGGCAACTGCTTTCATTGCCAAGCGGTCTGCTGTTGAAAGTTTTTGCAGTTGAGGAAGCCGATCTATATCTTTAATTTCATATAACTCAATTTTTTTAGGGTTAAGTTGCGACATTTAATTATGATTTTTTAATTTATATAAAAATACTGGAAGTATCTCAATACAGTTTGGTTAAAGCTTGATCCTCCCTAACCCTCCTTAAAAAGGAGGGAACTAAGCCCCCCTTTTTAAGGTGGGTTGGGGGGATCTTCCGAGGCCAAATATCACTAACCCAAGCGTATTGGTAAGTATCTGACAAATATAGTGACACGTTAGCAATAATAGGAGTCAGGTTGTTTTGAAAAATCATCTGACTGATATAATTTGGCATAATGGCAATCCTCACAATAAATTAATGATATTTAGCAATAAGAAACTAATACACATTTATAAAAATGCAATTCCAGAGCATGATAATTATTTTTAATTAACGGATTAATCTTCAATAGCACCCAATTCTTTAAGTGTATTTTTTTGTTCTTCCCCTAGACCAGAAATACCCTTGATATTCATTCCCTCATAGGGTCTTTTTGGCATGAGGGTTTTGATACACTCTCCAGTTGTGACATTCCATTGCTTAATAGCCCCATCCTGGGAACCGCTAAACAAAGTTCCATCTGCACCGAACGTAAGAGAACGAACCCAATTATTATGTCCTTGCAAAATAATCAGACGTTGACCTGTGTCAACATCCCAAATTTCTACAGTGTGATTAACACAAGCACAGCCAAGAATCTTGCCATCAGGACTAAAAGCAACAGAACGTATCCAATCATGATTGACTAAAATTTTGCAACATTCGCCAGTCTGAACATTCCACAGCCGTACTGTTTTGTCATCACCGCCACTAGCTAATAGCCCTCCAAATTGCCCTTGTGAAGGGAGAATCGGGCTAAAAGCAACAGACCATATTCGCATAGTATGTCCTTCCAAAACCCGAATACATTCCCCTGTATAAACATTCCACAGCCGCAGTGTTTTATCATCACTTCCACTAGCGAGGATTTCACCATCAGGACTAAAATTAACAGACTGCACCCAATTTGTATGCCCCTGTAATGTTTCAAAGCATTGGCCAGTCCGAACATTCCAGAGCTTGATGTTGCAGTCAACACTACCACTAGCCATAATTTGACCATCATGACTAAAAGCAATAGAACGGATGCGATCGCTATTTTGCAAAACTTTCACACACTGTCCACTCACAGTATCCCAAAAGCGGATAGTTTGGTCATCACCGCCGCTAGCTAATAGCCCCCCAGCTAGCGGACTAAAAGCAACAGACCAAAGGCGGCCAGCGTGTCCTTCCAAAGTGCTAATACATTGTTCAGTCTGAACATCCCACAGCCTGACGGTTTTATCATCATTGCTACTAGCAATTATCTTCCCATCTGGACTCAGGGCTAGATCGTGTACCCAATTGGTGTATCCCTGCAAGATTTGGATACATTGATAAGTCTCGATGTCCCAGAACCGAACGGTTTTGTCATAGCCACCACTAGCGAGTGTTTTACCATCAGGACTAAATGCAACAGACAGAATAGAATTACTGTGTCCTGACAAAGTTTTTAATAATTTCCCTGTTTGAATATCCCAGAGTTTCACAGTTTTGTCATCGCTACTACTGGCAATGATCCCTCCTCCTTGTGAACAGGGAATCGGACTCAAGGCTATAGAATGGATCAAATTGGTGTGTCCTGACAAAGTTTTTAATAACTCCCCGGTTTGAACATCCCAAAGTTTCACGGTTTTGTCGTCGCTACAACTGGCAAGTATTTCACCATCAGAACTAAAAACTACGGATTGTACTAATTTGGTATGTCCCTCAAGAGTTTTCAAACATTTACCTGTTTTTACATCCCAAAGCCTAACAGTTTGGTCAGCACTACCACTGGCTAGTATTTTTCCATCAGGACTAAAGGCAACAGAACGAACGAAGTTGTTATGTCCCTTGAAAATTTTCCAGCATCGTTGAGTACCCAGATCCCAGAGTCTAATTGTTTTATCGCTACTAGCACTGGCGACAATTTTGCCATCAGGACTGAAGGCAACAGACCGAACCCAGCTAGTATGTTCTTTAAAAGTCATGAGGAGTTCTTGGCTCTCAACATCCCAGAGTTTCACAGTATGGTCATCACTACAACTGACTAAAGTTTTAGCATCGGGACTAAAAGCAACAGTTCTTACCCAGTTAGCATGTGCCTTCCAATGAAATAGTTGCTCACCATAGGTAGCTTGCCAAAAGCTAATTCGACCATCAGCGTCACCTGTAGCGACAATTTCTCCATTTACAGGGTTAAATGCCACTGACAAAATACTATCGAATATTCCTGTAAATACAGACTTAGATAAGTCAGAGTTAGCAAAGTTGACATTATGCAAGTTCACGCTGATTAGGTATGCTTGCCATATCTTGAAATTTGAAAAATCATATCCACTTAAATCAATTTCCAGGTGACAAAGGAGGTTAATAATATTCCCACCAGCATAGCCAGATGTTAGAGGAGTATTTACTTGCAGCAATTTTATGATTTCTAATAGATGTTCTTTAATCCGAGCTTTATTACCAAATGTATTAATTAGCTTTTCAATAACTGGTTCTAAGATTAAACGAATTTGGGCATTTCTAACCTTTCCTTCTGTTTGCGCTTTGAGTAAGGCATGGCTCTTTAACAAGGAAATATTTTCTAGATTAATCTCAGAAACAATTTCTGCACAAACCTGGTTAACAAATTGACTAATGATATATTCCATCACTACAGCTTGGAGCATAAATTTCGCCAAACCCTTCTCGTTAAAGATTAGCGATCGCCGTCGCAATGATTCTAAAGCTTCAATTAATTCTGGTTGTGATGTCGTTGAAATAATATCTGCTTGTAATTCTACAAAAGAAGTAGGTTTGCAATTAATTCCTAACCAGTATAAAATTTCTTTTTCTAAATTTGATAGGCGATTAAATTGCTGTTCTAATAAATTGCGGATATCTCCAAATAGCACGGAAATATCATAACTAATAAACTCTGATATATTGCTACCAAAAACTTCTTGAATCGTATTACAAACTATTTTTAACGCTAAAGGATTACCTGCATACTGATTAATTAACTTGTTCCAGTCTTTCTCTGATCCCAAAAAATCACCTTTGCCCACAAATATGCTTTTTGCGGCGATGTTTTCTAGCCCACTTAGCTGCAAGGATTTAACTTTAAGATTGTTTCCTTCTAAGGTAATAATTTCTTTGGGACTTTCACGACTGGTTAAGACTAAACAGCTTTGATGAGGCACTTCCCCAACTTGTCGAAAAAATTCTCCATATTCTTCATATCCTTCTCGATATTGTCCGACATAATCACCTTCTAGTAGGACTGACTCTACATTATCTAGTACCAATAAACAGCGATGTTTCCGCAAATAGGCAATCAATTGCGAAATTCCTACTTCTTTAGGCTCATTCTTTTTAGAGAAAAACTCAATCAGGTCTGCAAAAATCTCCTTAACAGAGGGTGCATGACGTAGCGATCGCCAGATAACATACTCAAACTGTCCCTGAATTTTCTGTGCCAGTTTGATAGATAACGCTGTTTTGCCAATTCCCCCCATCCCAAATATTCCCACCAGTCGGGAACGGTCTTTATTTACCCATTGCTCTAAAACGTCTAACTCCGACTCACGCCCAAAGAAAACGGGGACATCAGGCGCTTCGCCAAAATCATAACAGGATGAGGCATTTACTACTGTTGATAACTGATATCTTTCCTGAAGGATACTCCTGATTACTTCTAATTTCCCAGGATTACTCCCAGCAATGTCAAACTTTTGGTAAACCGAACCAAGCCGCTTCCGCACTGCGGCTGCACTAATTTCGAGAGTGGTTGCAATAGATTCTGCCGTTTGGCCAGCTAAAGCTAGAAGTAAGGCACTTACCTCAGCCTCAGATACATTGTGTTCGGCTGTAACCGCTCTCAAGATACTTTCAGGAATTTCCGTCATGAAGTAAATTTCTCCAGCCAAAACTATTTATCGATATGTGAGGTAGATGTGAGATATATTTTTACTGCTTTATACCCAAATCTTCTCTTTTTATTCTTACTCCCCAACGCTAGTAGGGAAGGGGTTGGGGTTAGGTCTGTATGTATTGGACTCAACCACAAAACCGATAAATTTATCGGGTTTCCCAGTCTCTAGTCCCGCGCGTTGGCGTAGCCGTCGCGGACATCGCCTAGCATCTTACAGAAAAGTGAATTGACAAGACACTACTAAACTATACTCTAAATTATCAAGTTGTCAATTTCTATCTATCAACTCATTGACAAGATTAATAAAGTAAATGTAGAATCGATAACAAATTAGGTGTGAATCGCGAGGATAGCTGAAGTAACTAGCACTGAGGTACCCCACACTATGTCAACACCTGACATTTCAAATTCTGCTCAGGAATTATTTGACTTACTTGAGAAAGACATTCTTGCTTGTCACACTTGCAAGGATGGAATGATTGAAGTGACTATCCGCAAGATCGGAACCGAAGAGTTTGAACTGCGTGTCATCTCTTTCCGAGGTTCTTTTCGTTGCGTTCATGCGGATCTAAATAGGTATTTAGAGGAGTTACCGCCAGATACAACAGATACCCAAAGTCAGGTATCTATCTATCGCGATCGCTTTCGAGTGGGATTGAGGGAATTGTTAAAGAAAGGGTTTGGACTACTCAGCCTGGACTTTTCTAAATGCAAGAGGGGAAATACCGCGCCGATATTTGGCTGGATGGTATCTGAATTGTTGGATATTGACTGAGTTTGGTTGTTTTTGTTGATTATTCTAACCAATTACCAGCCACTAATTTCATCTCAAGATTTAGAGAAACAGTAGAAAATTGTTTTCGTTCTTGAGGTTAACAAGTGAATAATTTTCCAGCCCAAGAGAGTCTAGAAAAAGACTACAACAGGGTTGATATGGTGCTAATAAGCGTCACGTCAACCCTGTTGTTTTTTATTTATTTATCAGGAGAAAAATATGACTACGAATCGTCACAGCTTTTTATTTCGTTTGACTTCCCAGTTGATTAAATATTTTGCGTTGGGATTATTTGGTCTAGCGATCGCTTACGTTATGTCAGCTATTTTCGGAGGCTCACATATTGCGATGAATCTACTACCTTTTGTTTTTAATTGGGTTATTTTCCGGTGTGGACTTATTCTCCTTTGCTTAATATTGACGACAGTAATTTTTGAATCTGTTCGTTAAAATCTGACAAAGAATATTCGACTTTCACATTTTGCATCATTCTCAATTAACATCCTCGCTCACTCTAAATGAACAATCTTGCTGCTAGTGTGAAAGTCTGAATTCCTTTGCAAAGCTTTTTAGAGCCGTGAACAATTTCGTCTCTAAGTATCCCTAACTGTATTTAGGATGTGGTAGAAGATTTTACCAATCTAACACATTACCTTTTTGTCAAAAATCAGCTAAAAAATTATAATTTGGAGACGGAAGAATGACAAAAAAACATAGCAATTTTTCTGGTCAAGAACAGCTTCATCCTATATTAGTTATCTTAGTAGCAGGTTCGCTCTCTTTAGCAATTGTTGATCAGACCAATCGTCCTGCATACTTTGATATTGTGAAAATTGCAGTCGTTTATTTTTTTGGCACAACTAAGTCCCAAGGAAATATTAATAAGTCTAACAATCTAGATGATTCAGAAATCCCAGAAAATTCAAACAGTACAAAATGTAATGATAGTCACGACAAGCCTAAATGAAGAACTGAACTAGTTCAAGAAACGGAAAATAAAAGTAAAATCAAAAACCCGGTCATGAAGACCGGGCTTTTGAGCGGAAACAATGGGGCTATATTCCCCGAAGGTTAGTTATAGAGGTTCAGTATAATATCGATGCTCTGATCAGTAATACCACTCCGCTGTTATCGATTCCGGAAAATTAGCTAAGAATTTTTGAGTAGTCTTTCTTTGTCTCCCAAAATACAGCAAGGGACTGGCAACATCAGCGTGTAAGATTTAAAAATATTGATTTTCCGGCTTTTGCTGATGAATAATGCATTTGGTAGCTGGCAAGAATGGCTAACAGTATTCACCTATCTAGGTTTTACGGTCTTTATTATCTGGCGCGTGTTTACCGCCCAGAAGAATTAAAAAAGCTGCATATCATCTCACCAGGGTCTTTTTGCTCAAAGGGCAAAACAGTCCCACTTTCTTCAACTTTGACTCGTTCACGACAATTATAAACCTCGATGGGTCTTTTTACTCCATCCACACTAACGGCTGCCCTGTATTGCCAATCATTTTTAGCACTTCGGTTGATGCTGAGAATGCAAATCTGGTGGCGTAGGTGTAGCCCGTCGTAGACATCGTAATTGCGGCATACAGATGCAAAAGCCGGATGTACCACGGAGAAAGCCAGTATTAATAGTAACACAAATATTATGTATTTCATCCTGTTCATAAAAAATTGTTTAACATTACATGATTTGGAAATATAGCAGGGAACTCTTAACAGGGTTGAAAGTCTCTTGGTGTCAGTGTTTTCTGATTAGCTGATGTCAATGGCTACCTGGCAACTGCTATATTATTAAATTTTTAAACCCTTTGAGTTGAGTCAATTACTTTTCCCAGTTTCACAGACTAGCGATCGCAAATTCTAAGTACATAAAGCATGAGAGTAGTAGCAAAAAGCTCAAAATGCCATAAGTGCTATTTTTCGCTAAAGTTTACTAAACTAAGTTGAACCATGCCCAAACAACTCCTCAACTTTGAGGGTAAACATCTAGTGCGTCTGTTCATGTACCATACCCTAATACCAATTCGTAATATCCTGCGGGAAGACGTACTTTGTGCGTCTACATAATTGAGAAAGTCAGATTACATCTGGCTGGGTTTCCACCATTTGTATCTGTAGTCTTATTTTGGAGAATTGATATCACATATGTGCAAAAAAAGTCAGTCTTAAGGACGATAAAATTGCGACTAAAAACAAATTTCGAGCAATCTGGGATTGGACGCTGTTTTGCGGCAGTACTGCTTTTCGGTCAAGTGTGGCTACATTTTCTCCAAGGAAAAACGTACTACCGCAAGATTCTGCAACATCTGGTGACTGCTGGGCCAGTTTCTATCTCTCCAGTTCTCCTTGTCAGTGGTTTTGCCGGAATGATTTTTACTATTCAGACGGCGAGGGAATTAGTCCGATTTGGGGCTGTCAATGCTGTGGGAGGTGCTTTTGCCTTAGCTTTTTGTAGAGAATTGGCTCCAATTTTGACCGCTAGTATTATGGCGGGACAAGTAGGTTCTGCTTTTGCCGCAGAAATAGGTGCAATGCGGGTAACAGAGCAAATTGATGCACTTTATATGCTCAAAACTGATCCAATTGATTATCTAGTACTTCCGAGAGTAATTGCTTGTTGTTTGATGGTGCCTTTGATGACGATTTTGGCTTTAGTTACGGGCATCATCGGCGGAGTTTTTGCCGCATCACAGTTTTACCAAATTATTCCCGAAACATTTTTAGAATCAGTCAGAGATTTTTTAGAACCGTCAGATTTATTTATTATTTTGTTAAAAGGGTTTATTTTTGGAGTGCTGGTTGCTGTCATTGGCTGTAGTTGGGGGTTAACTACTAAGGGAGGAGCAAAGGAAGTAGGAGAATCTGCAACAAAAGCAGTTGTTACTAGTTGGGTGTCAATTTTTATCATGGATTTTTTCCTCTCTCTACTGCTGTTTGAACAGCCTGCATTTTGAACCCAAGTAAGTATTGAAGAACAAGATTTCCGACTTCTTAAAAAAGTCGGCAATCTCAGCCAAAAAGAAATCTTTTGGTAAGTAATATCGGTTCTGAAGCGTTGGCGCAGCCCACTGCAGGCATTGCTAGCATTTTTTGGGTATACTTCATCACGTTAGCTGAATTTGGGAATATATTAACTTGTAGATTAGCGCCCCCAAAGCTAAACCTCCCAATGAAAAGATAGACGCAGTTGAAAAGGCTAGCCCTTCCCGAAGACCCGCTCTTTGAAAGTCTATCCTGACTAATATAGTCGCTGAAATGATCAGTAAGGTATCAAGAAATATCTGAAACCAGGCAATCATGAGAAAAAATAAGAAAGCTGCTAAGACGGCAGCGCCGAAAGACCTGGTATTTGATTTAAGCAAAATACTGTAGTAATATGTCATCTTCGGCCAAGGAGCAGTCACCGTTACTATTAACAGCAAGATAGCAATCACAGTTGCCAGCCACACAAACAGAGGAGCATGTGTTTCAGATATTACCCAGCCCAAAGTACTGTAACTAAGCAGCACTAGCGCCAGAGACACCCAAGGAACTCTTTTCAAAATTGACATGGGTTGATATTCTTAGTACGGGGTCACACAATGAGAGGATTTTAGATTTTAGATTGAAAAGAGCAATCAAGTCACTAGCTCTGCCATTTAATTTTAGATTTTGCGGAAAGTCTGAGGATCGCCTGACGACGCTCAGAACTTTCCAAGACGGATTAAAGAATTGTTTTACGTAGCTTGCTTTTCGCAGAGCGAGTATAAATTCGCTTGATCGCAACCCTTTTTAAATTTTGGACTTCGGCGTGAGTGCTCAGTCGAAGGCTTTTGAATCTTCAATTCCATTATCCAAAATTTAAAATCTAAAATTCGGTCAAGGTATTATTCCATTACTGAATTTATAACTATTGACTAATAGCTAAACAATCATTTTCTGTCCACCAAGCGTAGATGGGCGTGTCGCGGTCTGGTAAACCGCCAAAAGTATTAGGTTGCAACACATTGACGCTAATGCCATTTGTTAATTCCACAACATAATTAACGTGTGTGCCTAAATACATAACATTCACAAGCCGTCCTTCAAAGCAGTTAGCTGGCAAATTGGGTGGATAAAGTGAAAGCTGTATTTTTTCTGGGCGGACACTCACTACCACCGCTTGTGATAATTCAGTTGGTGTATCTTCAGCGCGGCTAATGACAATTGACAGTCCCGTTTTTGTCGAAATTTGCACATTAGAGGAGTCTACCGCGACAATTTCACCACTGAATAAATTAGTATCGCCAATAAAATCAGCAACAAAAGATGTCAGGGGACGTTCGTAAATTTGGCTGGGAGTGCCAACTTGTTCAATTTTGCCTTGGTTCATCACGGCAATGCGATCGCTCAAACACAATGCTTCTTCTTGATCGTGTGTCACCATCACAAAGGTAACTCCCAAGCCTTTGTGTAAATTTGATAACTCAACCTGCATTTCCTTACGCAGTTTTAAATCTAACGCTCCTAAAGGTTCATCCAGTAGTACGACGGTGGGACGGTTGACTAAAGCCCTTGCTAAGGCAACTCGCTGCTGTTGACCACCAGAAAGTTGATTGGGAAAGCGCGATCGCAAACTTTCCATTTTCACGAGTTTTAAAGCTTCTTGGACTCTAGCTTCAATTTCCGATTTAGGTATTTTTTTTAACCTCAGTCCAAAGGCGATGTTATCCCAGACATTCAGGTGGTTAAATAGAGCGTAACTTTGAAATACAGTATTGACGGGTCGGCGGTAAGGCGGCACATTAGTCATAGACTGACCCTGAATCAACACCTTGCCAGCGTCAGCGATTTCAAACCCAGCAATTAAGCGCAGTGTTGTTGTTTTACCACAACCGGAGGGGCCTAAAATACTAAAAAATTCTCCTTGTCTGACATCCAAATCGATTCCATGTACTGCTGGTTCTTGGTTAAAAAACTTGAAGACGTTACGCAGTTCAACATCAAGTGGCTGAAAAGTTGTTATCCCCCTCTGATTCTGCATGACAATTTGAGCCATAATCCTCAGTAGAATGCCGTGATCTTACGTTAGTTTGTCAATTGATGTAGTCTATTGGGCAGACTAGATTTGACACTTTGGTTTATTGTATCCGCCAAAAACAATTGTTCAAGAATATACTCGCCCGATTCCTTTATACCCATTACCGAGGATGATCTGACGATAAATGTATATACTTATGCTGCTACTTAGATATTCTTTGATTAACCTAACATGCATTAAAATTACATCTTAGCAATAGTTAAAAGGCTAGCTAGGATTGCGTTTATTCATTTTGAATTTAGAATTTTGAATTGTTTATGTTCCCATCACTTGGCAGCAAAAAAGATACACGTACAGTTGGACGTAGTTTCCAATCAATATTTTTAATCGTATTTACCCTATTAATGACCGTTGGTATTGAGGCTCGTTTGGCATATTTGCAAATTGTTGAAGGGCCAAAACTCCGGGAACGAGCCGAAGCGAACCGAATTCGGATGATTCTTAAACAACCGGAACGGGGCAATATTTTTGACCGAAATGGCAAACTTTTAGCCAGTACTCGCTATCCTAGCTCTGTATATTTGTGGCCGATGGCACATACAAAGCCTTCCTGGTCTGTAGTCGGCCCGCGTCTAGCGCAAATTCTCAACATTCCGCAAGATGAGATGGAAAAGAAATTAGAACAAGCAGGTGCTAATTCTTCTTCACTCATCCGGGTTGCTCGTGATCTAAATGAAGCAGAAATCACGGCATTAAAGGAGTATAAAAATGAACTGCCGGAAGTGGAAATAAATACAGATTCTGTGCGTTATTATCCCCACGGCAAGGAATTGGCACATGTACTAGGTTATACGCGGGAGTTGACCGCCGACCAGTTAAATGACAAGAAACAGTTAGGCTACCGACTAGGAGATGTAATCGGTCAGATGGGGGTGGAAAAGGCTTATGAGAAAACTCTGCGGGGCGAATGGGGTGGTCAGCAGGTGGAAGTAGATGGTGCGGGTAGACCAATCCGGGTTTTGGGAGAGAAACAGGCAAAAGCTGGTAACGATTTGCACCTGACCATAGATTTAGATGTGCAACAGGCAGCAGAAAAAGCTTTGGGAAATCACCGAGGTGCGATCGCTGCAATTGATCCAAAGAATGGTGCTGTTTTAGCAATGGTATCTTACCCCACCTTTGACCCAAATATTTTTTCTAAACAAAAACTCTCTCAGAAAGATTGGGAAAGCGTGCAAGGTAAAGAGCATCCCTTGATCAATCGTACCCTGAGCGCCTTTCCACCCGCCAGTACCTTCAAAATTGTCACTACAACAGCTGGACTGGAATCAGGTCAATTCTCCCCAGACTCAGTATTACAGACCTTTGGTTCCCTGACTGTTGGGGGGGTGACTTTTGGTGAGTGGAACCACGCCGGATTCGGGACATTGGGATTTCCCAGAGCCATCGCTATGAGTAGTGATACTTTCTTCTATCAAGTTGGCAGAAAAGTTGGTGGCCCAACTTTAATCGAATGGAGTCGCAAATACGGATTTGGTCAAAAAACTGGTATTGAATTTGCCAACGAAGAATCAAGAGGTTTGGTTCCAGATGAAACATGGAAGCAGAGAGTTTTGAAGACGCCTTGGACTGTCGGCGACACCATTAATATGTCAATTGGTCAAGGCGCTTTGCAAGTGACACCCCTGCAATCGGCGATTATGTTTTCTGTCCCTGCTAATGGTGGCTATCGAGTTCAACCGCATTTACTCAAAGACAACGAAGAAGCAAAAAGTTGGCGCTCATCCTTAAATATGAAGCCGGAAACTATCAAAGTTCTCCGTGAGGGACTGCGGAAGGTCGTGAGTGAGGGTACAGGTAAAAGTTTGAACGTACCGACAATTCCCCCAGCGTCTGGAAAGAGTGGCACTGCTGAAGCTGGTGGTGGTCGTCCAAATCATACTTGGTTTGGTGGTTATGCCCCCAGTAATAAGCCGGAAATTGTGGTTGTGGCCTTTGGTGAAAATACTGGCGAGCATGGCGGTACTATTTGTGGCCCGATGGTTTTACAAGTGTTGGAAGCTTATTTTCAGCACAAGTATCCAGGTAAGTATCAAAAACCTCAGCCTGACCCATCAGAAGCTAAAACCCCCAATTCAGGACATGTGACTGGAGACTAGGAGAAGGAAGGATTAAAAATCAATACGGTTCAGTTAAGGCTTAACTCTTTGTCAAAGTCAATTTTTTTAACGAACCGCGTTCGCGCAGCGTCTCGTTAGAGAAGGACGCGTTCGCGTAGCGTCTCGTAGAGAAGGACGCAAAGGAAGAGAAGAAAGAGAAGGAAGAAATGCTTAACTGAACTGTATTGGATTAAAAATACATTTTGAATTTAGAATTATTTTGTCTCGCCCTCGCCAAACAAAAATGAGGTAAATCGTGATTGACGACTATATTCGAGCCACAATGACTAAAAACCAGATTCCTGGACTTTCTGTTGCAGTGGTGCAGGAAGGCATACCTGTTTTAGTTAAGGGCTATGGACTGGCGAATATTGAACACTCCGTTCCAGCTACTGAACATACAGTTTATGAAATTGCGTCTGTCGGTAAAACTTTCACCGCTACAGTCACAATGATGCTGGTGGAGCAAGGGATAATTTCGCTAGAAGATGCGATCGCAGATTATCTCGATCATCTACCCATAACGTGGCAAAATGTCACAATCGAGCATATTCTGTCTCATCAGTCTGGAATTCCCAGCTATACCGATGCCCCAAACTACTGGGAAATTACCCATCTTGATTTATCTAAATCTGAAATTTTAGCTCTAGCTACTCACCTACCCCTCAAGTTCCAACCGGGCGAATTTAGCGCCTATGACAACACAGGCTACTATCTATTGGGTTTGATCCTAGAAAAGGTAACTGGACAATCTTATGGAGATTTGTTGCAAGATCGCATTTTTGCTCCTTTGGGAATGAATGCAACTGTGATGAATAATCCCCGTGACATTGTGCCACACCGGGCTGCTGGCTATCGGTTGCCAAACAGCAAGCTTGTTAACAAACCTTACTACAGTCCCTCAGTCACCTATTCTGCTGGAGGTCAACTTTCCAGTGTAGAAGATATGGTGAAGTGGGAACAGGGGCTTTGTGGTGCAACTCTGCTAAAGCAATCAACCCTTGATAAAATGTGGACTCCTCATTTTTCAAATCAGGGTGATGATTGGGAAAAGTTGAGATATGTTGCAGGTTTAGGTTGGTGGGTATTTAATTATGGCGATCGCCGAGTAGTTGGTCATAATGGTTCGATATTAGGATTCGCAAGTAACATTACCCGCTTTATTGATGACAAAATTACCGTGATTTTACTTTGCAATCTAGATAAAATTTCCCGACCAGATGCGATCGCTAAAAAAATTGCTGAATACTACTGTCCAGTCCTTACGGAACTAGTGCTTCAGCCTCCATTAGGGGAGAGGGGGTAAAACTAATGACTCCTGACAAGAGGCTTATTCATTCATCTCCTATTAAACTTCCTGCAACTTCTGTGTACCTTGAATTTCAGGTAATGGTTCCAAGGAAGTAGTTACAGGAGAATAATGGCAGTAGCAAATAACTATTGCTTCAAAATCGCTTATCGGCAGTTCTGAGGAATACTCTTCAACCCTCGTTACTTCCCAATCCCCTACTCTACTGTGAGTACTAGCACCTGGAAACCGAGAATCAGCGAACTGTTCAATTTTGTGATATTCTCTTAACCTGTAACCGGGTGTAGGCAAGGCGCGTGAGGAAGAGTCAAAATGTTCAGCAAGGATGTCGGTAAGCGCTCCGGTGTGAGTAAGTGACCTTTTTTGGGCGTCATGTTCCTCAGTCATCTCGGCACGGAAAATGATGTATTTTCGTCCCATCGGTTAATCCTCCATATAGTTTGGGAATTCGGTTTCGCCCTCAAATACACAGTTGTATTTCAGAATTTTGTCTCCAGTTGGTTCTATCCGTAGTAGTTTCCACCCATACTTTACTTCTATCTCGTAGCATTGCCGACGTTCAGTAGCTGCGTGTCGAGAGATTTCTTCTGGAGTTGCACCCTCATTGTCTGGCTTGCTACCCTTGGTCATGCTGCACCCTTGTCGTCAGTTTTGCTGGAGGGTTCATTTTGTCTCAAAAATTCATCGATAAAATCAACCAGAATCTCATTCATACTCTTTCTGTGTAAAGCGCTGTTATTGAGGGATCTTAGCGGGTTTCAAATTTCTGGCTTTGTAGAACATTTCCAAACTATCGCGATCGCCGACAAAACGCCAGTGCCAAGGCTCATAACTCACACCTTGAACATTATCTTTAGGAAATGACATTTCAAAGCTGAAACGCGCTGCATTTGCTTGCATCCACCGATAAGCCTTGGTATTGTCAAAGTTCGTTTGGAGATTTGTTGCTGGTACTGCTCCGTCTCCAATATCCACAGCATAACCTGTGTGATGTTCGCTATGACCAGGAGGAGCGCTGAGGGCAGCTCGTTCTGCTGGCGTTTGATTTCGTTGGGCACCGACAGCAAAAAACAACTGCTCCTGGTCTTTGATTGAGCGAAAGCCAGAAATTGGTACTAAAATTACACCTGCACTCCGCGCTGCTGTTACCATCTCCTCAAACTTTTGGGCAGCAGCTTTTCGCATTCTAATGCCCCTATTTGGGGAGATGGTTACTAGTTCTGACTCCGGGGCTTCTGGGTATGCCAGATGCCCTAACACAGTATCGACATTACCAGATTCTGTAGTCGGTGTAGGTGTAGAACTAGTGACCGAGGGTTGAGAATCGGCGGTTTTTTTGGGTGCAGTGACGAAAAACAAAAAACCGCTAATTAAAGCCAGCAGCACAAATAGTGCAACTCCGCCAATCAGCACAATTTGAGTTTGCAACCAAATTTTAGGTGTTGCATCAGGGGTATCGCGTACAGCCACTGGAATATCATCACCAAGGTCATTCGATGAGTTTTGCGGTCTTCCAGAAAACCCAGCCTTATTCAAGGGTAAACTCCTGTTTTTGTGGGATAGCCATAACAGATTTTGCACTGGACAAAAGTAGACGTAACAGGTAGCATTTTACATCTGTGGTTTTTAGGCGCAATCTTGATAAACCTTTTAGAACTATACGTCAAGCTGGGAGGATTAGTCCTGGTAGGTTTTATTCTGGGACGCAAACTACCTGTGACAGTTCCTACACATTTAGGACAGTTTCTTTTTTGGGTGGGAGTACCCATCAGCATAGTATCGTTTTTGCGCCAATCCAGCTTATCGGGGCAAATTTGGATTGCACCTGCGATCGCTTACCTAGCCATTTTACTAGGAGGATTTTTAGCTTGGCTAGGAATTAAAGGACAAGCCTATTTTAAAAATACCGTCCCCCAACCACCAACTCAGGCTAGCTTGATATTAGCCGCAATGTTGGGTAACACAGGTTATCTTGGCTTTCCCATTACCTTAGCAATGGTAGGCAAGGAATACTTTGCTTGGGCGCTATTTTACGATTTGTTAGGTTCATTCCCAGGAACTTATGGCTTGGGTGTCTTACTAGCAGCGCGTTTTGGCGGTGGTATCCATAATTATTGGCAGACTGCTAGGGCGATCTTAATTAATCCTGCGCTGTGGGGTTTCGGATTTGGCTTACTGTTTCGACAAGCGACAATTCCCACAGTCGCGGAATTCTGGTTAGAGAAATTTGCTTGGAGTGTTGTAGCTTTATCTTTGATGTTAATTGGGATGCGACTGGCGCTGCTCAAATCTTGGCGTAGCCTACCACAAGTAGGGATGAGCTTGGGAATCAAAATGCTGCTAGTTCCCTTGATATTGGGCAGTATCTTACCACTGTTTGGATTAACTGGGGCGATCGCAAAAGTCATTATCCTACAAATGGCTATGCCTCCAGCTTTCGCCACACTGGTAATTGCTGAGACATTCAATCTCGATCGCGATCTAGCAGTTACTGCCTTAGCTGCTGGGGCTATAGTATTGCTGGTTACTCTCCCAGTTTGGCTGTGGCTGTTTTAGAACAATGCCATCATTGGTACAATACCTAACGCTCCTAAATTTAACGTGAGTTCGACAAGTCTTATTTGACCTCTCCCCCAGCCCTTACTTTCAGTCATCCTCTACCTAGTTATATCTGGCTAAAATGCTGTAAGAAGCGATCTGCTTTGTTATAGTTGCCAGTCTAATAATGCCATTTACAGATAAACGTCCTCTCAGTTGGTTGTTACAACAGTTTCAACTCCAGCCAGGTAAGCCCGCTATTTTCTCTGGATTGCGTAGCCTTTTTATACTGGGTGTCCCAATTGGAGTTGGAATGATTACAGGTCATGCTGCTGAAAGTGCGATCGCCACTATGGCAGCTTGGTTCGTTGGGATGGTAAATGTTGACGGAGCCTACCGTCAGAGAGCGACTGCGATGATCGCAGCTACGATTGGGGTAACTGTGATGTTCTTGATCGCGAGTCTGGTTAGCAGTCATCTCTGGTTAGCTGTCCCGACGACATTCTTGGTGATATTTATAGCAGGTTTAGCAAGTCTCTATGGCAACGTGGCTGCATCTGTCAGCTTGGTTACTTCGATTATGTTTGTGATCTCGCTGGCTAAATTCGCTTCATTTTCCAATTTGTCTACTCTTATTCAACACTGTGCGCTATGTCTGGCTGGTGGAACATGGACAACTGTGTTGTTATTAGGAGTGTGGGTGGTGCGTCCTGACATACCTGCAATGCAGACAGTCGCTAACTGTTATCTCTCATTGAGCAAATTTGTAGACTTGGCAAGCTCAAGAGGATTAAATCCACAGGATCGTCAAGAGTGGGTACAGCGATTTTTGCAAGCTCAGGATACCGTCATTCAGAACTTGACATCTGCCCGTAGCGTCTGGACAACTATCTGGACTAGGCAAAAAGGAGCTAACCTGCGGGGAAATCACTTACTAGTGTTAATCGAGGATGCAAATCAAATTGTCAATTCTGTTGTAGCACTGAGCGAACTGTTAGCGATCGCATCCGAACATCAACTATTTTCTCGGTTACAGAGAGAAATTCAGCAAGTGATCGAACAGTTGGCAATTGCTCTACAAATGTTATCAGAAGCGATCGCCAAAGGAAAAAACTCAGTTCACCTGGGGGATCTGGATCGGACAGTTGAAGCACTGGAACACCAACGGCAAGTTCTGCGTTCTCAAGTCCTGAATCAAACAATAAATGCTCAGACAGATGAATATTCCGATCTACTCAACCTTGGGAAGATTACAGCTAGTCTGACAAAGTTGGCACAGCAAATTCATACTGATGCAGATATTGTTACAGATTTAATCCAGGGAAAACCGCGCAGCATTGCCCAGCGAAATATTTCTCCCCCAGCCCAACCAGAGCGTTCTGCAATTATTGATACGCTGCGAAATAACTTCACTTTTGATTCAGTCCTATTTCGTCACGCCTTGCGCCTAGCACTGATCACAACTTTTGCTGAATTACTTGCCTCAGTATTGCAACTACCTAGAGGTTACTGGATAACGCTAACAGCTCTAGTTGCACTTAAACCCAACTTTGGTGGAACATCCGAGACAACAGTCCAAAGAGTCATCGGCACTATTTTGGGTGGAATTATTGGTATTGCTCTGGTTTTACTAGTTAAGAATCCATTGGCGATCGCAGTCTGTTTCCTGCTGCTGGTGTTTGTTGCGATGTCGGTGCGATCGTTAAGCTACAGCATATTCATTATACTGCTCACTCCCGCCATCATCTTGCTACTCAACATTATTAGTGCAGGTGGCTGGAAGGTTGGAGTATTGCGTATCTTCGATAGTTTCGCTGGGGGTGTCTTAGCACTGCTTGGCAGCTATTTGCTGTTCCCTCGTTGGGAACGACAGCAACTTCCTGCACAACTGGAAAAGACAATTAGAGCCAATCTTGCCTACTTTCAGCAAGTAGTAGCTAACTATCTCCATCCAGAAGATAATGCCTTTGCTGATTCTATCAATATGCTACGTCATCAAGCAGCACTAGAGAATGCCAACGCTAACGCCGCCGCTCAACGATTGTTCAGCGAACCTCGTCACATTCAGGGAGAAATCGAACCTGTAATGACACTGATGGCATACATTCGGGGCTTTTTCAGTTCAGTTACAACTTTGGCAGAACATCTACCGGAATTTAGCGGCGAGTACCAATTTACTGAACTCAAGCGGCTTACCGATACCATTGTCCAAGTTTTGGAAAACTTAGCAGATGCCCTTGGCCAGGGACAGCCACCCCAACCATTACCAGCCCTGGATAGCTATCTCGAAGTAATTCATGACCAAATTGAACAGCTACATACTGCCCGTTTATCAGAGATTGCCACAAATTCCAACACTTTAACTCCCATATTACAAGCCGTTCGAGAACAAACTCCCCTATCCACAGAACTGGATCGAATTGTTAATGAAATTAAAGTTATGCACTGTGTAATTGCCCGTCTGCAAGAATAATTTGATTTCCTGCCGTTAGCGACGTAGGAACTTCACCCATAAGGGCGCAAGCCTGCTGTCTAACGCCGAGTCTGTAAATGTAGAATCCCCTGGCTTTCCGAACAAATGAGCGTAGAGAAATTTGTTCAACCAGGGGAGTGTAAATTCCTAACCTTTGATAATTTAATGCATTTGAGCAATAAGCATGTGGAATTATAACAGGTGCTTATCCATTTCTTCATCGTTCTTGACCCATTCTGTCCTTAATCTGGATCAAAATCGTGGGTGTCGAGTGGTTTTGTTTGAAATCTAGTCAACAAGCTGAAACCATCTTATTTCAGATATGCCAAAGTCCGGTGTCCAATTATTCCGTCTGCTCTTAATCCTTTAGACTTCTGAAATTTGATCACTGCTGAACGTGTCTTGTTATCAAAGACACCATTCACATTCGCTGTATAGAATCCTTGCTGCTTTAAAGAATTCTGAGCAGTTTTGACTGCCTCTCCTCTACTACCTACTCTCAGTACGTTACTATGGTTTGCCGTACTATTAGACCTATGCACAGCATTAGACCTGTGCACAGCATTAGGATTTTTCATGGTGTTGCCTTGCGGAGCATTTTGAGCAACGTAGGAAGCAGTCGTATTGTGGTTTTTATTATTGGTTAAAGAGTAAGCAGGCACAGCAGTAGCTAAAGTCAAGGCAGGGAGCAAAGCAAGCACTTTCCAATTCATCTTTTTGTTCCTTCTAACTATGAGAATTCTGACAACTTGGATTAGAAGAATCATCCTAATAAGGGTTAGTGGCTTATAGTGATTCTTCTCGGTAGACTCTGGTGTGTGGGTTTAATATAGACTGAGCCTATTTTTTAACCCAGAGCTTTAGCATCACACGTTATATTGACAGAGCTATGGCAATATTGTGACGAAAGCATGACTAATTTATTTAGAATTGTGTCACACAAGCAAATTGTAGCAGAAGGATTTTGGCACAAGAACGTGCGATCGCCGTTTGGAGTAAAAACTATACTCGACAAATTAAGCTAGAACTTATGATGGGGCTACCAGTGCGCTCGATAAAAGAACCCAGGCGATAGAACCGTGAAAGTTTAGATAACTACTTAAAACTTACCAGAATAGCGATCGCTCACCGACTTATTAACATCTGTAACGCTCACCGCATTTATGTACTCCAAGGAGGTCGGGTTGTACAACAAGGAACTTTTGTTTTGAGGAACTAGCTGCTATTGAAGGTCTGTTTGCCCAGTTAATGGCTAGGCAAATGGCGTAATTATATCATGTCCGCTTGATTACTTATTAAACCCGAAGAACCCCACCCCGCCAAA
>NZ_JABXKM010000049.1 GCF_017115025.1 Nostoc sp. NOS(2021) | reverse complement strand
GGGGAGCAGGGGGGCTGGGGGAAAAACAACTATTCCCTACCCTCACCAAGAATTTTGGGTTATTTGAGTATGACTCCAGTTTCAAAGTTTGGTTAGTGTCGAGAATTTTTGACTCTACATTCGCTTCAAAAAGATTTTGTGACACTAATAATTTAAGATTTGGGATTTTTGATGAAAATTCAATTCCCAATGCCGATTAACAAGTCCTATTTACTAAGGTACTTAAACATGGCTGAAATTAAAGTATACAGTGCAATTGTTTGTCCTTATGCTCACCGTACCCGCTTGGTACTCCAAGAGAAAGGCATCGACTTCGATTTGATTGAGATTGATTTGCAAAATAAGCCTGAAGGATTTACCAAAGTTTCCCCCTATGGGAAAGTGCCTGCAATAACTCATGGCGATAACCAAGTTTGGGAGTCAGCAGTAATTAACGAGTATCTCGATGAGGTATTTCCCAATCCACCACTGTTACCCAGCAGCCCCATTGATAGGGCACAGGCTCGCATCTGGATCGATTTTGCTAACACTAGGTTCGTTCCCGCTTTTTCTACCCTGTTGCGGAGTTCAGATCCCGAAAAACAAGAGGAAGCTAAACAGGAACTATATAAACATCTGGAATTCATTGAAAACCAAGGTTTAGCAAAGCTATCTGGAGAAGGCCCTTACTGGTTTGGTGAATCCATTAGTTTGGTCGATTTCACCTATTTCCCTTGGTTTGAGCGCTGGGCTGCACTCAAGCAGTATCGCGGCTTTGGAATACCAGAGCAATTTACCCGTCTACGCCAATGGAAACGTGCTTTGAAAGAGCGTGAATCTGTGAAAGCGATCGCTCACTCTAAAGAATTCTACATTGAGCGATATGCTAAATTCGCTGCACCTACTCTCGCTGCTGTTTAAACGTAATTCATAACTATGTTTCAAGTGGGAATTTAAACCCCACTTTAAATATAGAATTGAACTCTTTAAAATTACGAATTACGAATTACATCTTCCTTTTGGTGTTTGACTTCCTAATAATCAGCCTGGGTCTAACGCTTTCCTTGGGTGTGTAAATGTCTTGAGTCAACAGGGTGCAGGCTTCGCGGATTCTTGCAGCACTGAACAGGCAGACACCAAACAAAGTGCGTAGGCGTAGCCCGCCGTAAGTATCGCGGTCATTGTCTAAGCCATGACTGAAGATTAGCTGTATATCTGACTACGTTAGAAAGAAGGCGCGTCCATGTCGATTTATTTTCATCGTCAGACTGTAAACCCTGTAACCCAGAGCGTACACCCAGTCTAAGCCCTAGCGATAGCCGTTTCTACGTCTAAAGATACAAGTTTATTTAATTTTGAGAGATAATCAGAGATTAATGAGATATTAAGTTGAAAGACTAATTCAGATAGAAACTTATGACAACCGAGCAAGAGCTTCAATCTCTTTTTAATACCTTAGATAGCGATCAAGACGGCAAAATCTCCATTAATGATCTTTTTTTAAGTCCTGGCTTAAGTGCAATCATTTCATCAGAAACAAATAGCACTAGTCCCCAGGAATTGCTAGTAAATTATGATTTAGACAAAGACGGTAGTATTACCTTTGAAGAGTTAAAGGGAGCAGTTGAGAAAGCAAATAATTTAAACTAGCAACCCAATCCCTAACACCCAATACCCAATACCCAAAAATCCCTCTCTAGCCCTTACGGTCAGAGGTGGGATCTTGAACTAGATTTAAGACAGGCTACAAGACTAGAGTAATTTTTGCCGAGTAGAGATGCCATCTTTGCTGCTCTGGAGTTGAGCCAGGAACATTATTGACTCGCCGCAGTACATAGCTGCCGCGAAATCGCTGTGGAGTTCCATTTGTGGCGACCGCAGTCACAGTAACCGGAATCTCAATGTAGATTGAGCCTGCACCTGGGTCTGGTCTACCAGGTTTTCCAACCTCTACAGCAACAGATGTGGTGTTAGCAAACCCCTGCTTGAACTGCTCAAACGACTGCTTGCTAGCAACGCCATTTCCCTCCCAAACCGAGTAAGCTTGTTTATAGTCATGACGTGCGATCGCACTGTAATAGTCACGAATGACTTGAACTGCTTTCTGCTCAGGCGGCTTGGTATCAGCAGCATTTTTTGTGGGAGAGGCTGGTGCTGGGGTTGGACTGGACGCAATGAGATTTGCAACCGATGGAGTATTCGCAGCAGGTTGTTGTGATTTGGCAGAGTTATTACAGCCTGCGATCGCGATCGCAAATAGCATTGCTCCAACAATCATACGATGCTGTTTTAACCAGATATATGAAAAGTTCATCATTGACAAAGATACTTCTTTGGGATTCCACATACTAAAAATGCAATCTATACAAACATTGACAATTTTAGATGAGTATACTTCTATAATCTTTATTTGTGGCCCAAAAAGCTATAAATATCTCTGGCTTAAGGTTTCAGCATACTTGCAGGTAGTGTAGTTTCGCTCATTGTTGAGGATTTATATTTGCAGTTGACTACACCTGTGGCAGTTAGGCGCTGAATCCTCCGTCAATCATTGCGCTGTCGGCTTGGATAGCCAATGCCTGAATGCCAAGCGCCTGAACGATCCAGCGATTTCCTTGGCGCGATCGCCTAGATAACCAGCAATGCTCACGATCGAATGGCACTAAGAAAAGCCGAAACGCTTGTGGTTTAAGCAGTTTGCAATTGCTTGCGGAATTCATGGCGGGGTTTGGTGATCAAGGGGTAAATTTTGGGGCGACGTTTACGGACTCGTGGTTCATTTCTAGCCGGGCGGTCAGGAACAGCCTTGTGAGCAATAACTTTTAGCAAAGTGCGATAAATTCGGAGACGTTTTGTTGAAGTTGCTGCTAATAATTTGGGAATAACGCCACAGGCATCCCAACAAGGCGGGCGGTTACGCCAGGAGCAAACTTCATTCGCGATCGCAACACTTCATCAAGGACAATCGCCTGCCCCGTCCCGACACTGTTTAATAGCTTTAAAATCTGTAGCGCTTATCCTGTATAGCTTAGAGCTTTTCTTAGTGCCATTCGGAATAGGGGTATAGTAAGCGATCGCTGCGCCAAAAAGATAACCCTAAAAGTCAGGTCAAAGAACGTGGTATTCTCTGGAACCAGAAGGGTATTGTGTGATTTTAAGGAAAGGAGTGTGGACGTGAGATTACCGATTTTCGTTTCGCTTGTAATATCCTTAACAACAGCATTAGTCGATTCTGCGCTAGCCAAAGCTCCAAAGACTCCAAAACTGTGGGATCACAGAACAACACAATTGGCCTCAGTACCGCAAATAACTTGGAGCGATAATGCCTCAAATCTACGTGGACAGCTAAACCAAGATTTCGTATTCATTTGCCCACCGAATGGTTCTATTTACAAGGTATGGGGCACTGACGTTTATACGGACGATTCCTCAATTTGCAATGCGGCTGTACATGCCGGACTAATCACAACTAGAAATGGCGGACAAGTGACAATTAGAATTCGTCCGGGAGCAGGGTTTTACTATGGGACGACTCGTAATGGAGTGAACAGCCGAAACTACGGTAGTTGGGGAGGAAGTTTTATTTTACTTGGTTCAACACGATCGCCAGGATCACTGCAATGGAATGGCACAGCCTCAAATCTACGTGGACAGCTAAACCAAGATTTCGTATTCATTTGCCCGCCAAATGGTTCTATTTACAAGGTATGGGGCACTGACATTTATACGGACGATTCCTCAATTTGCAATGCGGCTGTACATGCCGGACTAATCACAACTAGAAATGGCGGACAAGTGACAATTAGAATTCGTCCGGGAGCAGGGTTTTACTATGGGACGACTCGTAATGGAGTGAACAGCCGAAATTACGGTAGTTGGGGAGGAAGTTTTATTTTTGTTAGATGATGACTATCACGTAGTTCACTGGAAAATTCCTGTGGCAGACAATGGCTTTGCCTTGGAAAATAAAAATCAAGTTGTTGAGTAGTTCCTGAACAGGTGCGAGCGAATTTGCGCTCTTCCT
Source organism: Nostoc sp. NOS(2021) (assembly GCF_017115025.1). Lineage (GTDB taxonomy): Bacteria > Cyanobacteriota > Cyanobacteriia > Cyanobacteriales > Nostocaceae > Nostoc. Next base: position 17,187 of record NZ_JABXKM010000049.1, on the reverse strand, counting down.
AATACCAACTAGTACTGCAAGGCGGAATTCAAAATTCAAGATTCAAACAGGTATATAGCGTAAGCGTTTCATGGTTACGTAGCTCTGCCGTTGGCGCAGCCTCTGGTAGAGAAGTATTGATTTGGAATGGGTGGTTTATTTGGATTAAAGGAATAATCTAAAATCTAAAATTGTTTGACTGAGTGCGAATTCAAGCAAGGGCAGCTAGAGCAAGAAATATGATAGGGTTAGAAGGTAAGAATGCCTTAATTACAGGTGCAACGTCAGGTATCGGTCAGGCGATCGCTATCAGACTTGCCCAACAAGGGTGCAACATCGCCATCAATTACCGCAAAGACCCGAAAGCTGCGGTAGACACGCAAGAGATGGCATTGCAAAAATCCTGCGTAAATGATCGAAAACTGGGGTGTGAAGTCGCTGCTGCTTCAGGGAGATGTCTCCCAAGAATCAGACATTGTTGAGATGGTCAACACCGTAGTAAAGGAATTTGGCAGTGTAGATATTTTAGTCAACAATGCTGGCATTCAAACGGAAAGTCCATCCCACGAAGTTACCACAGCAGACTTTGACCGCGTAATTGCAGTAAATCTCCGGGGTGCTTATCTCTGCGCCCGTGAAACTATTAAACACCTCCTGTCTCTTAATCGTTCGGGGGTGATTATTAATATTTCCAATGTTCACGAAATTATTCCTCGACCGATGTATATCAGTTATTCCATTAGCAAAGGCGGTATGGAAAACCTGACCAAAATCTTAGCATTGGAATATGCTAACCGAGGTATTCGTGTCAATGCCATTGGCCCCGGAGCAACGATGTCTACGACGGGCTATGCCTACACACCAATGAATCAAGACTGGATAGATGACCCTAAAAAAGGCGATGTTTACGACGGGCTACGCCTACGTGGAAAGTCACATCCCAATGGGGCGTGCTGGCTTCTCTGAGGAGATGGCAGCCGCAGTCGCTTTTTTAGCTTCGGATGAAGCCGCCTACATCACCGGACAAACGTTGTTTGTAGATGGTGGATTGACTCTGTATGCTGACTTCCGGGAAACTTGGTCAGCTTGAGGTAAGGCTTGCGTACTTTCCACAATTGAGCCGATACATACTATTAGTGGAATTAAACGCCTATGACTAGCGCCATCGATAAGAACAGTCTGTTGGAAGCAGAAGCCTGGAACCTGTTGGAAAAGTCCATAATTTATTACCAGGGAAAACCCATTGGGACAGTAGCCGCCCACGATCCGGAGTTAGAAGCACTCAATTATGATCAGTGCTTTCTCCGCGATTTTGTCCCTTCTGCCTTGGTGTTTCTGATGTACGGCAAACCAGAGATTGTCCGCAATTTCTTAGTAGAAACACTGAAATTACAAAGTCATGAAAAGCAGATAGACTGCTTTGAACCAGGAGCGGGGTTAATGCCTGCCAGTTTCAAAGTACATTTTAATGGGAATGAGGAATTTTTGGTCGCTGATTTTGGTGAGCAGGCGATCGCTCGTGTTCCCCCAATTGATTCCTGTATGTGGTGGATTCTCCTGCTACTAGCTCATGAAAAAGCTACAGGCGATTTGGCCCTAGCGCGTCAGCCAGATTTTCAAGCAGGAATCAAGTTAATTTTGGATCTTTGCTTGGTACATCGCTTTTCTATGTACCCAACAATGTTAGTTCCCGATGGCGCGTTTATGATTGACCGTCGCATGGGAGTCTACGAACATCCTCTAGAAATTCAGGTGTTATTCTATGCGTCTCTCAGGGCTGCTAGTGAATTGCTTTTACCAGATGGGGATGGCGATAGTTACCTCAGCAAAGTAAATAGGCGATTGGGATCTTTGAAATATCATATCCGCAACTATTATTGGCTAGACCTGAAGCGATTGGGGGAAATCTATCGTTACAAGGATAACGAATTTGGTAAAGAAATTGTTAATAAATTCAACATCAACTCAGAATCCATCCCCAATTGGTTGACCGAATGGTTGCCCGAAACTGGAGGATATTTGGCGGGAAATCTGGGGCCGGGACGGATAGATTTTCGCTTTTTTGCTCTGGGAAATCTGATGGCAATCTTAGCTTCCTTAGCAAGCGAAAAAGAATCTCAAAGCATTATGAATTTATTTGCTCAACGCTGGCAAGACTTGATCGGCTATATGCCTGTTAAAATCTGCTTTCCAGCTTTGGAAGGTTTAGAGTGGAGAATTGTTACAGGATGTGATTCTAAGAACAGGGCTTGGTCTTATCACAACGGCGGTAATTGGCCCGTTTTACTGTGGTTATTTACCGCTGCGGCACTGAAAGCAGGTCGAACAGAACTTGCCCAAGCTGCGATCGCTATTGCCGAAAGGCGTTTATTTAAGGATAAATTCCCGGAATACTACGATGGCAACAATGGTCGTTTGATTGGCAAGGAAGCCAGAATTTATCAAACGTGGAGCATTGCCGGATTGCTGGCTGCTAAAAAGTTCGTGGAAAATCCAGATTACTTGGAATTAATCAGCTTTGCAGAGGGTCTGGAAGGGCCGGGCTGTAGCCTGTAGGTACTGATTGCCCCGCAAGGCTCTACCCCGAAAATGATTTAGCTATGTAATTATACAGGGTGCATATGCTAAATAGCTACACTTATACAGCATGACAAGCGATGCCTCATGGCCAGCCGCTTCTCTACGAGACGCTCCGCAAATGCATCTACGCCAAACTCTTAGTAAGTATTAGTAAGTATAAGTTAATAAATAGCAGAGTTTTGCTATGTAAACTTATGAGCAACAAGTCGTGGCGATCGCACAGCCTCTTCTCTACCTTGGGCTGCGCCAACAAGTTACCCGACGTCTGAATCCCCTTCTCAAATACCCGATAACTGATACACTATATTGTAAGAGGTGTCTGAAGTGTCATACTTAGTAATATCACCAGATAGTCTTTGCATCCTTAACACGTTTTAACGTGTATAAACCATGAAAACTACTTCAGATTTAATTCCAGAATTTGAAAAACTATTCAGACAAAAATTACAACTAAATAATTGTAAACTCAGAAAGAAAAGACAAGAGAATAATTATGAAATTATTACTCCAGCTAAAGACATTTTTTTGATGTATTGGTCTGAATTCCCAGAAATTAACTTAATATATCAGGCTGTAGGGGTACGCACTCAGCAGACTGGAGTTTATGAGCGAGCTATCCGCTCCCACATTAGTTTTTGTGTGAGTAGTATCAAGGAGAATCCTCACTCGGAATCACCATTATTGGTAAAATAACGAATACTCAGATAACCCACAGAATCTTTACCGAAAGAGTGCTGAGTCAAAAAGTAAAACTAGACCAACCAGGCATCACCTTGGTCTAGAGCAAGTGCCTTGAGGCATGGAAAAAGAAATGCATATTTATTTCGAGCGTTAAGTGCCACCTTCGCTCTTAGCGTCTCGTAGAGAGCAAAGTTTGCGTCCTTATTTCAATCCCCTAGATTTATATATAGGGTTACTCAGCACTCAGTACTCAGCAGGGGCTAAATGCCCCGCTACCGCTAACAGCACTCCTGAACAAACTCTCGTCAGTTTTTGTCATATAACTGATGAGAGTTGATCACCGAAAATCTGTTGATCAAGAGATAAAAATGCAATCCGAAAAAAATCAAGATCAAGATCAGCTAGATTATAAAACCTTGTTAGCCAATGCAAAGCAAACTTTAAAAGTTGAATACCATAAATCAGCTGCTTTAGCATCCCAACTGCAAGCCATAAAAACTCAGTTAGAGCAAGTTCAGGCTGAGAACAGAACTCTGAGGGAAAGTGCTTATGAAGATGTAGTTAAGCACTTTGAGGCGCGTACTCAAGCAGCGGAAGCACTAGCACTAAAAACAGAAGTGCGTCAAAAGTTCCTTGAAGCCAATGGTTGCAAGGATGATCAGAGCTTCGATACTCTATGGGACAGCATTAAACATAAGATTCAGATCCAAGATGGTGAAGTGAGAATTGTTGCTCAAAATGGCACTCCCAAATTCACCTTAACGGGCAGCATGATGACTTTGAGGGATTTTATTCAATCCCTCAAACAAGACCCAATTTCTGGAAAATGCTTCTTGAACTAGAGAGCCAAATTAATCAAAGCCTCTCGCTAAAAGCCGACTAAAGATTGTAGCAGAAAGCTATTCATCTTCGTCTCCTGGCGGTCGTTCGCTCTCGCTTTGTTGGGCGTTCCACTCCAAAACAATGCGTTCCAACATCTCAGCTTGCGTACAGTTATTAACATCGGCGTACATTTTAATCAACTGCCTCACTTTCGGACTAACGTGGCGAATCTCTAGTTGGTTATCTTGTAGCATGTCGATTAACTTTTAGTGTCTACTAAATATGTTGAACCATTAAACTATGTCTGTTGCAAGAAATTTTGTTAATGTCTGACGACAAGCCCGGAAGCGGAGCGTCTAAACTCCAGTTACCTGCGATGTGTTTTAAAATCGCTTAACCTGGCGGGGCTGCTTCTTGAAAGGGACGAATAATCGCTGGGGCTGGTGTAACCTCTGGTTTAAAGATTCCCTGCAATGCTTGTTCTAAGGTTTGTGCCATGACAATCCGGTTTTCGTAAGCCACGACTACCCGCACCAAAGTTGGTAGACTATTCTGTGTGGCTTCTAAATAGATTGGCTCGACATACAGCAGCGATTGCTCAATGGGAATTACTAGTAGATTGCCTTGAATGGCTCTTGAACCCTGGCGATTCCACAGGGAAATTTGCTGGGAAATTGCTGGGTCTTGGTTAATCCGCGCCTCGATTTGCTCTGGCCCATAAACCAGACGTTCCTTAGGAAAGACATATAGAACCAGCCTACCGTAGTTGTTGCCATCCGATCGCGCCGCTAACCAAGCGATTAAATTAGTTCGTTGTTTGGGAGTGTAGGGTAGAAGCAAAATAAATTCTTCTCTACCAGAGGCTTCTCTTTCAGAGACGCGAACGCGAACGCCAATAAAGCTTACGGTGGGTAGACTAGTAATCAAATAATACGGCTCTACCGCACGGGCTTCACTGCCATAGATTTCGTTGGGGATTTGCCACTGGTCTTCCCGATTGTAAAATACCTGGGGATCAGTCATGTGGTAGGTCATCAACCGCTCAGATTGAATTTTGAAAAAGTCCACCGGATACCGGGTATGACTGCGGAGATTGACTGGCATTGTACTGAGCGGTTTGAACAGGTTGGGAAATATCGCTGACCAAGTGGCAATGATCGGATCGCTCTGATCGGCAATATAAAACTTAACAGTGCCGTGATAGGCATCAATCACCACTTTGATAGAATTGCGAATGTAGTTGATCCCATCGCTACCAGTGTCTGAGTAAGGATAGCGATCGCTCGTCGTGTAGGCATCAACAATCCAGTAAAGATAACTGGGATTACTGGGGAAATCTTGATTAGCAGCAGCAGCTACTAAATAGGGGTCGCTGTCAAATTTGAGGAAGGGTGCGATCGTTTGAATTCTTTGCTTTATATTTCGCCGAAGTAGCACTTTTGTATCTGGCAAAAAGTCCCGCGTCAGCAGCATCTGCCAATCTTTCAAATACATCGCAAATAGCCAGCGTCGCCATGCTGAACCGATTTTAACGCCACCCAGACCATCGTAAGAGTTGTAAACATTGTCACTACCACTGGGGTAGTCTAGCTCTCTAACTCTTGTGCCAGTCATCACATAAGTATTATTAATCTCCCCATAATAAATCCGGGGTTGCCCAATCGGAATGCTGTCACGAATGGCTTCATTGGAAGTTGTGAGGGCACTACTATCACTGCTAATATCTTTGACAAAATATTCTGGTAGCCCGCCCGGCCCAACTGTATTAACTGGGCTAACAGTAAACCCAAAACCGTGGGTATAAATAAGGCGGCGGTTAACCCATGTTTGAGCTTCCTGTGGTACGGCACTGTAGTCTAATTCTCGTGCGGCAATCAGTACCTGCCGGTGTTCTGTTGATTCAATTGGTTCCTGCTTAGGTTCTAGCGGCTTTTGGGTGGCAGGTCGTCGGCGTGAAGTTACATCTGTTTTGAGAGTGTAGCGGTCAATATCGGCATCGGGGAACCGATAATACGGCCGAATTTGTTGCAGTTGACGGTTAGTTTCTAACAGTGGTCGCTGATCCCAAAGCCGAATATTCCGAATTGTCAAGTCATTCTTTTGAATATCAGCTTCAGTCAATGTTCCTTGCGGGTTGAAGGTTCTGGCATCGATCGCCTCTAAATCGAATGCTTGGCGAGTCAAGGCGATAGTACGCTGAATGTAGGGTTGCTCTCGTTGCAACTCATTCGGTTGAACAATTAAATATTGCACCACAGTAGGTAGAACAACGTCAGCGGCTGCAACCATTACTAGATAAACCCCTAACCCGTAAAATATCAATCGGCGATACTGAGATTTGGGTCGCCAGAAAAACGTTCGCCAAAGTAGGTAAAAGGCGATCGCTACTGCCAGGATGCACAAGACGGTGTAAGCTGGCAACTGGGTTGTCACATCCGTATAGCTGGCACCATAACTGACTCCACGGGTAGAATACACGAGTTCATAGCGACTCAGCCAATAACTCAGAGCCACTACCAGCATCAATAAGCCAGCCATACCGGATAAATGACGCTGCTGCTGGGGCGAAAAACCGGGGAAAATTCCCTGACTCAAACTATCCCCTGACAGGAGATAAGTCAGAGTAACGGCGACGAAGCCATACAAACATAATCCCATCAGCCAGAGTTCTAGCAGTTCCCAAAAGGGTAATGAAAATACGTAAAAGCTGATATCTTGACCAAATAAAGGCTCAGTGCTATTGAAAAGGGTAGGGTGGAAATATTGCAGCACCTTTGGCCAGTGACGGCATAGGATGAATGCAAAAATGGGACTAAACAAAACTGCGATCGCAGTTAGTAAAAATTGGGGATAAATTAAAATTGCGATCGCTACTCCCACAATTAAACCGAGATCCCAGACTTGAGAGACAATCTGCCTCAAAAGTTGCCAGATTGTCTCTGGTCGAAATAGGGCGGGAATGGGTAGACTAGCGTTATTAACTGGAAAATGCCAGTAGAAAAGAGCAATTTGACCATAGTGAGCCAGCATCAACCCGATCAACAAGCTCAGTAATAGAGTTAGGGGTAATAACCAGCGCAATCTTAATGTTTGAAAGCGTTGCGGCGCAAGTATCCGGGTTTCGTTGCGTGTTGGATAATCACGACTGAGAAAATTTGTTAATTCACTACTGAGTTCTGCTGACTCAATCTTCAAAGACTGGGGATATTTTAGCCGTTGTGCTAGAGCCAGGTTTAGCAGTAGATAGGCAGCAGTTATCCCAGCCACCACTACCCACAAAACACCACGAGTCACTATCCTCAACAGAAATACTTGGAGGTAGCCGACTTCCTGAAACCAAAAAATCTCTGCTCCCAGGCGGCAACCCAGATCCAACAGTAGCCACAGCCCCAAGAATACAATTAATAGTCTAAAGCTCCATTTCCAATACATTCCGTGACAGCCAAACTAAAGGTGCGATCAGTCCCAATGAACAAGACGCGGGGAGGTATTCCCTATTTCAACTTAAATTCATCAAACTTCAATACTTCCGAATCAGGCTTGCGGGTATCAAAGCGATAACTACTTATCGTACCTGTCCCCGTATCAAAGATACTGAAAATCGTAATCTCATTACTCGCAATATAAGGCTTCGGCTTCCCATCTTCACCCAGCAAGGGAGCAATTGTTGGCACTGTCGGTTCTAAACCATTGGGATCACCAAGCTTAACATAATCCTCTTGATACCCAATTGGCACTTGTCGCTTTCTGTCACCCCAAGCAGCACCGTAAGTATTGCCCACATTAGATGTTTCCAGAAAGTGCATTCCACTGGGACTAACAAAGCGGTTCCACAAATGGGAATGCCCATAGAATACTAATTGCACATTAGCTGCTTCAAGTATTGGGACAACATCGCGGATAATATAATCTGCATCTTTTGGGTACTCGTAACGCACTGCTTTGAGATTGCTGTTATCCCGTTCAATTTTCTGTACTGGTTCTGTATAAGCAGGAACTATATTATCGCCCAGAGTGTGGGGCGGATGATGAAACATCACAACTTTGTATTTTGCTTGTTTAAACTCAGGGCTGTTGAGTTCTGCCTTTAGCCAATTGTACTGCTTGCTGCCTTTAGCAATTGGCTCATAAATCAGCTGTCCATAACCCCAATTTTCAGGATTTTTTAAATCCTTTTCTGCTTCTTGATATCTACCCTTACGCTTTCCATCTAAGTTGGGAGTGCGCCACATATTCGTAGCGTACAGTACCACCAAACGTACATCACCAAAACTGACTGCATAATACCTTTTTCCACCCTCTTTACTTTTTGGTAAAGAGAAAATCTCTTCGTAGGTATTAGTATTAAACGAATTATCTATTAAAGATTTATCTGGATAGATTTTTTGAGCAATGACGCGGGGAATTGTATCATCAAATTCATCATTTAAACTTCCTGTCCTGGCAAATCTCCCCATCACCTCATGATTGCCAATGCAAGTAAACATGGGTGCATGTTGAATGATTTGCCCACCAGTGTAGGTTGTCTTAACACCGTCGTGTGTCATGTCATATTTAGCACGACCTTGTAAACCGGGAAACAACGCACCACCACTATTATCATCAAACCATTCTGAGGCGCGATCGCTAACATTGACCAAATCACCTGCAAACCACACTCCATCGACTCGTCCAACCGTTTCTACCACCTTTTGCAGATTTGCCGATGTCATCGGCTTTAATTGATGGTCAGAGGTGAGTAAAATTTTTAATGGTGTATCCGGTTCTGGAGTAGCTGCGAGGCTAAAAACATCACTGCTAACACTCTCGCTGTCTTCTCGCACACTCGTGACACTATAATTTACCCGCAAACCAGGAGTTAACCCAGTCACCTCAGCTTCATGTCGCCAAATATCACGCTGGACGGGTTTTTGATAAACTTGGCCGTCTTTGGTTTGGTTTGCAACTCTTGACTCTTGGTCTTCACGCGTGCGACTAAGTTTGGTAATATTTGCCTTAGCAGTTTGTTTGAGATTTTCCCCGTAGGTTACTGTGTGATTAACACCAGCAAACTCAGTAAACCAAACTACTCGCACTGAGGTTTCAGTTGGCAGTTGCAAAAATGGGTCGGTGAGTAGTTGGGGTGCTGATGTCATAATTGTTTGCCCAAATGAACGCACACTTACCAGAGTAAAGCATATAACAAGCACAAGCATAGCCACTGAGGAGATTTTACGGCTGCTTTTGCGTTTGAGCATGAGTAACATACCAAATTTTGTCGGGTGTCCGTGACTTAACGCAATTTTATTATTAGTCTTTTTGCGGACAGGGTTAAAAATTTATCCTTCATAAAGAGTCTAGTTTCAGCCAGGACTTACGCAAACAATAGCCGAAACCCTTATTTTCAGGTAGGGGCAATTCATGAATTGCCCCTACAGTGTGTACTTTTGCGTAAGTCCTATCAGCATTACGCGTCATGTGTAGGCTTCTCCAGCTTTTATAAAGTTTTATACTATATTTTTTTGAATCCAGTGTAATTACTGAACGAAATTTCACATAAGTCAATTAAATTTAATTTGAATCTTTGTTTAAAGATACTACTTCTATAAATATCTCATTACAGATTAATTAATTGTTTTTAATTGAGAGATATACAACAATTTAAAAGCAGCATAATTTTATCTGACTAGCGGCAATTTTTGATTATTTCAAAACTTTGGAAATACTGCGAGGTGTAAGCTTCGTGGTCAGAGTTTATTGTGCAGTTTAAAAATACACAACTGGTAAAAACTTTATATTTATGTCTGTATTAGAAGTGCAAGAGTCTATCTTGAATTCACTCCAAAATCTGAAAAGCCTTGATGCACTCAAAAAATTGTTTTGGAGTCAATTGAACTATGAACGAGTGAATAAAGAACTTTCTCATCGAAAATTGACTGATGTAGTTGCTAACGAACTTAGAGATGCTCCCTTATTATTAGCCTCTGGTGGCGCTAATAATGCTTTTCACATTATTTATGCACATTTGCAATCAGAAGAGTTGTCAAGACAAAGTGAAAGAACAGTTGTGGAGGCTCTTTTGAAAGAACATCCTTATGCACTAATTGTTTATTTTATGCCCGTGCTTTACAACTTTTAAAACCAGGTGGGATGTTAACGTTTATTTCTTCTAATAAATGGTTCCGCGCTAAATACGGGGAAAAATTGCGAAAGCATATTGCTGATAGTTGTCATGTTGAAAGTATCACAGATTTCGGTGACTTACCAGTATTTAAAAGCGCGGCTGTTTTGGTAATGATTTTTATCTCACAAAATGGAAAAAATACAACCTCTTCAAGTAATTTTACCCAGGTAACATCTTTGAAACCACCTTATCCTAATGTGCTAGAAATTATTCAGGAAAACGGACATATTCTAGCTAATGATGCTTTTAAAAGTTCAGATTGGATGCTGACTGATGCAAATTATACTAGTCGTATACGAAAGATGGAGTCAGCCGGCGTTCCATTAGGTGAATATGTCAATGGTCAGATTTATTATGGCATTAAGACTGGCTTTAACAAGGCATTTATCATTGATGGAACAAAACGAGCAGAACTAATTAATAAAGACTCTAAAAGTGCAAAAATTCTTAACCTGTTGGCTGTAGGTGATGATGTTCGCCAGTGGCGGATTGAGTCCAAAAATCGCTGGCTGATTGTTACACGTACCGGTATTAATATTAAGCGTTATCCAGCTATATTTACACATTTAAAACAGTGGCAAGATGAATTAGAAAAACGTTCTGACAAAGGAAATTTCTGGTGGGAACTTCGCGCATGTGATTACTACGCTGCATTTTATAAACCTAAAATTATCTATCCTGTCATTGCAAAAGAAAAATTATGATTTGCATTGGAACCCAGTAAAACTAATTCAACCTTTTGGTCGCATTGACAGAATTGGTAGCGATAAAGATGTAATTTATGCATACAACTTTTTACCTGAATTAGGTATTGAACGTAATTTAGGCTTGAAGCAAAAGCTTAAAAATAGAATTCAAGAAATTCATGACTCTATTGGTGAAGATTCTGCAATTCTTGACCGAACTGAACAATTAAATGAAGAAGCTATGTATGCCATTTATGAGCAACAGGGTAAACAGTTGAGTCTCTTTGATATGGAAGAAGAAGAGGGTTTCTTGGATTGAAATGAAGCTGAAGAAATTTTGATAAAACTCCAGAAAGAAGACCCTGGTCAATTTGAGCGGATTGCTAATTTACCACATGGTATTCGTACAGCTAAATTCTCTATGCAGCAGAAGGGAACATACGTTTTCTGTGAAGCTTCAGACCCCAATCGACCTGATATCAAAGGCTATCAGCAGTTGTTTTTATTAGACGATGAGGGAAATATAGTTTCTAGAGATATCCCCCGCATTCTGGGTGCAATTAAAGCTGATTCTACTACTCCCACTTTAACAGTTCGCAAAGAGCATAACTCTGCTGTGATGCGTGTCAAATATCAATTTGCAGAAGAAGTGAAGCACCGCCAAGCAGAACGAGAATTTAACCAGCGTTTGACTCAGGGACAACGGTATATTCTCCGTGAACTGAGAATATTTTTTAAATCAATCATAGACGAAAAAGTAAAAGGTGAAGTTAATATTCTAGAAAAGGCGTTTCGTAGTTCTATGATTCAAGTAATCAACCGAGAGTTAAATATACTGCGACGTAATGGTTTCATCGGTCAGGAATTGTTTAATCAATTGGTGCAAATTTACCGACAACATAATATGCACGAATGGCTGAATAATAATAGTTTACCTACACTGTCTGAGCCAATTCCGATTATTATTTGTAGTGAAGCTTTGGAATGATAAGTAATTAGGCAATAATAAATCAAACTATATTACGTAATGTAAAATTAATTAAATTAGCTTGTAGTCAGGGCTTCAGCCCTATTTTAAGGGTTAAAGCCCTGACTACAAACCTTTAATTATTCACGCCCACTTACTTAGGTGTAATTCTGTAACGATTTTATGCTAGGGATTTGGTATCGTTTCGCAGACCTGATTGAAAAACCTGCCAATCTTTTGAAAAGACTAGCAGGCATGGCTTATCATCAATCGGAGCGGCGGGATTCGAACCCACGACCTCCACTACCCCAAAGTGGCGCGCTACCAAGCTGCGCTACGCCCCGGTCAGAATTATTATCATACAGCAAAACTTTGGGATAATCAAGAGGCAAATTTAAAAAACTTTAAGCATCCCAGCAGCTTGCAGTAAATCTGGAACAGCAGAAGCATCCCATTTACCTTCTACACATCGCCCTTTATTCAAGATGAAGCGCAGACTGTAATCATCAGGATAGCCTCCTACCTCCATCCATAATAAATCGCTTTCGGCTTCACAAGCAATTTTTTCCTCTTCCATTAATTCAGTTGCGAGTTGCTTCATGGTGTCTGCTAGCTGTGCTAATAGACGACAAAAATCATTCAACTCGGCTTCGGTTAACTCAATTGCCCAATCATCTGTACCGACTAAACCTTTATATTCAGATGCATCGGGGTTCCAGCCAATACGCCAACCAAATCCGGTTTTTACAACGCGTTCCATAAAAAGTTAGGAGTTAAGAGTTATTGATTTACAACTCATAACTCTCTCGTTACCTCAGTAATTCGGCACCTCCTCGTTGTGGTGCCTGTGGTGGCTGTGGGGGAGTGGATGTAGTCGGACTGGGTGTGGTGTTGGGGCTAGGGGGTAGGGTATTTTGGGAAGTAGGATTAAATATATTGACTAAGACTTGCACTAGGGCATCTCGCTGGCTGCGGGTGAGACTCTTGATGGCTTTGCGATCGCCTTCCATCGGATTTTCCCGTAGTGAATCATTTCCTGGATAGCTAGTATCATACATAATTTCATTGGCACCCAGGTAATCAGCTAAAGTCAGCTTCCAATCCAAGCGATAAATTGGGGCGCGTCCTTTGGTATAAATGTGATATCTAATCAGGCGATTTACTAAGGTGTTGTTTTCGGCAACTTTCCCATTTTCTTTGCTGATATACTGATTTTCCCGTGGGAAATCTGGCAATTGCTGATATACTAACTGCCAAACATCGCTAGGAGTGATTCTCTGAGCGATCGCAGGTTGGATACTAAATAAATTCCTATGTATTAATTTGCCCCCCCCTGAACCCAAAACAATTACACCCACTACCATTAAGGCAGTGAGTGTCTGCCAGGGCTTGAGTAGGGGTTGAATGAACGATAAATTTTTGCTCATCCTACCTTCTCTAAAACCTTTTTTTATAATTCACCGATAATTTCTGGCTGAGTCAATTCATCGGACATTTCGATAATTGCCCTTAGCACTGGCTTCATCATCACATCTTCGTTATTTTCAAAATCTTCATAACGCCGACGTTTAGCACGATTTGCCACCTGAACCGTAATGCGGTAACGATTTGAGGCTGCACTAATCAGATCCTCAGAACGGTGCATAATCTGAGACTGAGTTGTCTCGAACTTAGAACGCTTTAGCATAATCAGTGGTTCTTGGGGTTACTCTCCAGTGTAGCAGTACTGATAAATCTGCTGCTGTGTGTTTAATCGCTAACAACCTGCTATATAGAACTTCACCAAACTTATTTAAATCTAGCCATTCAACCCACATTCCGCAGCCAGAACTGTCACACCGCAACTAAATGGATATATTATATAGTACATAAAAACTAGTTATGGGGAGAGTTTATTAGAGCTAAATAAGAATATTCTTTTATTGCCACCGTTACTATACCTGTATAACTTAATTTTTGGCAGATTTTTAATATGTTTTCTTTGCGATTCCAGGCTACTTAATTTGATTAATAGTCTGGAATTGTCATGCTTTTTTTCTGTTTTTCACTTGATACATAAATCTTAATTGATTAAATTACAAGTATAGATTTTGATTATTAATTCTATTTGAAGTTGCTTTAATTATTTATTGCTTTTTATTGAGAATAGCTGAGTGTCGCTTTTACTTTCTTAGGACTTACGCAAAACTACACGCGCTCAGGGGCAATTCATGAATTGCCCCTACCTAAAAACCATTCTTTTCAGCTATTGTTTGCATAAGTCCTGTTTCTAAAATGTCTTGATTGCGTCACCTAATGTATTTTTTATTCCCTATTCATATATTTACTTCAGTAATAACCGATTGTAACAATAGTTTGCTTCTCTGATATAGCAGGGAACAGGGAACTCTTAACAGGGTTGAGAAAGTCTCTTGGTTGGTGTCAGTGTTTTCTGATTAGCTGATGTCAACCGCTACCTGGCAACTGCTATATATGTGTATTTAAAAACATTTGTATAATCGTCCAGAGAGTTGGACTGTTTTATTTATACACGAAAAAGCGCTTGAGAGTTTTGCTCACTCAAGCGCTTTTTCGTAAAAGCTTATACCAACTCACTCGTTTGATGCAACATTTGAAATCTGCAACACTCCCTAAGGAGGGAGCATTGCGGGGATAACTTGTGACAAACATGTGGTGAAATGGTATCACTCCTTGCACTAACTAAGAATATCTCTTTTGCAATAATACCGGGGATCGGATGAGTGACAGTTTATGAACTGAACACTAGTTAAAAATGACTCACCATGAATAGTAACTAACACGACTAAGCACGATTGTAGCAATTTTGTAAGTATAGTATAAAAACTTATAGTTTCTTCGCGTAGGCGTAGCCCAATCTAGGCATCGCCTACCTCTGAGTGTAGTTTCATAATATGCAGCAATTAGTAGCATAAATATCTCAACTTCGGCGGCAAATGCACTGTAAACCATCAGTAGAGAATCGCCATCGAGTAAGCTAGAGAAGTCTTGGATATTAGCATCGAAGCGATTTGAACTGAAATAAATCATCACCTCCTCCATAGATGGAGGTATTCTTTAGAGAATGGCAACCCAAGAACAAATCCTCGCTCCAAGCAGATTGAAAACTTTGGGTTGGGTATCTTCTATCTCTTAGCAAACGGTGACATCCAACTCTTCCGCATAGTGTAGGCGGTTACTTCCTTTGTTGAAGCAAAACACAGCTTTTTCACCGACGATTCCCGCGATATTGAAAACGATTTCGCGTGTTTCTATAGCAGTTCTCTTGTGGATGCAACACATGGTAGGGGCACAGCAATGCTCATTGGTATGAACTTAAGTTAAAACCCTTTTACAGACCTCGTTTCCAGCCTCTGGCTGGAAATGCTCCTCATTGGGCTGCTGCCGCAAGTCAAGAGGCAGCATCTCATAGGCATTCCCAGTCTCTGACTGGGAACGAGACAATCTCTAAAAGCTGCTTCTAGAGGGCTTTCACGTTAAGTTGACACCAATGAGCTTTTTCTGTGCCCCTACGAGCAGACGCCTTAATCTGGCCATCTAGGTGTGTGGTAAGATTGCCTAGAACAGAGGTTTCATCTAAGTTGGAGTCTTGTATCAATTGCAAAGGTCAAACAATTTTGGATTTTAGATTTGCGATCGCGTAGCCTTAGCGAGTCTTCTCCCATCGCCCTTGGCGTCTCGTAGAGAAGGGGAGAGGCCAAGGGCGAACGAGCGTCTTTTAGATTCACTGCACCCACTCTTGGATTGCAGCTTGGGGATTTTAGATTTGAGAGCAGGTATAGCAGCCTTGCTTGAACCGAAAAACCAATCCAAAATCCAAAATCCAAAATCTAAAATTGGCACGGTCAAGCTGACCGATGATTAACTTCCACGATACTTTTCCTATGGATTTGGAAAATATACAACAAGACTGGTGACAAACTGAGTGGAATTTGTAGATGAATATCTAGGATTTTCTACCAGATTTAACCAACTTCCCACAATTTTGACTTTTATTTGACTTTTAGGATACACACATGAACGATAAGCTGATGCTGATGATTCCAGGCCCAACCCCGGTGCCAGAAGCTGCCTTACTGGCATTAGCCAAGCATCCGATTGGACACCGTACTAGTGAATTTAGCAACATATTGGCAGAGGTGACGGAAAACCTCAAGTGGCTGCACCAAACTCAAAGTGATGTGCTGACGCTAAATGTCAGTGGTACGGGTGCTGTAGAAGCCGCAATAATTAATTTCCTCTCTCCAGGCGATCGCATTTTAGTTGGTTCTAATGGTAAATTTGGCGAACGCTGGGTAGAAGTTGGTCAAGCCTACGGTTTGAATGTAGAAGAAGTTAAGGTGGAATGGGGAAAACCCTTAGACCCCGCAGTATTTGCCGAAAAACTCCAAGCAGATACCCAAAAGCAAATCAAAGCTGTAATCATTACCCACAGCGAAACCTCGACGGGTGTGTTGAATGATCTAGAAGCCATCAACCGCCACGTTAAAGAACACGGTGAAGCTTTAATTATCGTTGATGCCGTCACTAGTTTGGGTGCGTTCAATCTACCCGTGGATGCTTGGGGTTTGGATATCGTCGCCTCTGGTTCCCAAAAAGGTTATATGATTCCGCCGGGATTGGGTTTTGTCTCTGTCAGCGCCAAAGCTTGGGAAGCTTACAAAACTGCGAAGCTACCGAAATATTATTTGGATTTAGGCAAATATCGCAAAGCCACAGCCAAAAATACAACTCCATTTACTCCACCTGTGAACTTGATCGTAGCGTTACACACCACGTTGCGAATTATGAAAGAAGAAGGTTTGGAATCAATATTTGCTCGACACGAACGGCTTAAGAATGCTACCCGCGCCGGCATTCAAGGGTTAAATTTACCCCTGTTTGCAGCAGATAGTTCCGCCAGTCCGGCGATTACGGCTGTAGCACCACAGGGAATTGAACCGGATAAGATTCGGTCATTGATGAAAAAACGCTTTGATATTGCCTTAGCAGGCGGTCAAGACCATTTGAGTAACAAAATTTTCCGTATTGGTCACTTGGGTTTTGTGAGCGATCGCGATATCCTCAGCTGTATAGCATCCTTAGAAGTTACCCTAACAGAACTTGGCTACGAAGACTTCACACCTGGATCTGGTATAGCAGCAGCAGTTAGAGTGTTTAGTCACTCCTGAGTACCGAGTCATGGGTGATATTATGTCCGCTTGATCACTTATTAAACCCGAAGAACCCCACCCCGCCAAAGCTATGCTTTGTCTCCCCTCCCCGCAGGCGGGGAGGGGTTGGGGGTGGGG
>NZ_JABXKM010000014.1 GCF_017115025.1 Nostoc sp. NOS(2021) | reverse complement strand
AATAAACTCCAGTCGGAATAAGGGGAGTTTTTTATTTGCGCCCTTTCCCATAGATTTGAACACCTTTACTGAAGCCTTAGAAGCCTTTAGAACGGCTATGTCTTATCGATTTTTCGATTGGTTGACCCTCAACCGTGATGTATTTGCTGCTTACAAAGCCAGTTTGGGCTTTATTTGGGCTTAATTTTTGTTTAAGTCCCGTTATACAGATATTAAATGCTCACGGAGGATATGTTACTAAACCCTATTTATCGGTTCTTTTCTTTGCTCAAAAAATTTAAATCAGCCCTTTCATTCTAAATAAAACTCAATATCGAGTGTGGGTTACAACTCATCTCAAACCCGATACGGAAAAACTACGGGTTTCAACCTAGATGAGATTTATATAGTCACCCCAAATCCAATACTCTCTGTCAAATAATCAAGCATTAGCCGTTGTTTTACGCGTGTGTTGAAGGGGGTATTCCTAAGAATACGCCCAAACAGTATTTTGTTGTTGTGGTGACTCTGGTGTGGTGTTTTTTTTTGATAATTGGTCTATGAGATTTTTTAATGAGTTTTATATTTGGTAGTGCTTTAAGGTTGCAAAATATAAAAAGCAACGAAAAACCCCATCCTTCGTATTGTTGGGGGGATAGATAAAAAACATATATCCCATGATGACACAATTCAATATTTGTTCAACTGCTGTCAGCCTGGAGGTGGAATAATGAACAAACCACCATCTAGACGCAAGAAAGTTATCCCTGTGGTATCTGGTGAACCAAAGCCAGCAACTGACTCTGCTCCCGAAAATATTTCCGCCCAAGATAAGCCAGCGTTAGCAACCATTGAGGTTGTGGTTGTTGAAATAAGAGAGTTGACTGAAGAAGAACAAAGCTTACGCTTACACTTGGAACGCCGTGTAGAACGTGCGTTTTTAGAAGCGGGTCAGGCGCTGATGGAGTTGAGGGACAGACGGCTGTACCGTTCCACGCACCGGACTTTTGAGGAGTATTGCCGCGTTCGCCCTTGGCGTTGGCGCAGCCATCGCTTCAATTCTAGTCGTGATGCGGCGTACTTGAAGATTTCGGCGACTGTCGTTTATGAAAATCTTCAAAAGTTTTTGCCGACCAATGGTCGGCAAATTCCAATGCCGACCAACGAACGACAATTGCGGTTTTTGGCGAAAGCCGAGTTGGAACCGGCTGTGCAAGCGGATGTATGGCAGCAGGCAGTAGAGCAAGCTGGCAATAAGATTCCATCTGGTCGCATAGTGAAAGATGTTGTGGATAGGATACGCCTAGTGCAATCCGCTTGGGTTAAGAAAAATTGTAGTAGCACGTTATGCTGATGATGTTCCGCCACGGTCTAAGGGTGGTAAAAGCTGTTAACTTATACGTTCTTCAAAGCTTTACGTTTTATCTCGTAGTCAATCATAAATGAGCAAACCAAACAACGCTCTGTCATATTACAGGAAAAGAGCTTTTTATTTGACCTAATCAGGAGCTGTCGTAAAAACTAGTACACTTCAGGATAATTCCGGCACAGAAAATTTATTCTGAAACCTTTTATCTAGTGGGATTTTTACTCATAGTAAACGCAGAGAACAGTACATACTTTGCGCTAGCGTAAAAGCAAATATTGACCCTAGCGCAAAATATATTCTCTACTGTATTGTTGCCCAAGAGTATGAAGTGATTAAATCAGAATAGGGAGCAGAATTGACCCAACAAGAGACACAGTTAGGATTTGGCGACTTAGCCAATCAGCGTTTTCGCGCAGGATATGCAGAATACTACCGTGAACCACTGTTTCTATATGTATCCGCTCCTGTAGAGGGAAAGAGTAGCGGCTTTTAGGGGTGCTGGATAATTCCTGTACCCCTTCGACTACATAGTGGTTAGGGACATGACTTAGAATGTGGGCAATTAACTTTTGGCGTAACTCATGAATCGAAAAAGCTAATTGATAAGGATGTTCAGGGTACTCATCTAAGACATTCTCAATTTCTTGAATGACTATTGGCAATGTTAAATTAATCAACGTATGTGACATTAGTGTTGTTTGATATAGATGTTTACTTTCAAGCCTAGATTCATTTGATGAATGTACAGTCTGTTCTCAAAAATATTTCCAGATGTTTCCTAATTGCTCTTCTTGTGAAGAGTGTAACAACCAGACGTTTGAAATCGAGTATTTACAAGAGTTTGATTGATAGTTGAATTGTATAAGTTGATTAACGGCGCACACA
Organism: Nostoc sp. NOS(2021); assembly: GCF_017115025.1. Classification (GTDB taxonomy): domain Bacteria; phylum Cyanobacteriota; class Cyanobacteriia; order Cyanobacteriales; family Nostocaceae; genus Nostoc. The sequence continues at coordinate 19,050 of NZ_JABXKM010000014.1, read as the reverse complement.
AAACGTAGCCAGATTAATTTAGCAAATATAACTCTCTTTGAGGAATTAACCAACAAAGCGATGCCTACGGCGGGCTGCGCCTACGCCATTCCCTGTCCTGAAATTCCTTTTGTTGTCCTGACGATTTTTTAGGAGAAAGAAGAAGAGAAAATATTTAGTTCTTGAAGCCAGCTAACTTGAAAGGGGCAAAGCTAGCTGGGGCAGATATGGACGGGGCATATTTAGATAAGGCAGACCTGACTGGCGCAGATATGGACGGGGCAAATATGCGGAGAGTCGGATTAACTGGAACAAAAATGCCCGATGGAACAGTTCACGACTAAGTGACTTGAGTGATTTTTAACCTAAGTTTATACATCAAGGCAATAATGGGGTTGCGATGATAGATAATTACTGCCTGACAAATAAGTTGTTTATCCAACGTTTGTTCAGGCAGTAATCAACACTATCTTAATGATGTTCATAATACCATTATCTTCAGCAACATCTGGTATTGTAACAGTAGCATTATTCAGCCTAGACAACGAAAAAATGTTGGTAGTGATAAATATATAGTGATAATAGAGATTTAGTATTTATACTCGGATAATTCAGTAACTATTTCCAGATTTTTGCATTGCTTTTTATACTACAAAATGACGTGCGTAATGTGGGTTAAATACTTAGCCTTGGCGAGGAGATGGGAAATTGTTCTGGGGTGGATCGGGGTGGGTGCGATCGCTGTTCTACCGATCTCCTGATGTAGAATAAGTCTAAAATTAATAACATCCATAATGTTACATGAATTTCTCTTAGCAGAACGTGACGGAATTCTCGCCTTGTGTTCAAAAAAGATCACGGGTCTTGGTGATTCCATGAGTTCGAGCGACGAAATGGAAAGAGGATTACCTGTGTTCTACGATGAACTCATTGAGGTATTACGTGCTGATGCTGATATAGATGAATCTAGGGAACCAGATAACAATTCTATAGAAAGTGTTCACAAAGCCTCCGCAGAGCGCCGGGGAAAGGAATCGTTAAAACTTGGCTACAGCATTTCTCAGGTTGTTCATGGCTACGGCGCTCTTTGTCAAGCTATCACTCAGTATATTCAGGAGAATAGTAGTGAAACAGCATCCCCTCGTGAATTCAATCGATTAAATTTCTGCCTCGATATTGCTATCGCTGAAGCGGTTACAGAGTTTAATCGAGGTCAGCGCGAGAATGCAGAGCGGGATGAGGTTCTACGTCTTGGATTTCTAGCGCATGAGTTGCGAAATGCGTTGACTTCCGCTAGTTTAGCTTCTCAACTTATAATCACAGGGAAAGTCGGAACCAATGGAAGTACATCTCGTATTCTTGAAAATGCCCATAGGCGCATGAGAGACATTATTGATCGTTCACTTGTTGAGGTGCGACTGCGGAACGAATCAACCGGACAATATCAGAGATGTCGAGTTATTCACCTAGTCAGTGAAGTTGAGGCTACTGCATGGTTTGAAGCAAGTGGGAAATCAATTGAGGTGCGTGTTGAGGTAGCACCGGAATTGGAGATTTTAATAGATCGTCACCTAATAATATCTGCCTTATCGAATCTGGTTCAAAATGCCATTAAGTTCACCAAGCAGGGTGGGATTGTATGGATACGCGGTAAGGCTGTAGGTGGACGTGTTTTGCTTGAAATAGAGGATCAATGTGGAGGACTACCCCCTGGTGAGGCGGAAGAACTTTTTAAGGCTTTTTCTCAGATGGGAACAGATAAATCAGGATTGGGGATTGGGCTGACAATCTCACGACGCGCCGTATCGTTAAACAAAGGTATACTCTCAGTTCGGGATATCCCCCATCAAGGATGTGTCTTCTCAATTGATTTACCCAAAGCCTCCTCCCCTCTCCCCACTACATAATCCTCTAGCTCCATCTTCGCTGCTCTCACTTATGTAAACTCCAACTATTTTTCTAGTCTTTTTATCCAAAGCTAAAAAGAAATAATTTTAGTTACTAAATCTCTATTATCACTACATATTTACCACTCCCAAAATGTTTAGACTTGCTAAAAATCAACTATATGTTGTTAGTATTTCCAAAGCATAACGGGAACTAAGGTTAAGACTCAACTATTTAACAAGGCTATAGATGTTATCGAACAGAATTCAGGAGTCAGGAGTCAGAATGGGCTAAACCTTAGCTATCCGCTAACAGAACGTGAGTTCGACGGAACTAAAAAATAGCAGGAGGTAGTGCAGGCAAATCTTTTGGGTAAATATCAATCGATGGTTTTTTAGGCAAATAGGTATAAGCAGCTAAACCAGCTATCAAATTAACCAAAAAGTTAAATGGACTACGATGACGAGAGTGTTCGATTTGACATATATTTTTTAGATGGTCATTGACCGACTCAATGACAGCACGTTTGCGTAGCAAAATCTTATCAATCAGTTTTACCAAACGATTTTTCATTTTCTTCTTAGATTTTCTGACTAACTGCAACCCTCGCTCATATAACTCCTCAAATAATTTTTGAGAGATATATCCTCTGTCACCAAAAAGTTTACCAACTAAGTCCTTAGTCATATCTGGGACTGGTTTTCGGTCATCTACATTTGCAGGAGTTAGTGAAAATGCTAGTAATTCTCCACAATCATTAATAATCAAATGCAGTTTAAATCCAAAATGCCAGCCCACTGAATTTTTCCCCCATTTGACTAATCCTTTAAACACAAGAGTGAGAATGTGCCCTACAGTTATGACAAACATTAATTGGAGTAGAATCGATAAAGCTAATCCCAGTAACTTCTCCTGTGCGTGTATGTAAAAAGCAACATAACAGCCATTTTGCACCAGGGCATCAGTTCCACAAACCGAGTGTAGCTGACTAAATTGGGAAATGCTTCATGCCAACTCGGTAGGACATGCAGGGTGTAGAACTCCTTGAAAGTCTTATATCCACTGCCATGAAATGCGATCGCAATTGTCATCACCTCTGATAAATGCATTCTTGATTTGCTGCGGCGCTCTCCCTTTGTAGATGGTAACTGTGGTACTTGTTGCCACAAATTCTCCCACTGGTTACAAAAATCATCTACGTCACAGAATATTTGTACGATATCGAGCCGAGATACAATGGTAGACATAGCCGAGACCCTTATTTTTCTTAGATATTTTTAGTCTCGGCGTTTTTTTGTGCCTTTTTTGCTCATTCTCAATTAATCTTAGCGATCGCCTTATGACCTGCACAGTTGAGCAAATTCATATCTAGCAACCTTTTTGGGCTTTTCTATCCATCGAACTCACGTCAATTAGCGTCATACAAGATTTAGTTAATCAACATCAGGAATTTCTTACTGTGCTTGAGTCTCAAGCTCTGAAATACCAATTAGATAGCTAGGGGGTAAAAGCTCTTTAGGATGGTACTTTGGCTTTAAATTACATTTAATCATTAATGAATTTGGGGAAATTCTATCTTTTATGATCACCCCTGCCAATGTTGATGACCGCAAACCTGTACCAGAAATGACCAAAAATTTGTTTGGAAAACTATTTGGAGACCGAGGGTATATTTCTCATCAATTATTTGAACTTCTTTTTCAGCAAAATCTTCAACTTATTACAACTATTAAAAAAAACATGAAAAATCTTTTAATACCTTTACTCGATAAAATTTTATTGATAAAGCGTTCTCTCATAGAAACGGTCAATGATCAATTAAAAAATATTTCTCAAATTCAACACACTCGTCACCGCAGTGTTGGGAATTTCATGGTTAATGTTATGGCTGGTTTAATTGCTTATACATATCAAGATAAAAAACCATCATTAAATTTAACGACAGAAGATTTAAATTCACATTTCAGTTGTAAATTTCTTTCCTCGTGAACCTCTGGCGCTCACTATTATCTAATCCTCATTTATAAAACTCCATTTCTACCTGTCTTTCAGGCCTTTTCTTACGTCGAACTCAGGTTTCTTAAAGATTTTTTGACCGTCTCCCAGTATGAGACTTTTTTATTTTAAGAGTGTCTGCCAGTTTGAGAAACAAGTTGGATAGAAGGGGTGGGTGCGTCAAAAAGTCAAGTTATTCGCGAACAAGCTTCTTTTTGTCCAAAGTTTAAGAGTTGAGTAAGTCAACTTATTTTAACTTCTCGCAGATGCTATCATTAAAGGCTGTTGTAATGTTTTTTTTTGAAGAAGAATTCAGAAGTCAGAATTCAGGAGTCAGAATCAATCAGTCGGGGATTCAGACCCGCAACTGATTGAAGACCACTAAATTTTCAATTTAGTGGGGGTCTTAAACCCGATTATTCATCCGCCAGTCGTACAGAATTCATTCTGAATTCTGACTCCTGACTCCTGAATTCTGTTCGATAAAATTTCCTGTAAATAAATGTTGAAAATGCTTCACAATCAAAAATTCAATGTGGGATTTGTTATGCCTCAAAGACTAATCACCTGGGTAAATTACTGGCTTGGTACCGTATTAGTTGAGTATAATTTTCGATTTAAACGGAACGCAATCCGTGAACGATTGAAAAAACTTCGCCGTATCCCAAGATGTCTCCATATTGAAGGCACGAACATCTGCAATGCTAAATGTAACTTTTGTGCGTATCCGCAGATGGAAAGAGCAAAGCAAGTAATGCCAATGCCGGACTTTCAAGAATATATTGATCAATACATTTCAATGGGCGGAAAGCATATCTCACTTACACCCATTGTCGGAGACCCTTTTGTAGATCGTTACCTTTTCGATAGGCTTGACTACCTGTATTCGCTTCCACAGATAGAAAGTTTCTACTTTTTTACAAATGCTATTTTAATGACTCCAGAAGTAAGCGAAAAGCTTCTTACTTATGGAGATAAGCTATCAGTTCACGTTTCATGGGGTGGATTCGACCGGGATACCTATAAGACAAATATGGGAGTTGACCGATTTGACCTTGTTTGCCAAAACATCAAAACGTTCATTGATAAAAAGCGCATTGCTAATTCGTCCATTGGGTTTTACATAGGAGTACGTTGTCCGTTGTCAAATTGTAAAGGCGCTCTTTGGGAAGAATTTCGCACTTATGAGCGCGACGGGTTGCTGGGAATTCACTTCACTGATGGTGGCTACGACTCTTGGGCAGGAAAAATAAAACCTGAAGACCTAGAAAAAATCGGACTAGTGCCGCTTGATATGCCATACAAACGCGGTGCGTGCGAATTTCTCTTTACCAAGCCAGTCATCCTTGCAAACGGAAAGGTTAATGCCTGTGCTAGCCGTGATGTCGAGGCTGAGTTGATTGTGGGGGATTTAAAAGAATCAAATCTTTCAGAAGTATGGACAGGTCAAGGCATTGAAGAAATTATTGAACGTCAAGAGCGTGGCGACTTTCCTGATGTCTGTAAGCGATGTACCTGTTATATTAGCGTTTACAATAGTCTGAAAAGTCGAACATACAAATCTGCATTAAACTGGAATGATGATTAACTTAAGGGGCTATGAAAATTAGAATTTGTATCCGAAAAACTGATTTTTTTATATGTACAAATAATAAGTATTTTGACTTACTATACTGATACTGAGTCCCCAAAGCCTTATATATAAATTTTTGTAAATGCATAGTTTCTACACTCTTCTTAAATAGGGATGGCTGAATTGATGCTAAAATTAAAGTCTGGTGTACAAAGACTATTATTAATATTTATTGGAATCGTTATGGGATTATTAATAATAGAAACTTTTGCTGTTTTTACTGGTGTTGTCGTTCCTCAAAACTTCAAAGCTAGACATAAATTTTATTATGAATTTTTGCGCCCAGATCCTCAGCTTGGCTTAAAAGTAAGCCCGAATCTGAGAAATTTTGAAAATCTTTGGAATGGAGAACCTGGAATCGAAAAAGTTATCAACACAGATAATTATGGATTTCGCAATCTTGGCAGAGATTACTCTCAATCTAACTTATACTTTATTGGGGACTCTTTCGTATGGGGTTTATGGGTCAATAGAGATAAAACATTTTATGGGATCATAGAATCAGAAATCAAGCAACCTGTAATTGCTTTAGGAGTACCTGCTTATGGATTTGAACAGTATGAAATTTTATTTCAGGATTGGGTAACTAAGTTTAAACCTAAAACTGCTGTTTTATGTGTATATGCTAATGACTTAAATAGACTGAAACCACTCTCAAAGATGAAAGATTATTATGAAATATACGGTTGGAGTAAGCATCAGTCATTACCTTGGTACAAAAAGACATTTTTATATCAATTTATTTTTAACCGTAAACCAAAACCGGATAAAAATTCATTGTTTGCGGGATTAACAAAGATTAAAAATGGTTTGTTTTTATTAAGCGATCGCAAACTACTTAAACCAGAGTTTGGGCTAGATATAAATTATCTAACTTCTGACGCTCATCTCCAAGTTGAAGAAGCTCTTACTCGGATTATTGACTTGACACAATTAAATCAAGTTAAGCTATTTATATTTTTAATACCTTCTAAAGAATCAACTTATATCAAAGATTATGCTGAGATATCTCCTCATGAGGTTAAGTATGTTGAAACTGAAGAAATTGGTTATAATAGGTTATGTCAACTAGCAAAATCAAAAAATGTTAATTGTGTTGATTTAACCAAAGTATTTCGACAGCATAGTGAGGAAGAAAAGCTGTATTTTGATATTGACGATCATTGGAATGTTGCTGGTCATAAGTTAGCAAGTCAGTTAATTTTGGACACATTGATCCAAGAAAAAGGTGTAGATTTAACACAATATGTAACTAATGTAAGTTTCAAGGAGTAGAATCAACTTCTATAGCCACTACAAAAGATGGTGGTTTTAATTTCCAACGCTGGTAGGAGATGCAGAATCATTCCCAAAATCTTCTACTAACCTTACTCCAAATACTATTACACTTACTATTTGAGATAAAACGAAAGCCAGCCACAACAAATGGTTGCTGTGAAAATACCACGCAGCTATAGCTATAGGTACAAAACCTAGTCCCAAGGAAACTACGGCAGAGTTACGTAAAATTTCCCCTTCAGTTAATCCAATAAAGTACCCTTCTAGTATGAGACTAATTGCACAAAATCCCTGACAAGGTAATAACCAGAATAAATAATTAACGATATTTTCAGTAATCTCAGTATGGTTAGTTAACAGCCCAAATATATTTTCTGGAAAGATAATATATAAAATAGCAACAGGAACTGAAAGGAATATGCTGGTTATCATACCAATTGTAATCAGAGGTTTTAACTGATCCGAAGCTCCCTGACCTTTAAAGTTTCCAGTTAAGCTTTGAATAGCATATCCTACGCCTTGAACAATAAACATATTGAAAAATGCCGCCTGAATCAGTACACTATTTTGAGCTAGCGTATCTGTTCCCATCGCAGAACTCAATTCAGTGAAAATAGAGAAAGTAGAAATTACAGCCAAACTCTTAATTAACATGTTTCCATTTAGCTTAAAAATAGCTTTGATGGCTGACCAATCTAAAACTTTTTGGCTTACTGTTGATATTAATGACCAGTCAATATGAAAACACACTATAACCAAACCTACTAATAATGCCAAATACTGACTCATTGCTGTAGTCAAGCCAGCACCCGTACTTCCCCAACCCCAACGAATAATAAATAGATAGTCCAGAACTACATTAGTTAGGCTTTCTATTACAGACAATAGCACCACGAAGCCATTCATTTCTCGTCCAAAAAACCAACCGACTAAGACAAAGTTGAGTAAAACCGCAGGCGCTCCCCAAATACGAGCCTGGAAATAGTCAAGACCTGCATCTTTTACCTGTGTTGCACCTACTAAGAAGGTAAACCCTAGTTGTTGTAAAGGGTATTGAAGAATCAGGATGAGTGTACCGATACCGAAAGCAATTAGACCATTTCGTAGTAAAACTAATAGTATGCTTTCTTGATTGTCTGCTCCCACAGCTTGTGCTGTCATCCCATTGCTAGAGGAGCGTAAGAAATTCAAAACTTTGTATAAATAGCTAAAGATAATTGTTGCTAAGGAAACTCCTGCTAAGTAACGGATGTCAGGTAAATGTCCTAGAAAAGCTAAGTCTATTAAACCTGACAAAGGCACAACAATACTACAAACAATGTTCGTCAATGCCAGTTTATAAAAGCGAGGCAAGAAGTCATATTTATCAGAAAAGCTAAAATTCATGCTAACTGTACCATATCTAATATATTCAAACTATTGTTTTTTAAATTGTCTAAAGCGCATCATCTTAAAGATGAGCTAATGTCCCAGGGTAAGCGCATCTAATTTTGTAGCTCTTGATACAGACAAAAAGCTTGATACTCCATCTGAATATCAATTTTTCATTCAAAATCGGACGAATTGTCGTAAATGATTGAAAAAACATGGGTCAAATAGCTTTTTATGTCTTTTAACCACATAAAGACTAAAATGTCAATCCCACCCCTTGGCTCATGTAGTAATTTTGAACTTATTTGTGCTTTGGGTGAACCCCAAAACTACCGTGTCAATAGGGTTTGAGATGCGCTTACCCTGTATCGGCAACCAATATCTAAAATAGTGTGGTTTTGATTAACACCAAGTTGACCAAATATGTCGTAGAGAATATCTGGGTTTCTGGGCTTCAAACTTTCTGTTACGATTTGAGTGAATTTTTGGTTATTTCTTGTCCGAAGATGACTGTACAAGTCATATATTGAAATCGTCACTTTTCCACCCTAGTCTTTAATTTTAAATTTCTTTCTTGGGATAAATCCAATGTATATTACCATATAACTCCTCTATATTGCGTTGTAATGTTGAGCTTTTACTAATTTTTATTTTCACTTTACTTATTATATAGATTTAATAAGTAAGTAGGCGAGAAAATTTATAAGTATGCAAAGAAATGTAAATTCGAGACATACCTTACAAATTCCTGATTCCAGCGTATTTACAAAACTAAACATATGTTGGTTTTATCGTGCCTACCTACTAAGATGACCTATGTCTCCCATGCATAAAATAGTCAGTATGTCAACAAAAACTGAAAAGTTAATATTTTTCAACTCATGAATTATGATGAAAAATAGTTGCGAGCAAAGTTACTATACGATAAATTTTGGTGGAAAAAGCAAGAATGAAATTAACCCAAAAGCAAATACAAGATTACGAAAATCAAGGTTTTTTGTTGATTCCAGAATATTTTTCTCAAACTGAAGTTTCGGCGCTCCGTGCTGAAATTTTTGGGTTAATTGCCGATGAAGCAGTTGGTCGGGTTTGGGAAGAAGATAAGGAAACCTTGCGAACTCTCTACGGAGTCCATCTTCAGAATAAACTATTCAACGATTTAGTGCGACACCCGCGTTTGTTGGAGCCTGCACAACAACTTTTTGCTCCAGAGTTGTATGTTTTTCGCAGTAAGATTGTGATGAAGTCAGCGTTCATTGGTGGAATGTGGGAGTGGCATCAAGACTCTGCATTTGCTCAATATTATGAAGAAATTTACTCTCCCAAGGGAGGAAATGTCATATTTTTTTTGGATGAAGTTAATGAGTTCAATGGGCCTGTTTATTATATAAACGGTTCTCACAAACAAGGTCTGATAGCTCTTGAACAGCAAGTGGCGACGACTCCCTCTTTGACAAAAGACTACTTATTGACAACAGCTAAAGAACGGATTGCTTCCTTTGTAGATATGGGAGGAATCGTAGCACCCAAGGGACAAGCAGGTTCAATTTTATTTGTACACTATGATACATGGCATGGTTCTGTAGGTAACATTTCTCCTTATAACAGGCGGAACTTGGTGATTACCTACAGCAGCGTAGAACAAAGCGCCCTTCCTCACAAAGAAAGATCTGCATTTTTATCAAATCCCGATCGCACTCCCTTGACAGTCCTCGATCCAGAGTCAGCCAATTCCCTATTGGCTGGCTAAAAAATTAAACTTTTGAGAATTCCAGTTGATTTTTACGGCAATTTACTTACGCTGATGATTGAAAAAAGTGTAAGTTTTTGTATTAACAAGTTATTAATTTTATGAATATATATCCTGATTGCTCAAAGACAGAAATATTAAATTCTTATTTGCCGAAACTAGAAAATTCGGAAAAATTTAATTGGCAAAATTGTTGGTATCCCATCATTTTTGTACAAGATTTACCTCAGCATCGTCCTTACGGATTTTCTCTCTACGATCAACCCCTAGTATTATTTAAAGATGCCAGTGGTAAATTTGCCTGTTTAAAAGACATCTGTCCTCATCGAACAGCTAAACTTTCTCAAGGACAGGTCATTGATGGTAAACTTGAATGTTTGTATCATGGTTGGCAGTTTGGTGCTAATGGAAAATGCCTATATATTCCTCAATTATTAGCAGGAGCTACAATACCGCATAATGCCTGTGTGAAGTCTTTTACTGTCGTGGAAAAACAAGGTATTGTGTGGTTGTGGCCAGGAAATCCAGAGGAAGCTGATGAAAAATTGCTGCCGATATTAACAGAATTAGACGATCCTAAATTTATCAAACTGGATTATTTATTAAACCTTCCCTATGACCAATCATATTTTATAGAAAATGTTATTGACCCGGCTCATATTCCTATTAATCATAATAATAAAAGATTTAAGCGAGAAAATGCACAACCCTTAGAAATGGAAGTAATTGATATTTCCATTCAAGGAATTAGAGGAAGATATCGGAATCAAAAAACGCAGGATTCATGGATACATCTGGAATTTATTGCTCCCAATTTAGTTAAATATGCAGTTTGGAAAGAACAAGGTTTAGTTGGAGGAGCCGACTTGTATTCTATGCCACTAGGTAGAGGAAAGTGCAGAATTCTATTGAGGAATTATCACAGCGCCTTATCTTGGAAAAAGAAGATAAAGCCTCGATGGTTCGATCATTTTGAACGTAACCGAATTTTAGAGGAAGATTTAGAATTAATTCGAGAACAGCAAATGCAAATAGAAAGTTTAGGCAAGGAGATGAAAGAGCTATTTTTACCATTAAAAACTTCTGATTTGTTGGTAGTTGAGTATCGCAAATGGTTAGATAAATACGGCAGTGATTTGCCATTTTATCAGGGATATGAAACAGCCAAGCTAAATGTTGATGTTGCTAGACAACCAATGGAAATAGGAAATCGCTTAACCCGTCACACTCAAATTTGTAGTTCTTGCAATCTAGCTCATCAAATAAGTAATCGATTAAAACAAAGCTTTGTTGTAGCAGCGATCGCTTTCGCTGCTGTAGCTATGCTGATGGAAAATTATCAAACACGCTTTTTTGTGGTGGGCTTATTTTGCTTATCTTTAATCCTGGCAGTTGTAGCTCACAAATTCAAAACACAATTTGAACGTGATGTGATTCGTGATTATATAACAACAGAAAAAAGGAAAAAATATAATTAAGCGAGTTGATCAGTTTCTTTTCACCCATGTAATATACGTATTAAAGTATGAAAATACTTGGAATTTCTGCTTACTATCATGACAGTGCAGCCGCGTTAATCATAGATGGGGAAATAATTGCAGCTGCCCAAGAAGAACGTTTCTCAAGGCAAAAGCATGATGCAAGATTTCCTAGAGAGGCGATCGCCTACTGTCTGCAAGAAGCTTTGATAACAGTTGAAGATTTGGACTATGTAGCATTTTACGAAAAACCTTTTATTACCTTTGAGCGTTTATTAGAAACTTATTTAGCCTACGCTCCTCAAGGTTTAAGGTCGTTTTTTGCTGCTATCCCTGTATGGCTCAAAGAAAAGCTATACCTCAAGTCAGTGCTGAAAACCGAGCTAGCTCAACTAGGTAAAGGCGACAGCAAAAAACTTCCTCCCCTACTCTTCACCGAACACCATCAAGCTCACGCAGCTTCAGCCTTTTTTCCTAGTCCCTTTCAACGTGCAGCTGTAATTTGCCTAGATGCAGTTGGCGAATGGGCTAGTTCTTCTGTTTGGTTAGGAAAGGAAAATGAACTGATTCCCCAATGGGAAATTAATTTTCCCCATTCTCTGGGTATGCTTTACTCAGCCTTTACATACTACACAGGCTTTAAAGTTAACTCTGGAGAGTACAAACTCATGGGATTAGCTTCCTACGGCTCTCCCAAATATGCAGACTTGATTCTCGAACATCTGTTGGATCTCAAACCAGATGGTACATTCCGGCTAAATATGCATTATTTCAACTACACCGTTGGACTAACCATGACTAACGATAAATTTCATCAGCTATTTGGTAGTCCACCGCGTCAACCAGAAAGCCTGTTAACGCAACGAGAAATGGATATTGCAGCTTCTATCCAGAAAGTTACCGAAGAAGTAGTGTTACGGTTAGCGAAAAAGGTACATCAAGAGTTAAAAGAAGATTACTTGTGTCTAGCTGGTGGTGTAGCACTCAACTGTGTGGCCAATGGTAGGTTGTTACGAGAAAGTCCTTTCCAAGACATCTGGATTCAACCAGCCGCCGGAGATGCTGGCGGTGCAGTGGGAGCAGCTTTAGCAGTTTGGCATCAATACCAAAACCAGCCGCGAAATAATCATGGTAAGGACAAAATGTATGGTTGTTATCTCGGCCCCAAATTTACAAAAACAGAAATTTGCAGTTATCTTGACCAGATTGGAGCTAAGTATCAGTACTTAGACGACCATGAATTAATGACTAGTGTAGCGGAAATTCTCGCCCAAGAAAATGTAGTGGGATGGTTTCAAGGTCGCATGGAATTTGGACCACGAGCTTTGGGTAATCGTTCGATTATTGGCGATCCCCGTAGCTCGTCTATGCAGTCGATAATGAACTTGAAAATTAAATATCGTGAATCTTTCCGTCCCTTTGCTCCTTCTGTTTTACAAGCACGAGTTTCCGATTATTTTGATTTAACACATTCGAGTCCTTATATGTTGTTAGTCGCAGATGTCAAAGAGCATCTGCGCCTACCTCTGACACTTGAACAACAGCAACTATTTGGTATAGAAAAACTGAAAATCCGTCGTTCAACTATTCCCGCCATTACTCATGTTGATTACTCGGCGCGGGTTCAAACTGTGCATGAAGAAACTAATCACCGTTACTTTCAATTAATTAGTTATTTTGAACAAAAAACAGGTTGTGGTCTTTTGGTCAATACCTCCTTTAATGTGCGCGGAGAACCGATTGTCTGTACTCCAGTAGATGCTTACAGATGCTTTATGCGAACAGAGATGGATTATTTAGTATTGGAAAATTTCTTATTAACTAAATCAGAACAACCGCTGGTAATTCGAGATAATTTAGACAAAAAAGAACTAGCTAATAATGAAACCCAAGAATTACGTAAATTTGGCTTACTTACTGGAGTAGGAATTGCTATACCATTAGGTTTAATTTGTCCGCTCATCAGAGGTGAGAGTTTGCCGTTATTACCTTGGATAGTTGCTAGTATATTATGGTCGTTGGCAGTGCTGATACCAAAGCTTCTCCAACCAATTCAGCAACTTGTAAAAGCAGTTGCTTCGACGTTTGGCTGGCTCAACACGCGCCTAATTCTTGGTTTTGTCTTTTATTTTTTACTAACGCCTATTGGTGTCATCATGCGTTTGCTCAATCGAGATCCAATGATGCGAAAATTTGAGAGCGATAAGGAAAGCTATGCTATACCAAATCAAAACAAAATAATTGAACATATGATAAATCCTTTCTAGATTGAACCTGAATGAAAATTAATACGCCCATAATTACCATAAATATTACCCTGACCCTGCTGTTTATTTTTATTCTCAATTTTTGCAGTAACTTAGAGCGCCAGAGAGCGTAGAAGGTATCTCCCAATGCATGATATACTAAATCTCAACATAGTTTTATTTCAGTCAGAAATAGAAAGTAATATGGAAGATTTTAAATATTTTGGTTTTAATGAAGAACCCGATTACACAGGTTATGTAGGACCATCAGGAGAGTATGATTTTATGGGAGCATCCCAATTTCGTCTATTTTGTACATTGGGACTTCGAGCTACACATAAATTATTGGATTTTGGTTGTGGTTCACTTCGTGCAGGACGCTTTTTTTTAATCTATCTTAACGAAGGTTGTTATTGCGGAGTTGAACCAAACAAATGGTTGATTGAAGATGCAATTAAGTATCAGATTGGGCAGGATATCATCCGTATTAAGAAACCATTTTTCAGTTATAATAATAAATTTTCCTTAGATGAGTTTGATACTTCTTTCGACTTCATTCTCGCACAGTCTATTTTTACTCACACTGGTATTAATTTATTGAACACTGGTCTCAAAAACTTTAGTAAATATTTAAATCCCGATGGTATTATCCTTGCAACTTTTCTAGAAGGAGAGTCTGACACTGAAGGTGATGTTTGGGAATATCCTAAAGCTGTCCCATTCCGTCCGTCAACAATTATGCAAATAGCACAAGATGCAGATCTAGTGGCAACTAAAATACCTTGGTATCGTCCAAGACAAACTTGGTATGCTTTCGCGAAAAACAAAGACCGACTACCCACCCCTTCTATGTTCCCTTATCTTAAAGGGACAGTTCTATTCGATCCAGAACACAGAGCGAGTTGGTAATTACATATAGATTTTGTTCATGTATTCGCTAATGGCAATCAGAGAATTGCCAACCAGCTTTATCAAGATATCAAGTCTTATTTATCAAAATAAAGTGTAAATAAAGGGTGCGATCGCTGATGATTGTGCAAAGCCAATTAAAGCACTTACCAGTAAAAGAGTGAGAATTAAAGGAACTAGCAGATAGTTTTGACGCTGCTGAACAAATCCCCACAAATCTTTCAAAAAATCTTTAGTAGTTTCAAACATACTAACTGCTACTCCTATATTTAAATTCTAAAATTTTATCCACTGCCTTCTGGGTACCACCTGCATTTATTAAAGAATTACCTAATATCTCGACATTAGTGCGAATTTGTGCATTTTGCATTACCTCTTCCGCCAGCGATCGCAATTTCTTCGGTGCAATATTTTTCTGTTTTACCCATACTCCTGCACCTAATTCTTCTACACGATGGGCAACTAAATATTGATCTCCTCCTTGGGGAAATACAATCAGTGGAACTTTGTTAATTAGTCCCTCCCAAACACTATTCGTTCCTCCATGAGTGATAAATACCTTAGCGTATTGAAGGACTTGCATTTGGGGTACATAATTACTGATAATAAAGTTAGATGGAATCTTTCCCAATGTAGTGATATCTACAGATTTGCCTACCGACATTATTACAGTATACTCACTATCTTCAAAAGCTTGTAAACATTGCTGATAAAAAGAAGTTTTAAAATTATAAATTGTGACCGAGCCTAGAGAAATATAAATAATTGATTTTTTCTCAATTTGTTGTAAGGGAAAACCAGGATCAACTACTCTCTCACTATAACAAGGCCCTGTAAAAATATAACTATCATCAAACTCTGAACGTTGTATCTGAAAATCTGCCGATGTATAGACGATATTTAAATCTCCCCGCAGATTCATGGAATTTGGTTGCAACTTAAACACATCTGCTTTATTGATGCGTTTCATCGCATATTTTTGAGTTAATTGCTGCCAAAGTTTTCTGTGTCGGTAGAACCTTTGCAGATGTTTAGTAATATCGTTCAGGGGATAGGCTGCTAACAGTAATGGTAATGGTGGTAAAAAGCGAGGCGGTAATAGAAAATTCGTATGGAAGCAAACAGTAGGAATATTCAGTAAGTCAGCAGGGATAGCAGCCCACAAACATTTAGCATGAAAAATCACTAACTTCGGGCGATCGCGTTCCAGTTTTGCTAATAAAATTGGTACAGCATCCAAGCAGTATTCTATCAAGCGTAATTGTAGGGTTACATCTCCAGATGCTGGTTTCATACTGGGAAGTCCTTGAAATCTAGCACCTGCTAACTCAATTTTTTCTTTAAATTCCGCAAAATAATAATAGTCTACCTCTTCTCCCCGCCGAGCTAATTCCTGAATTAACCCTAGAGTAGTATCAATACGGGTATAACTAGGTAAATCGAAAAAAGCAACATCGACCATAATAGTAAGTTTTGCCGGAATTAAGCTAGTTCTAAAGCTTGGGAAATGAAGTCAATGTGGGGAGCTTTTTGTGCCATACCTATCCCTACGTGTGTTCCATATATACCTTCGTTAACGACTGAATTGATTGACCAATCAACTGTTTCTCTAATCTTTTTATTAACACCAAAAGCTATTTCTGTTAAACTCAGTCCTCTCTCTAAGTTGTAACTCATATCTAATAACACTGAATTTTCATTTTTGCCATCTATTATTAGCTGAGTTATGGCATTATCTTCTATTCGCAGATATTTTTCTTGACTATTTACGACCTTATCTGTCAAATATTTTAAAGGTTTCCAGTTATTTTCTTTTGTTTCTTTGGTTGTAGTCTGCGATAAGATGCCATCGAAATAAAAAATTCCATCTACCGAGAAACTTGATTTATTTGCTTTTGTATTGACAACAGAACTTTCCCAAAATTCTGCCACAGAGTAAAACCATCCTGGCTCAAGTTCTAGATCGGCATTAGCTATTTCTATATTATCAGTCAGTTGGCAGTTTAATTTACTTCCTCTGAGGTCTGATAAGCTTAACTCAGTTTCTGTGTCAGCTATTTTATCGTATAAAATGTCTCTGATTGCTAATGCTTGTTCAATATCACTTGACATCAACTGGTTAAATGAATATTGGATGACAGCTAAACTACCATCAAATTTAACTGCTGGCAAATGTACTATAATACTTTGGGAATCATGCCACAGTTGTTTAAGTTTGTAATAATAGTTGTAATCCGAAAAAATTAAAAAAGCTGCCTGTTGACTCTTAAAGTCATAATCATCAAAAAAAATAGTTTTGTATCCTTGCTCTTTTGAGTATGTGTCAATTTGATGACTATCGACAATAATGGGAATCTGCCGTTCAATTAAAGCTTGATAAAAATCAATTATCTGCATACTAATTTAATGTATTATGACAAAGTTTGGGACAACAATTATTAAAATTGTTGTCCAAATTCTCAGATTACTTTAACAACCTGTAAACCAGTACGGTATTACCTGTTGTTCAGACAATTATTACCAGTAAATATTGCCCAATTTGCTACGGGTTTCTTTGTTAACTTGTTCAAGTTTCCGTTTTTCTGTTTTCTTGCTGTCCTGTGTTTTCTTGCTGTCCATTGTAATGACTCCTTAACTATTGAACTTCAGGATTTACGTAAGTTGTAAGTCCTATTTGCAGAAATGTATCAAAATAGGCGTGATTTCACAAGGTATAGTTTTCAATTTTTAATATTTCTCTACTGGTGGACAAAACGTACTAAACTTAGTAGATCGCAAACTTTTTCCAAGAGGGCGATCATTAGAAAATTTTGTAGTCGATGCCTGAGGGGGCGACATGAAAGCTAAAAAGTAGATAAAATAAGCGACCTAGCCCGAATACCCTCAATTGTACTCTAGCTTATGGCGATTTAATTTCATTAATTCCTCGACTAATGCCAAACTAGAATCCATGAATTTAACCCAACTTTGACGTAACCTTTCACTCTCCCCCATTTAGTTGCATGAAAATCAGCACCGTGTGGGTAAGCAACTTAAATGGTCTGAGAGATGATAAACTAAGGTTTAATAGGTACTTGAGACTCCATGAATTATTGTTATTTTAAAAATGCATATTATAAATTTTTATCAAGCTTTACTTAATCATAAAATTCCTATCCTTGTTGACAGCGAACAAATTGCTTCTTACTTTCGAGAGCAGGGATATAAAACAATTTTTTTTGATGATTATGACTTTGCTACTAAACAAACAGTATTTGTTGTAATTTCAGATTACTATTATCACGATCGCCTTATACAGATATCCCATACATCGGAAAGTAGCCTCATCCATCTACTAGCAGTGAGATACGATACCAATCCCCAAGTAATTGCTTATTCATTTGAACAACTTCTTTCTTGCAATATCACACAAGCATTAGAATTGAGAGCTAAAGCTTATGAGCAAATTGCTGAGGTAGAAAATGAATTATATTTATTTGATGACAGAGGAAGTAAGCTAAAGTGTTTCTTATCGGAAAATTTAGAAGTTATAAATACAGCAGATGAGCTAGAACCGGGATGGTTTTACTCAATTTCGGAAATATTAGAAAGCGGAATAGTCAATATTCAAAGTAATAAATCAAGCTTTTCAGTAGATGGTACTTACTTTTTTGATGGAATAATCTATGCTTGTGCAAATCTACAAGTTAGAGAGCGTAACCAAGACTTTTTGACATATCTACTTGAAAAAGTAGCGTCTAGCCAAGAAAAATATATTAATATAGAAGATAATAGTATCATGCGGCTAGTCTTAGATGGTAGAGATGAGACTTCCATTTTACTAGACATGGATTATGGCTTAGAACGTAACTTGAGTTTTACAGAAATAGGCTTTGGCTGTAACACAAGGATTGCAAAAAATCTTAATTGGCAGATAAATTCAATTATGAACCAAGGGGTACATGGGATGCACATAGGAATTGGTATGGCACAGAAATCTCCTTATATTGATTTTATTTCTCAAAGTATTAAACTATAGGTAAGGATTCAGGTCATATCAAAATCTCTACAATCGTTGTTCGCTTTCAGCAGACTTTCATCCCTAAAGAAAACCTAATTGGTTATCCAGGACAGTACATCCTTGAGGAGTGGCAGACCCGGTTTACGCCTCAGTATGGTGCTGCTTTTCTAGGGTCTGCTGAGGGAGCCTATGACTATGCTTTAGCATACATCAAAAAGCAGGAAAAAGGACACGATCCCTATGTACAACACCGGATCGGCAAAGCAGCAATCAATATAGATACTATGCATTTATCTGACTTTCCACATCCCGTGAAAAGTCAGCATCAAGGACGACCGCCTGACCCTCCTCCACTGTTCAATAGCTTTCAAAGCTGTAGCCCTTATTCCGTATAGCTTAGAGCTTTTCTTAGTGCCATTCAACCATACCCCTTTAACATTGATATCCATGATGCGATCGTAAGTAGCTTCGGTTTGCTCTGCTAAGGGACTTCCAGAAAATAAAATATACAGCTAATAAAAATG
>NZ_JABXKM010000237.1 GCF_017115025.1 Nostoc sp. NOS(2021) | reverse complement strand
TTAAACCCGAAGAACCCCACCCCGCCAAAGCTACGCTTCGTCTCCCCTCCCCGCAAGCGAGGAGGGGATTAATATTAATTTGATTTTTCTCCCTTCCGTACTATGGGTTAGGTTTGGCGTTGGTTTTTTCAGATGAGATGAAAAGTCAGAAAATAGGAAACTCAAGGTTGATTGTGCGCGATGAGATTAACGATCGCTGTAGCTAAATCCACTGGATCGACGGGTTTAGGTAGGTGTTTTTGAAATCCTGCGGTCATTGCTTGGTTATAATTAATTTCTCCAGCATAAGCAGTCAAAGCGATCGCTGGAATTTCCCCACCTTGCTCTGGCGGTAATTTTCTCAACTCGCGCAGCAACATATAGCCATCCATCAAGGGCATTCCAATATCACTTAACAGGATATCTGGCTTTGATTGGGCTAGTGTTTCCAGTGCTTGGGCTGCTGATTCAACTGCCGTTACAGTCGCTCCATATTGTTCTAGCGCAAAGCTAAAAAACTCTCGCACATCAGCTTGATCGTCCACAAGCAGGATTTGCACTCCAGCCAGTAATGTGTCGTCAGTACTGACTTCTGGTTGAGAATCTTCAGGACTCTCAACTCGTAACTCAGAATTTTTCAGCAAAGGTAGCCTGACTGTAAAGGTAGCCCCCTGTCCTTCTCCCAGACTCTCTGCCTGAACTGTACCACCGTGAAGTTCTACTAAATGACGCACAATTGCTAGTCCCAATCCCAGTCCGCCAAAGACTCTAGTTGTCTTGGCATCGGCTTGCCGGAAGTAATCAAATACGTAGGGCAAAAATTCCAGGTTGATTCCCTTACCTGTATCAATCACCTGGATTTGGGCATCTAACCCAACTTGCTCTAGACGCACTTCTACTCGTCCTTCTGTGGGTGTGAATTTAACGGCGTTGGAGAGGAGATTCCAGATCACTTGTTGCAAGCGATCGCTATCGCCGAGAACTTTGCCGATATCATTACTTAGCACCGTTTGAATTTCAATTGATTTAGCTTCTGCTGCTAAATGCACCGTTTCTAGTGCAGATGCGATCGCTACTTTTAAATCTACTGCATAGAGATTTAACCTGACTTTACCTTGTAAAATCCGCGAAACATCAAGTAAATCTCCAATCAGTTGGGTTTGTAACTTGGCATTCCGCTCGATTGTTTCCAATGCCCGGACTCTAGTGGCTTCGTCGAACTTGCGGGTTCTGAGTAACTTTGCCCACCCTAAAATCGGATTCAAGGGAGTTCGGAGTTCATGGGAAAGGACAGCGAGGAATTCATCCTTAATGCGGTTGGCTGTCTCGGCTTGTGCCCTTGCAGTCTTTTCGGCTTCGTAAAGTTGAGCGCGAGCGATCGCTTGGGCACACTGTTGCCCTAGTGTCAATATAAATCCCCGGTCTTCTTCATCAAATATTTGGACAGTGGCAAAGCTTAATCCGAGTGCCCCAATTACTTTGCCTTCTACTATCAAGGGAATGGCAGCCCAGGCATTATTTCCTGTGAGAGCCACTCCATCTGCTAAGTTCGGATATTTAGCAATAAAGGTTGCTAAATTTTCTAAAAAAATCGGCTGCCTAGTTCTGACTGTTTCCGCTACTTGGTTAGATGCTGTGATGGGATAATTTGCCCAGGTATCGATGATCGATCGCGGATAGCCAATTGCTTGCACAACCTTCAGAGTAGTACCTCCCTCAGTAAGTAAGACAACGGAACCAGCAGTGGCTGACAAGGCGGCAATCCCTTGGTTCACCACCACATCAGCTACCTGTTGGGGAGTTAGCGCTTCTGAGAGGGCAGCAGTTATTCTTTGTAAAAGAATAGTGCGATTGACAGACCGTTCAGCGGCCTGTTTTGCCTGTTGAGTTTCCTGGTAGAGTCTGGCGTTGTCGATGGCTGTTGCCGCCCGACGAGCAATATCCTCTGCTAAAGCCAAGTCTGTTTGTTTGTAGTGCCGACCTGACTCGGCTGTAAAAAAAGAGATTGCTCCAAATAATTGCCCACGGGAACGAACTGGAATCACCATTAGAGAACGAATACCCAGACTTCGCAGCAATTGCAGATGTTCCTCGTCTTCAGCCATCTGTACAAGATGAGACTCAGATAATTCGGGATAGAAGACAGATATTCCCAGCCTTAGCTGTAGCACAAGCTGTTTGGCTCTGGTTTTGGGTCGATAACGGCGGCGGATTTCGTCTAAAGTATTTAGTTTTGTGGCATCGGCAATTGCGATCGCAATTTGTTTACTTGACCAATCTTCCTGAAAAACATCTACAATACACCAGTCAGCTAAGGTTGGAACTGCTAGATTCGCCACACTTTCCAAGGTGATTTCATAATCTAATGACGCAGCTAATAAGGTGCTGGCTTCGACTAAAAAGTTTTGGGTCGTTTCAACTCGTTTGCGTTCGCTAATATCTTCAATAATCCCTAATGCATACTTTGGAAGTCCCTTAGCATCACAAACTGCTGATAAAGTTAGGTTTACCCAAACAATGGAACTATCTTTGCGAATGTAGCGCTTTTCCAGGGAATAACCACTAATTTCTTTTGCAAACACTCGCCCAGCATTCTCCCAATCAACTTTTAAGTCGTCAGGGTGGGTAATTTCCTGAAAGTTCATTTGGATTAACTCTTCATGGCTATACCCAGTAATCTCACACAGAGCCGGATTAATTTGTAGAAATTTTCCATCCAATGCTACTAGAGAAATGCCCACAGCTGCCTGGTTGAACATTGCCCGGAACCTTTCTTCGCTTTCCCGCAAAGCAACTTCTGTTTGCTTTGCTGCTGTCACATCTGCCAAAATAATTCCAATTCCTACCGTTTCACCCATTGCATTGTTGACCGGGTAATAGTTGCCCAGCCAGTAGCCGTAACGTCCTGGTTGTCCCCTTGTCTCAAAGCTAATTTCCACATTCAGCAGGGGTTCTCCAGTATCTAAGACGCGCTGTAACTGTAGCTCCAACTCAGCTGCCATCGCTGGCAACACTTCCCCAAATTTGCGTCCTAGATGTTCTTCTATGGTCAAACCGTTAATATCAGCCAAAACCTGATTAATTCGGATATATCGCAGTTCCCGATCCAAAAAGCATACTGCCACAGGTGCAGCTCCTAAGAGCGCATCTAGAAGAGATAGAGATTCGGCATAATGGACTAAAGTCTGGTGGATATCTTGATAAAGTCGGGCATTTTCCACTGCTAAGGCAGCACGATGGGTAATATCTGTTGCTAAAGTTAAGTCAGTGCGATCGTAGCGACGGTCTGATTCTGCGGTGGCAAAGGAGATGCAGCCGAGTATTTTTTGGTGTGCGATTAAAGGCACAACCATCAAAGACTTCATCCCCAATTGCCGAATCACTTCTAAGTGTTCGTGATTCTGAGTAGTCGCCACCAATAGCGAGTCAGATACTTCTAAAATTAATTCTGGTTGCCTGGTTTGCAGTACCTTAGCGATGACATTTGCACCCTTGGAATCTGGGACATACTGCTCAAGTTTATGCACCAACTCCGCTTTCGATGGGTCTGCATGGGCAATGGGTAGGCGGCGAATGGAACCATTTTCATTTAAAATGTCAACGCTACACCAATCAGCAAGCTGGGGAACTGAGATTTTGGCAATCTGTTCTAAGGTTTGTTCATAATCCAGCGAAGTAGAGAGTAAACTACTAATTTGGGCAATATAGCGGAGTCTTTCCTCAGCTTGCTTGCGCTCTGTAATATCGAGAACAAAAAAAGCACCTCGATCTACAGTCCCTTCAAAATGGCTGCCACCTGCCAAAATTGGGAAGCGTGAACCGTCTTTACGGATATATTCCTTTTCATAGGGTGTGCAAAAGGGGCTGTCTTGAAATTGAGTCAGTGCTTGCTTATCGAGTGGCAGATATTCTGTAGGAGTCAAATTTTGCCAGTTAAGTTTTCCAGAAACTAATTCTTCACGAGAATAACCCACCATATTCAGCAAGGCATCGTTAGCCTCTGTGATCCTACCGTCTCTATGCCAGAAGCCAATACCAATCATGTTTGACTCAACCACGCTGCGAAACTTCGCTTCGCTTTCCCGCAGTGCTTGCTCAGTTTGTTTCAGTTGAGTAATATCAATTAAACTAATGCCCACTCCCAACAACTGCCCATCCGGCAAACACACCGGATAATAGCTGACAAGACCATAACGATACACCCCAGGCGGATAGGTTTCACCGCTGACTTCCTGGTTGAGTAAGGGCTGCCCGGTTTGCATCACTTGCTCAAAAACAGGCTCAATTTGGGCTGCCCATTCCGGTAGTACTTCCCTAAAGGTGCGACCAATATGTTGACTTTGCGGTACACCGTTAATGACGGCTAGCGCTTCATTAGCATGAATGTAGCGCAGTTCAGTATCGAGAAAAGCCAGCGCCATTGGTGAACTAGTTAGCCAAGCATTGAGTAACGCCAGAGATTCGTTTTTTTGCTGAATAGCTTGCTGAAGTTCCTGGTGCAACGTGGCTTTTTCTAGTTCTGCCTGCTTGCGCTCAGTAATATTCACACCTACACAGGTAATACCCTGAATACTATTGTCTGCATCCTTTAGCGGTTCAACGAGTAAATCATAGTAACGGTCTTCTCCAGAAATTGTGAGATAAACCTCTTCACGGGTTGAAATATCAGTCTCAAGTGCCTTCAGCTTAATTGCCCTCAATTTCTCTGCTACTATAGCTGGAAATAATTCATCATCAGACTTACCTAACATTTCCTCAGCAGTATCTAGACCTTGAGGATTATGAATCCACTGATATCGCAAATCGCGATCTTGCTGAAAGATCACGATATCTGAACTATTTAAGGCTAATCGAAATCGCTCCTCACTAACTGTCAGCTTTTGGAGATTTCCATCAGCCCGTCTTTTAGCAGTCTTTAATTCATCACATAGGATACTAAAAAGCAACCCTTGTAATGCAAACAACCCAATTCGCACAAAATTGGATAAGTCAAAACTTAGCTCATAAGCTGGGGGGAGAAAAAAGTAATCGCTCAGTAACGCAGACAAGGAAGTTGCTAACAGCCCTGACTTCAAACCACCATACCAAGCACTCACCATTACAGCGCTAAAAAACAGCAAAAAAGGAGTTCCACTCATGCTTAACCAGGGGTCTAGCATCAACATCAGCACTAATGCAAGTGCGACAATTAATACAACAATGCCATAACGCAGTAAGTGGGAATAATGAATATGGGGCATGAAAATGTCTTGGAACAACCAATACTTATTGCAGAGGCTCTACATACCCTAAGCTAGTTTGTAAATTTTAGTAACTTATCCACAGATAGATTTTTATTTAGTTTTAAAACCTCTTTTGTTAGAAGCTAATTTATCAACAATATAGTATGCGAAGTCAAAAATTATCGTGAATTTTATATATAGCAGGGAACAGGGAATAGGGAACTCTTAACAGGCTTGAAAGTCTCTTGGTGTCAGTGTTTTATGATTAGCTTAGGACATAAGCTACCTGGCAACTGCTATATAGCAATCCTGTTTGATTTGTGAAAATTGAAAGCCACAGATCCTCGACTTATCAAAGAAGTCAGGGATGTTGTTTAGGATTGCTATAAGTAAGTGGGCGAGGATAAATCAAACTATGTTAAGTAATATAAAAATCTTAAAATTTGCTTGTAATGTACCCCTTGGGGGAAGCAAGCTAGGCGTAGCATCTCGTAGAGAGGGCTGGAGCCGCTCACTACAAACCTTTAATTATTTACGCCGACCTACTTAGAACCTCACGAGTTAACAGATATCCTTCAGCACTGCTACCAATTTTTCAATATGTGCTGCTTCATGAGTTGACATTAAAGATATTCTGATCCGACTTGTAGGCACTGTGGGGGGGCGAATTGCTGGGGCAAAAATGCCAGCATCTCTTAGCTGTTTTCCAGCTTTGAGGGCATCTGTAGCACTGGGCAATTGAAAACATAATATCGGTGATTCCGATCGCAGCAATTTTAGATTAGGTAACTGTTGTTGCAGCAAATTTTTCAAGTAATGTACATTTTGCCACAATTGGGCACGGCGTTGCGGTTCTTGTTGCACGATCTTGATTGCTGCTAAGGCCGCCGCCGTATCAGCAGGCGAAAGCCCAGTGGTGTAAATCCAAGTGGCTGCGCGGTTCCGCAAAAAGTCAATTAGGGCGCTACTTCCTGCCACATAGCCGCCTAAACTACCCAAAGCTTTACTCAATGTGCCAATTTGAATTAACTGCTTTCCCGTACATCCGAAATGTTCGACACATCCCGCGCCAGTTTTTCCTAGTACCCCAGTGGCATGAGCTTCATCAACTAGCAGCATACAGTTATATTCATCAGCGAGATCCAACAGTGCGGGTATTGGACATAAATCGCCATCCATGCTGAACACGCTATCAGTAAGAATCAAACAGCGTCGGTAGTTTTGTCGCTGTTGACTCAACTGAGTTTTTAATCCTGCAAGATCACAGTGCGGATATTCCACAACTGCTGCACCACTGAGAATCGCCCCATTTTTCAGACTGGAATGATTGTACTGGTCAGATAAAATTAAATCACGCTTGCCTACAAGGGCAGTAATTGCACCCAAATTGGCTAGATACCCGGAACTAAATACCAAGGCATCTTCTGTTTTTTTGGTAGATGCGATCGCCGACTCTAAATCTTTGTGTAATTCTCGATGCCCACTGAGTAATCTAGAACCAGTACTACCAGTGCCAAATTCGGCGATCGCCGCGATCGCCGCTGCCATTAACCGCTGATCTCCCGCAAGCCCCAAATAGTCATTACTGGCAAAATTAATTACCTCTTCTCCAGCTAAAACCACCGTTGCACCCGGACGACCGTGGATTGTTTGTACTGAACGATACCAGTCTGCCCGATGAATTGTTGCTAGAGATTCATCTAGCCAAGCATAAGGGTCACGTCGCTTCGCTCCGAATTCAAAATTCAAAATGACGCTCTCTACGAGACGCTAAAAGCGAACGCAGACTCGCTAACGCTGCGCTAACAAAATTCAAAATTAATGATCCCCATAAATAATAAATAAATTTAGGGGCTTGTATCATGAGTTGTTTTCGGTCAGTGGGCATAAGGGGGGCAGGGGGAGAATAACTAATGACAAATGACAAATGACAAATGACAAATGACAAATGACAAATGACAAATGACAATTAAACTTGTTCGCTGCTGAGATGAGCGATCGCTTGTTTAATCCAATCTTCGACATAGGCATCTTTGGGTAGTCCGATATCTTCACTGACTACATGCAGGGCGTGACTGACCTCATGGGCAGTATATCCCAAGGCGAAGAGGGTCATTTGCACCTCTTCGAGAATTCCCGGTGCTGGGCCACCTGTGGCGACGAAGAACCCGGCTGATTTGCGCCACTCGACTAATTTGCTTTTCAGTTCCAAACAGATGCGTTCGGCGATTTTTTTGCCGACACCGGGAGCCTGAATTAAGATTTGTGTATTGCCAGCGATAATTGCTTGGACTAAATCTGGTAGTTCCAGAGTGTCCAGGAGTGCGATCGCTAAGGCTGCACCAATACCGGTGACAGTCAGCAACTGGCGAAATAAATCGCGTTCGGCTGGCGAAGCAAAGCCATATAGTAACGGCACTTCTTCCCGAATTTGGAAATGAGTAAAAATTTGCGCCACTCCTCCCGATTCTGGTAATTGCTGTGCTAGCCGTTGGGGAACTTGCAAATCATACCCCAAGCCATTCACTTCCAGAGTCAGAATCACGCGATTAGCGCCAATTGTTTGGATACCAGCGACTATACCTTTTAAATAACTAATCATTACAAGAGACCAAAATAATTTAAGCCTTCGATAATTCCACCTGCACAAAAACATGAAGCCAGGTAGCGGTGATCAGCGGGATACTCATTGTGCCATTGGAGTAACTCTTTTCGGGCATTCCCCACAATGATGCCCCGTTCGTTGCCTACAGCAAATAAAGCAATATCATTACCTGAATCACCACAGACAACTGTTTGTTCTGCTGCAAATTTCCACTTTTGGCGTAAAAACTGCATTGCCTGACCTTTATCGCTGCTATGGGGTACAATGTCAAGGTCAATACCGCTACTGTAGATTAACTTTACATTTAATTTATATTTCTGCAACTCCGCTTCAAGTTGTGGTAGAACATTTGCAGATGAATCTTGTTGTAGGAAAAAACTCACTTTGAAGGGACGCTGTTCTGAATCTGGTTGCCGAACTAACTCAGGATATTTTCTTGTAATAGATAATACTGTTTCTCGTTCCCACCCCGGAGAGAGGATTTCTGACCAATCTGAGTCTGGAGTATCACTACCATCTAGGTAAATTTCTGTACCAACAGAAAGAACAAGAGCATCTGGTTGCAAAAGATTTTTTTGAGCTTGGAGTTCTTTGTAAAGTACAGGCGATCGCCCAGTAGAATAAACAATTTTCGTACCGTATTCTTGGCGGTGCTGACTCAGCAGTTGATTTAGTTCTGGTAAAGCGCTGTCATTGCCTACGGTGCGATATACAAGCGTATCATCCAAGTCTGTTACAAAAAGAAATTTAGCCATAACCACCTCTTGTGCTTCGCTTTACCATCAAAAAGTTTATGTCCTTTTTACACTTATCTAAAGAAAATATAGATGTAGTCTAAGACGCTTGGTGTTAGCGCCAAAAACCTAAACTCTGTAGGTTGGGGAGCCACTGCGCCCTTGCGGTTTCCCGACTTGTTCGCGCAGCGTCTCCGACAGGAGAAGCATGTGGCGTTTGAGGAATGAAACCCAACATTTCCGGGGCTTTGTTGGGTTGCGCTTTGCTTAACCCAAGCGTATTGAGATGTAGTAGTCTGGTTTAACAAAAAAGTCAGGAGACACAGAGCAGTATTCCTCCTGCAAAAACTGCCTTTGCTGTTATATTTCAAGTAATAAATAGATTTATAATTTCATTACAACGATTGCAGCAAATGCTTAAACGTTTCTTATATATGGAAGAGCGTTTGTTGCAAATATATTAGCATTTGCGACAACTGCTTATAGATTTCCTGCAAATGCTTAAACGTTTGTTATATATGAAAGAGCATTTGTTGCAAATGTATAACCATTTGTGGCAAATGCTTATACATTTCCGGCAAATGCTTAAGCATTACTTATCAATGTTGTTGCATTAGCTGCAAACGTTCAAACTTTGACAACTAATGTTTAAATTTGAGCGATGTCTACAGAGACGTAGCACCGAAAAACAATGTAAAAACATAGCACTGCTACGTCTTTTTTGCTTAATGCACTACAATACAATCAATTTAACCACCTCTACCGCCTGCGATCGCATCTCTAAAAACTTTTAACATACTCAGAAGGCTTATGAGTGATATCGCTAAACAGTGGGAGAAGTTAAAGCAGAACCTTCCTATTGGACACAAATTTTATGGAGAGATTATAAGTGTTAAGCCTTTTGGTGTTTTTGTGTACCTTGGCTATCAAGTCATTGACGGTTATAAACTAAGCGGAATTATAGATATTGGTACAAAACCCGATTGTGATTCATCTGGTTTACCCACGGACACTTCTTTGTGGCCACAAGTTAGTCAACAAGTCCATTGCAAAGTGATTGCTTACCGGGAATACAATAAGGAAGTAGATTTAAGATTGGTTCAATAGAAAATAACTATTGTGGTCAACACCTCTCCACAACATCCGACTCCAAGCAATTCTCCTTCCTATATTCTGCCTCTTGAGAGTGGCGATCGCCTCACTCGTCCAGAGTTTGAGCGTCGCTACAATGCCATGCCCAATGTCAAGAAAGCCGAATTGATTGAAGGAGTCGTTTACGTGGCATCACCTTTGGGCTTTGAAGCACATGCCGAACCGCATGGTAATTTAATGATTTGGCTGGGAATTTATAAAGTAGCTACGCCCGGTGTCAGACTGGGCGATAATCCAACTGTGCGGCTAGATTTACATAATGAACCCCAGCCTGATGCCATTTTGTTAATCGATGCAGCGTGTGGCGGATTGTCTCATCTGGGTACTGATGGTTACGTAGAAGGTGCGCCAGAATTAGTAGCAGAAGTTGCCGCCAGCAGTGCCAGCAAAGATTTGTATGATAAAAAACGTGCCTATCGCCGCAATGGCATTCAGGAATATATTGTTTGGCAGGTTTTTGATAGCACTGTTAGTTGGTTCAGCTTGCAAAATGGTGAATACGTAGCCCTGATTCCAAATGCGTCAGGCATAATTCAAAGTCAAGTGTTTCCGGGATTGTGGCTTGATGTATCAGCATTAGTTGCGGGAAATATGCAACAGGTGTTGGCAGTGTTGCAGAAAGGGCTAAATTCAGTGGAGCATCAAATGTTTATTCAGCAAATAAGTATTTAAAAAGGGTTAAACCGAATTATTTTGAGGAATGAGATGGTATAGTTTACAGTGTGTGAGTGCCACTACAGCTTGAACTAACTCTTCTGGATCAAGGGGCTTGGTAACGTGTCGTTGATAACCACTGGTTATGGCTCGCTGGTGATCATCAACTCTGGCATAGGCAGTCAAAGCGATCGCCGGAATCTGTCCGCCTTTTTCGGGGGTTAAAGTTCGGATCTGTTGGATCAGGGTATAGCCATCAACTTCGGGCATCCCAATATCACTGACTAACACATCGGGTTGGAAGGACTCTAGATTTGCCAACACTTCTGCCGCCGAGGCAACAGTCAGCACTTTTGCTCCGTATTCAGCAAGCAATACTGTTAATAGCTCACGGGCATCGGCGTCATCATCTACTGTGAGGACTCGAATCCCCGTAAGTTCGAGTGCTTGTTGTGGCAACTTATCTGTCTGCTTGATTTCCGGTTCAACATTCAGCAGTGGCAACCGGACTGTAAAGATGGCTCCAAAGCCTTCACCGGGACTATCAGCCGTGATCGTGCCGCCGTGAGCCTCAACTAACTGACGGACGATCGCCAACCCCAATCCTAATCCCCCATACTTGCGAGTAATTGAGACATCTTCCTGACGGAATGACTCAAAAATATGCGGGAGAAAGTCAGCGTTAATGCCAATGCCCGTGTCGCTGACGATAATCTGTGCCTGATCATCCACTCGCTCTAGTCGGATTTCTACCCGTCCTCCGTTGGGGGTAAACTTGATAGCGTTGGAAAGTAAGTTCCAAACGATCTGTTGAAGGCGGGTGGAATCTCCAGAGACTTGCCCAATATTCGGCAGTAGCGGATGCAACTGAATTGATTTGGCAATGGCTGCTGTCCTTACCGCGTCGAGCGCAGATTCAATGAAAAATGCCAGATTCACAGGAGATGCATCCATGCTGAGTTTGCCGCGCAGAATCTTGGCAATATCGAGCAAGTCATCAATCAGTTGAGTTTGCAGTTTAACGTTGCGTTCGATGGTAGCCAAAGCTTCAGCTGTTTTGGTTTGATCAAATTTGCGGGTTTGCAGCAGTTTTGTCCAGCCTAAAATGGGGTTGAGAGGCGATCGCAATTCGTGGGAGAGAACGGCAAGAAACTCATCTTTGATCCGATTGGCGCGTTCGGCTTCGGCTCTGGCTAATTGCTCCTGTGACAACAGGCGATCGCGTTCGATTTCAACTTGTTTGCGATCGCTGATGTCTTCGGCAATACCTGCAAACCGATAAATCTCTCCTGTTTCATCTCGAAGCCCAAAGCAGCGATCTCTTACCCAGCGAATACTGCCATCGGCTAAAACAATGCGGTACTCTTGATCAAATTCACCTGCGACAGCTTTTTCCTGAAACGCTCTATCAGTCGATTCCCGATCCTGTGGATGAATCCGATTAACCCATACTTGTTGGTTTTCATACAATTCCTGCGGGTTCAATCCCCACAGGCGTTCGTAGGCAGGACTGACATAGCTAACTCGGTTTTCTGGCACCTCTTTGATCCAGAACACCGCATCAATGTTTTCTGCGAGCTGCCGGAAACGTTCTTCACTATCCCGCAGAGCTTCGGCTGACCGTTTGCGTTCGGTGATATCTAGATCAATACCTGCCATCTGAATCGGTTGCCCGTGTTGGTCGTAGAACACCTTACCCTGGCTCAGTGCCCACCGAATGTTGCCGTTGGGATATACTACCCGAAATTCAATGTCATAGTCTTCGGCTGTGGCGATCGCATGAACTACGGCTGCCAGCACGCGATCGCGATCGTCAAGGTGCAACCGCGCGACAAACATTTCATAGGAGCCATCAAACTCTCCTGGTTCTAGTCCAAATAAGGGTTCCAAGTTATCCGACCAGGAAATTTTTCCCGTTTGCATGTTCCAGTTCCACGTTCCCATTCGAGAGGCTGACAGTGCCAATCGCAGCCGTTCTTCGCTCTGGCGCAGTTCCGCTTCTACCTGTTGGCGTTCCTTTAGTTCATGCTGTGCCTGCTGATACAGTTCTGCCTGTCGCAACGCGATACTCACCTGAATTGCCAGTTCTTTGAGCAAGTCAATCTCTAAGGGCTGCCAAAATCGAGGGGATGCACAATGATGAGCAATTAGCAATCCCCAAAACTTATGATCTTGCAGAATTGGCACGACCAGATTAGCTTTCACTTGAAACTGAGCTAACAATTCAACGTGGCATGGGTCAATACTGCTCTGGTGAATATCAAATATCGCGGTTACGTAACCCTGACGATAGCGTTCGATATAATTCTCGACAAAAGCGGGATCGTAGCTGACAGTTTCCGGTCGATTCCATGCGATGTAGTTCTCAGCGAGGCAGGGATCATGGATAGTAGAAAAGTACAGCGATCGCCACTGTGCCCCAACCGATTCTGCTACGACTGTGCCATCCCCGTCAGGTTTTAACCGAAAAACCAGGACGCGATCAGTCTGGAGAAACTGCCGGACTTCGGCTACGGTTGTCTGAAGAATTTGCTCCAGATTCAGCGATTGGTGAATTTGCTGGGTAATATGTGCGACTACGCGCTCTCGTTCAATACGCTGTTGCAGTTGGGTGCGTAGCTGCACTGTTTCAATTGCCGCATTTACTGCTATTTGCAGCCCTTCTGGGGTAATTTGCTCTTTGACTAGATAATCTTGTGCGCCGGCTTTCATCGCCTGAACTGCGATCGCCTCACTGCCCTGCCCCGTGATCACAATCACAGGTAGGCACGGCTGTTGAGTCAGAAGTTGCAATTGCGCCAGAAATTCCAGTCCATCCAGATCGGGCAGTCGATAATCAAGTAAAATAATATCTGGCTGGTGTTGCTGCCAAAGTTCCAGTCCTTGCCGTCCCAAGGTTGCTGCCAAAAGTGTATAGGAATACTCGCGATCGCGCAGCAAACACCGCCGATAGAGTTCTCGATCTTCTGGGGAATCATCGACAATTAAGACAATGCGCGATCTCTGACTCATAACTAATCCTTCGGGCAATCGGGCAGTGTCGTCACATCAAACCAATACTCTACCAACATCTGAATATCTTTTTTGAGTTGAGCAAAATTGATCGGCTTAACTATGTAGCTGTTGGCACCGTATCGATAGCATACTTCGATATCTTTGGGATTGTTAGAGGTAGTAAACACCACGACCGGGATCATCTTCAAGTTATCATCCTGTTTAATCTGGCGCAACACTTCTCGGCCATCGGTTCCGGGTAGGTTCAAGTCCAGCACAATCAAGCCGGGACGCGGCGCACTCTCGCGCTCCACATAGCAGCCAGTCCGATAAAGAAACGCCAAGGCTTGTTCCCCATTCACACATCGATGAGTGGCGATCGCAATGGCAGAGCGCCCTAGAAATCGTTGCAGTGCCTCAAAGTCTTCGTTGCTGTCCTCTACAATTAAAAGCAATGGCGTTGGCCTGACAGGAAAAGCTGAAATGCTAATCATGTGTTTGCCTCCGCTGACAGGGTGAAGTAAAACGTACTGCCTTGAGTCGGGATAGATTCCACCCAAATTCTACCACCGTGCCGTTCCACGATTTTGCGGGCAATGGTTAACCCTACCCCAGTCCCACCGCCAAACTCGTCCCGTCCATGTAAGCGGCGGAATATCTGAAAGATTTTGTCGAGATGTTCTTGGGGGATGCCAATGCCGTTATCACGAACGTAGAAAGTCAGAGAATTGGGAGCAACTTTTCTTTCCCCATTTCCTTCGATGAAACCAATTTCGACCCACTTCTCAGGTTTATCATTATACTTAATGGCGTTGCTGATCAGGTTGGTGAAGAGTTCATTAATCTGAGAGCGATCGCATTGAACGCTCTTAAACGGTTGAGGAATGCGAAACTCGACTTCGCTCTGCGGTCGGGTAATAGTCAAGGTGGTGATTACCTGCGGCACTAACTCATTCAGATTCACTGGTTGCCGGATCAGTTGGGCGCGTCCCAACCGGGAGAAATGCAGGAGTGAATTGATCAGGTCTTCCATTCGCTGCGTCAGCCGCACCATAGTTTGGAGTTTCCCAACCCCATCGTCATCGAGTACCTCTGCATAGTCCTCCATTAAGAAGTTAGCATAGTTGTGAATGCCCCGCAGTGGTTCTTTCAGGTCATGGGAGGCAACGTAGGCGAAGGAATCGAGTTCTTCGTTACTCCGTTGTAATTCAAAATTCATCAATGCCAGTTTGTCTGCCTGCCGCAACACAACGCCCACAATCAGGCTTCGCAGTTCAGTAACCGCTTCAACTTCACAGGATTTCCAGGGCAGGGCAGACCCTTGCACCGTTTCTTGCCATAATTCAAAGGATTTGCGAGGAGACATTCGGAAACTGCCATCTGACACAACTTCTACAGGTTTGTGGGGGTTGCCGCCCCAATTCACGGTTTGAATTACCTCTGGACGAAACCAGAGAATGTAATTGTGGTGAACTCTAGAAATTTCCAGGGCTAACACCCCACTAGCGATCGCTTTAAATGACTCGGCGGCAGGGTAATTTTTAGTGAGCGATCGCGTCTCAAACAAGTTATGATAGAGGTGAGGTTTAATCCAATCGAGTAAGGCGTGAACCTCTGACTCCGATGGTGTTTTACCCACTCGAATACACTGGTCGCCACTGCATATCACCGCTCCGGTGGCGCTGACCAAATTGAGTAATTGAGATTTCAGTTGTATCATGCCATCCAGGAAATACTCAGCCTGAGACAACGCTTCCACAAATTGGGTTTGTAACGACTTCAATTGCCTTTTGTAGTCAATGTCTTCACTGGCTTCTTTGTTTGCCAGTTCCACAGACATCACCTGTCCAATGAACTCGCACATGGTGCGGATATTGTAAGAAACATATTTGGGTGACGAATGGTGACAGGCAATCAATCCCCAAAGCTTTTGTTCGTGTATCAGAGAAATAGACATGGAGGCGATCGCGCCCATATTTTGCAGGTACTCTTGATGAATCGGAGAAACACTCCGCAACACCGATAGACTCAAATCAAGCGGTTGATTTGTCAAGGGATTGTTTGCTGGAATTAAGGCAACAGGCTGGTAGCTGGCATCTGGAATCAGCCGCAGCCAGTTGAGAGTATATAGCTGTCGGGCTTGCTTGGGAATGTCTGAGGGTGGATAGTGTAAGTCCAGATAGGGCGTTTCCTGATTCGTGTCTTCAGCGATGACGCTACCTGCCCCTTCCCGATCAAATCGATAGACCATGACGCGATCGAAGCCAGTGATTTGCCGCACTTCTTTCACCACGATTTGGCACATTTCCAGCAGCGTAGGTGCTTTTTGAATGCGAGTGATGGTTCCTTTTACCTGTTGATAGAAGTCAAAAAATCCTGTTTTGCCCTTCGCTTTTTTCTGCTCTAATTCCAGAATAATGATATTATCTAAACGATGCAGAATGCCATCAAAATAAATTGATTTATTCAGATGTTTGATTGACAGGTTGAGAGGATTGATGCTTTCAAAATCCTCTGTCAGACATTGTTGAATCAGCTTAATCTGCTTGACATCCAGTAAGTCTGATAGTGGCTTGCCCAGCAATTTCTCATGTTGACGGCCAATAACTTCCTGGGTGTTGCTGCTTACCTGAATGATTTCCAGGGTAGGATCTTGCAAAACTAGTAAAACCCCGTGAGGCTGAATCAGACTTGGAGTGTGGATCGGTTCGCGATCGCAGTTTGTCAAATCAATCGTCTCATCAGTCATATCATATCCGCTTGATTACTTATTAAAGCCCAAGAACCCCAAAGAGCCAAAGCTGCGCTATGTCTGCCCTAAGAGTAGGCTCTTAGGGGATTAAGGGGAGCCAGTGCGGGAACAGGGGGTTCCCCCCATGAGCGACTGGCGTGTGGGGTGCAATGGCTATGAGAATCACAACTAATTACCCGGACATGATATCATTCTCAGTTTATCAAACTCCTCATTAAAACTCTGGCATAAATCAGAAATGTTGAATATGTAGTTAAAACAGAGATTTACTAAGTCCAATTATTTCTTTTTAGCTGTTTAGATTTTTAATTATATTTAACTGACTAATAAAACTCTCTATAAAATATACAGGTTTTAAATAGATACTTTAACTATAGCAATTCTGCATCAAACGCGCAGAAACAAGTCACTGACTTTTCCAAGAAGTCGGGAATATACGGGTTGAAATTTGACTGTTTCAGCCTTGATGTCAGGCTCTAGCTTCTACTCTTCGCTTAATGTTTCAATCAACAAATCTACCTGCTGTTGTCGCTGCTGCAAAAAACTTTCGCACTGACGCAAATACTCAACAGCAGTTGCAAATTGGTCAAACACAGCTGACAATTCCAACTCACCCGCCTCAATGCGAGTAATAATTCCCTCTATTTCAGCAACCTTCGCCTCATAATTCCAACCTTCCTCAGAACTAGAAGCACTCTTACGTTTAACCATTAACCTCTCTGTGTCCTCTGCGCCTCTGCGGTTCGTTCACTTCCATAACCTTTACTTTAACCCCACCCTGCCCCAACTGAATCACTAACTCTTGCCCCACAGTCAACTCCGCCGCCGAACGTGCGATCGCTCCATCTTCCCGTCTCACCACCGCATAACCACGCTGTAACACCGCTTGCGGGTCAAGACTAGCCAACTTTTGCCGTAACAATTCTAGATGCTGCGTTGCTTGCTGCGATCGCCCCGTCGTAATTTGCACCAAATGCTGACGCTTCCAAGCTAGCTTTTCCACCTCCTGCTGCACTTGTCGATCTAACCGCAAACGCCGCAAACGATTCCGCAATACTTGCAGTTTATTCTCAGTATTTTCCCTAAAGTCATGCACCGCCTCATGTAAAGCTACAATTCGCCCCCGATGCTCAGTATACAACTCTGCAAGTGCTGGCACAACCATTTCCGCCGCCGCAGTCGGTGTATGCACACAAGCATCTGCAACTAAATCTGCTAAAGATTCATCTCGTTGATGACCGATACCAGTAATTACAGGAATAGAACAACTAGCAAGCGATCGCACCACTCGTTCATCATTAAAGCAAGCCAACTCCTCAACAGCGCCGCCACCACGCGATAAAATTAACACTTCGGCGCGACCATCTCTTTCCACCCGCTCAATTGCTTTGACGATAGATTCCGGCGCTTGCTCACCTTGTACTGTAGCCGGAGAAAATAAAACGTGTAAACCTGGATACCTTTGCTTGAGGGTTTTTTGAATATCACCCCAAGCAGCAGCCGTTGGTGAAGTGACGACAGCGATCGTTTGGGGGTGGGTTGGGAGCGATCGCTTTCTTTGCGCGTCGAACAACCCCTCAGCCAGCAAGCGATTTTTAAGTTGTTGATAGCGCAACGCCTGTAAACCAACACCAGCAGGTAGAGTCTGCCAAACTGATAACTGATATTCTCCCCGTTGCGGATACACGCGAATACTGCCTAAAATGATTATCTGCTCACCGGGAACGGGTATCTGCGCGAGTTTTGGCAATTGGCTATTCCATACCACACACTTAATTCCGGCGGTGCGATCGGTATCTTGCAGCGTGAAAAATAACCCACTACGATGATGGTTAGCACTGGAAACTTCGCCAGTTACCCAAACTTGCCGTAATTGTTCATCTTGCTCTAACAGCAAGCGGATATAGTCAGTTAATCCAGATACCGAAAGTGCTGTATCGAGAATGAGAGAGTCGGGAAGGTCGAAAGTCATCAAAGATGCCTGAAAGCATTTGTGCTGGAGCGATTCTAGCATTTTTCATCAAAACGGAAGTTTATGCCAGTAAATGCTTTAATCTTTGATTAAAACAAATCAGATAGAGCTGCTATAGGACTCGTATTTGATTTTTGAAATAACTCAGTATACATCTATTCCCTTCTTTCCTGTTAAGAGTTCCCTCCCTACGCAAGTAAGTTCAGGAATCAAATCGGATTCCTATATATGTAGGTAAACTGATTGTAAACGTACTCCCTTCCCCTAACTTTGATTGCACACTTACACTACCCTTCATACCTTCTATAAGTGTCTTGACAATCGATAAACCCAAACCACAACCCCCAGTAGCATGAGAGCGGGATTCATCTACGCGATAAAATCTCTCAAATATCCGTGTTTGGTGTTGCAAAGGAATGCCATAGCCTTGGTCACAAACTTGAATAATTGTCTGATCTGGAAGCTGATTTAACTTAAAAATTATGGGTGTATCAGCTTCAGAATACTTAATTGCATTATCAATCAAATTTAATAATACTTGTTTGAGACGACTGTAGTCTGCCTTTACCTCAATTGGATAAAATTTTGACTCGATTTTAATTGTGCGATCGCTATATTTTTCTGCCATCATGACAACTTCTTCAACCAAGTCATTTAGCACATAAGATTTCATTTGAAAGTATAAGTAACCGCTATCTGCTCGTGCTAAATCAAGTAAATCTTGTAGCAGGCGGATAGTGCGTTCCGCTTCCGATGCAGCAGTTTCTAAAGCTTCTTGTTGGGTTTGGGTTAAGTTATTTTGCTTTCGCAAGACGCTTTGCAAATAACCATGTACAATCGTTAAGGGTGTGCGTAACTCGTGAGAAACATTACTCACAAATTCTCGTTCTTGCTGCCATGATTGGGAAAGGCGTGATAACAGCATCGTTAAGGTTTGAGCTAATTCTTTGACTTCGCTGGGTGCATTATCAAGATATAGCTGTGCTTGTCCTAAATCTTCAGCGGAAATCACAGAAGTCATTTGATTTAGCTGGCGCAGAGGTTGCAGAGAACGCTTAATATAAAATGCGATCGCACCAGTTAAAACAATAATCGCCAAAACGCTAGTAATACTTAAACTCTGCACCATTACCACAAACATTGTCTGTTCGCGGGTAATGTCCTTTACTACAAATAACTCACCGAGCAATTTACCCTGCACTTGCACAGAACTACTGCATAAAACAAAGTAGCTTTGGTTTACTTTGTAAACTTGTGGTTTAATCGGCATCTTAGTCAGGGACATTAACTCAGCTACCGTAGTATCAGATAACAAATCTAAAGTAGCAGATTTTACTATAATTTTATTATCAGGACTTTTTAACCATAATAATGTATTGGTATTCGTCAGATTATTAATAGCCTTTTGCAATCCAGTTTCCGGTTGCATCATTTCACTATAAATTTGCACATCTTGCGGCAAGCGCTTGGCGATT
The DNA here is from genome assembly GCF_017115025.1 of Nostoc sp. NOS(2021). Taxonomy (GTDB): domain Bacteria; phylum Cyanobacteriota; class Cyanobacteriia; order Cyanobacteriales; family Nostocaceae; genus Nostoc. The sequence goes on along the minus strand of NZ_JABXKM010000237.1, from coordinate 1,754 downwards.
TGTTCTATATTATTCTTATGACTATCAACTAAAATTTGTTGCATTTTCCAACTAGTCCATGTAGCGAAGCTACCTAATACCAAAGCTGAAAATGCTGCAATACCAACCGTGAGGCGTGACTGTAAAGAAAATGGGTCTATATTTATCCAAACTTTTATGATTTGCTTCACTGTTCTGGTTGCATTTTAGGTGTTGAAGAAGGCTTGATCAATAAAATCAGACTGCTAAATTTCAAGTTACTGTCAACCGCTACATCTTTAGTTATAGCTGATTTGAACTTACCTTTGTTGCATACTTACAGTGAAAAGGGCAACCATTCCCAAAAGATTGCTAAATATTTTTATTTCATTGCCCTTTCAACTTCGCAAATCCTTCGCTAATAAGAATATAAATACATTTACTAGTAATTAAATTAATTTCTGCTGAGAATTACCTTAAAATTTCTACTACTGTGTATTCTTTTATGGATCGTGTGTAAAACCCCATCCCCTTGTGGCTGGGGAGTGCGATTCGTTCACTCGAAATGAGTAGAAATACTCAGGGATGAGTGGCATTTGAGAGATAACCCCATTGGGTTGAGTTCGCACTTTAATCTCTCTCAGATGATAACTGAATAACCATGAGGGTGACTCCAAAGGAAACTATGAAGAAGTCCCTCTCCGTAGGTGCAACGGTAACAGCATCATCCCTACGTTAGCGACTAGCCATCAATCCGTAAAGCGGGATGAAAAGGAGGAACAACTGGCAGCCTAAGCTGGTTCCCCTTCGAGCATGAACCTATGAATAGCAAAAGCAAAGATGCGCCGAACCATCGTGACACAAAACCAGCGAAATAAGGCTTAATGCGTTGGAGCCAAAAGGCAAGGGATAAATGGGGCTGGCAATTTCCCCGTTGACCAGTTGCACTCCCAATAAACCCGGTGGAAAGCATCATTCTAAGGGTTCTAACAATGGTTATTCGGAACGAAGTAACCTTTCGTTTGCTCTCAGCAAGGTCGATAACTGAGTAGGTGCTAACCGTATGCAACGAGAGGAAAGATTAAGTCAGAAGCGAACGCCCTATTGTAATGACAGGGATATGCTGACGGACTTACGGTGATTTGGAATGTAAAGTTATGAGTAGCAATGCAAAAGTCTAATACACGACAAATTGCTCCCAAACCCAACAAAAACGGTTTTCTCCCCCTGAAGACTAACCGAATTAAGAAGGTAAGGGACAATGAATCGATGGTGGAATGGAAACACATCAACTGGCGTAAGTTAGAAAGACGTGTTTTTAAGTTGCAAAAACGAATTTACAAAGCATCTCGTCGTGGTGATGTCAAAGCATTTCGCAGACTCCAAAAGACGCTGATTAATTCCTGGGGTGCAAAGTGTCTATCGGTTCGACGGGTCACACAAGATAACCAGGGCAAAAAGACAGCAGGAGTGGACGGTGTTAAATCACTATCCCCAGAAGCACGTCTTAATCTGGTTGCCATATTAAAACCTAACTCAAAGGTGAAACCGACACGACGGGTTTGGATTCCCAAACCAGGAACGGATGAGAAACGACCTTTGGGTATTCCCGTAATGAACGACCGAGCCTTGCAAGCGCTGTTCAAACTGGCATTAGAGCCAGAATGGGAAGCGCGATTTGAACCTAACTCATATGGGTTCAGACCTGGGCGCTCATGTCATGATGCAAGAGAGGCAATATTTAACAGTAAACCAAAAAGTTTTTCTCCAGAGAGCGATCGCTAATCATAGCTAAG
>NZ_JABXKM010000015.1 GCF_017115025.1 Nostoc sp. NOS(2021) | reverse complement strand
TACCCCCCGCCAATTTCTCTGAGCAAACTTCAGAGATACTTTTGACTGCAACAAAGTCATACCCTCTTCCAGAGGTGCGAATCTTCTCCAGCATTTTCCCCAGCCAATCACTCCACCCTGGTCACATCGATGCGATCGCCATCGCAATTCTGGGATGCTCAAGATTTACATGATTTCCGGCGTGAGGTTCGGCAACGAGGGGAGACGGTTTTTGAGTACACCTGGCGGAGCTTTGAGCCAACCGACCCTACCAGGACAAATGATCTAAACTTTACAACTCGTTACAGACTGTTTGACGGTGGAGACGGACAAATGTATCAGCTTTGTGAAAATCTGGGAATGGAGGAAATATTTAACTGTTAAGAAGACTTAGAATCTATTGATACTAAGGATTGTAGCAAAGTGTATTGATACCAAGGATTGTAGCAAAAGTGTATTGATACCAAGGATTGTAGCAAAAGTGTTATACAATAAAACTGCTATACATTATCGACAAAAAAAAACCATAAGTGATTGTGGTTCTTGCACTGTATACCGTTCACGATTTTAGATTTAATAGCTTCATGCAAAGAGTACGAATATTATTTTTACGTTTCAGATCAAAGAGTACGAATATTATTTTTACGTTTCAGATCAAAAAGCACGAAAGTTAAAGTATCATCTAGAAGATGCTCGAAATCAAAATGACAGAAACAAAAACCAGCAAACTGGAAAAACCCGTTAGTCCCGTAGTTAGAAGGCGGCTGCTCGCATGGCAAGAGGTAAAGATAAAATTTGGCACAATCATGACCCCAAGTGGCAATGAACTGCTCACAAATAAAGCAGCACAGCTACAAATGTCAAAATCAGACCTATTGGAGTATCTCTCAAGGTGCTTGGACGACCCAGCAGTTGAAAAAGCTATCCTGCGGCAGGTAAAGGACTGATTTATTTCTAAGAGTAAAAGTTGTTGCCATACCAAAAAACCCATGAGTCGGAAGCTCACAGGTTTATGGCTCAAAACTTTCATTCTGAACAAGGATTGTTTTTCGACTTGTGAGTTGGGTGTTACCAGCACCCGCTCACACTTTCCACTAAATTAGTTTCACCCGGAGAAGAGCTACTTTTACTTCAATTTCACCCAATCGGAAAAGGGCTACTTTCTACTTCGATGGTTAATTAGGTTTTCACCCAAAACCATTGCACTCCCCTTTTATACAAGGGGTCATACTTATTTTATGATATCTGAATTTTGTTTATTATTTCAAGACATCCGAATTTTAGGATTATTCCAACAGTTGGGGCTTGCTCAGAATACAAGCAAAAAACTTCGGAATCACGCAAATAAATTCAAATGGAATCATAAAACGCCGAAAAATAACCTTAAAACTCATCGTAAGTAAGTAGAGTTAGCTCTTTCTCCTCTGGGTGGCAGCAGAAACCACTATTTGGAGAGAAAATAAATGTCAGGAAATTTAATATTAATTTCGACTGCGCTAGAAAATGGTGAGAAAATTACCCCACCAAGATCGCAAAAAAACGATCAAAGTAAAAGTCTATCTATTAATGACTACATAGTAATAGATTTTTTAGTGAGTGGCAATAATTATACTCAGAATCCTTGTCTACAAGCTAATGCGGTCAACGCAAGCTTATATAACTCATTGGTGATGAATGCTGGAGGCGCATCATGATCGCATCCCCAGCAATCGCATTAAAGCCCTGTCTGTACACTACCGACTTAGGCGCGGTCGTCTCTCTCTCTAGTCGTTTTGCAACAGGCGATTTATTCAATATGCCTGAAACCCTAGACAAGGGGATGCACGTTGCCTTGGTAGATAAGCATACGCCAGAAGTCGCCGTGCGGCAATGGATTTACCGCATACTCGCATCTGGTAATAGTAATATCCCACAGATTTACCAGACTCAACAACCGATCGCAATCCTGGCAGCAGATGAATCTGTGTCGCCTGAAGAGTTGTCCACTCAGATTATGCATTTTTCTCAGGATTGCGATCGGTGGTTAAAAACGCAATCGCAACAGAAATTAACTCTCCAGGAAGCAGTACAGATAGCCAAGGTAATAATGGCTTATGAGCAAGAGCCACAAAGAAGTGTAGAGCTTGGTACGCTTAGGATGCGGTGCGATCAAAAATCCTACGACTGGAATATGCTCATGGGTAAATTAGAAAAAGAACTTTTGGAGGAATTACAGAAGCGAGGAATTACAGTTGAGAGTGGCAAGAAAACTGATAATGTAGACGTTGCCAAAATCCAGGAAGAGTATATCAAATTGCTTGAGAGTGTGGCTGATGACACCTCGATTGAGAAATTCAAAATCAAAGTTAGGGAGCAATACTCAGGGCTTCAGCCTTCAGAACTAAATAAACTGCTGGATGCGGTAACAGGAAAATTCCTGCATGAGCAAGCACAAGTTGATGAAGCTAGCGAAATTGCAAAGCTGGTTGAGGCAACTGAAGAAACTATCAGCGTTCATGATTACCTACCAGCAATACTGGCCAACCCCTTGGCTCAATATAGCCAGTATCAGAAATTGCGCCATGCAGTTCTCCTGTCCTCGTTTCTGACAGCTGCTAGTAGCTTGCATAAGGTGGGAACTGAGTTGGTTATTCACGCTGGAGAGGATTTTACTGTAGTACCTACTTTATTTGGTGCAATTGTCGCAGAGTCCGGTGCTAAAAAATCTCCTACAACCAAAGCGACAGCGCGAGGGCCTCTCAATATTCTCAAAACCTTAGATCAGCAAACCTACGAAAGAGACTTTAAGCGCTACGAAGCTGAACTTGCGTCCTGGAAAAAACGGAAATCGCTAGGGGATGAGATGAGTGAGCCGGAACCGGAAGAGCCGGACAAACCACCGCTTTACTATTTTACAGATGCAACAGGTGAGGGTATTAAAGCACAAGCTGCTAGTGCGTCAAAGAAAGCATTGTTTGGATTATTTGACGAGTTAGCGGGATTTTTTAATTCCTCTAATCAATATAGAGGTGGAAAGGGCAGCGACAAGCAAGACCTACTCAGCTATTTTGACGGCACTGGCGTAACTGTTTTGAGGGCCGCAGGAGTAAAAGCAGACGTTAACAAAGTTTACCTCAGTATCTTGGGTACAATCCAGCCGGACGTGTTGCGTAAGGCAATGGAGAACACTAACGACGTGGATGGCTCTTGGGCTAGATTTATATACGCCATACAACCAAACCTGCCGGGTACACTGCCTGACGACAATGGCTCAAGTTTTGATATGAAAGACTTGATAGCCGGCTTCTTTAGAAAAATTCATGAACTACCAGTTACCGAATATCGCCTGAGTAAAGAAGCATTCAAGTTTTATCAACCTTATTACAAACGTCTTGAACAATTGCGGGTAAGCCACCCATCCAATGGGATGAAAGCAGTATATGCCAAAGCAGAAGGGATTACAGGCAGGCTGGCATTAAACCTTCACGTTCTGCACGAATTAGCTAGTGAACGCTCTCCATCGGTTGAAATCCCCTTGGAACGTATGAAAGAAGCTATTAGTTTAATGAAGTTCTATATTGGGCAAATTAAGCTGATTTACGCATTCGTGGATGACTCTAGTCCTGTGCCACAAGTTTTGAAAGTTATTGAACTGTCAAAACGTAAGCAATTAGGTGGCGAAGATGGATGGATCAAAGCCAAGGATATCCAGAATGCCAGTTCCAAGAAACAACGCTTTAAAGCTAATGAAGTTAGGGAGTGGATTATTCAGGCTGCTAAATCTGGACATGGTGAAACTAAAGGGGAGGGTATCCGACTAGAGTTTAAGGCTTTTATGGAAAAAGTAGGTTCAAAAGTAGGCGAAAGTAGGTCAAAAGTAGGTCATGAGCCTACCGTTAAAAACCTTGCTGTATCTAGCTTTCAAGAAAAGGTAGGTTTTGTAGGTCATAGTTACGATGATTCGCCTACTTTTCAAATCACTCAACCTCAAACCACTAAACCTGAAATCACTCAACCTGAAATCACTCAACCTGAAATCACTCAACCAGAAATCACTCAACCAATAATAGATGACTCGCTGGCTAATAAAGATTTAGTAAGCGGTGAACCTACAAAACCTACTAATGCTGAAAACCCTGACACAGCAGCAGCCCTAGCGGTAGGTCATGAACCTACTTTTACGCCTACCATTGAACCTACTTTTCAGAATCCGACTAAAAACGGAAGTACTAGGGGTGATTTCCCATCTGTTGAGTATCCTGAAACTGAAACCGAGTCGGTGTTATCTGACACCAGCGACTCGGATACTGCACTTTCCGAGATTGAACTTTTGAATGAGCCAATTTCCCTTCTACAAGCTGAAAGGGAGGACGAAGATGTTACTGATTATATTGGCCGTCAGGTAGAAGTCAGAGCAAGTAATCGTAGTGTCAAGTTCGCTGGGAAGATTGTTAAATGCAACGTGAAAAATGGAATCGTCACTGTGATGACCGAGCAAGGCAACCGAGAAGCAGCTTTCCGGGAAGCATTCATCATTGTCTAGACCAGCACTGCTCTGAGTTTTCCCATAATGGAAATTTACCCACTGCGATCGCACTTTAAAACCGTGACCCATTTAATGAAAAAAACCTCTCAGTTGCGGCTAACTTTCAAGGATGTAATCCCCATTATTCAGGTTGGGCAGTGCCACTATAACGCCTTCCTTGTCAGTGACATTTACCCCAAAGTTGAATATGTGGAAGGCTGCATATTTAACGGCGAGAAGTGGCTACAACACGCATGGAATCGTCTAGATGGTGATGAATTTGACCTGAGCTATCAGCTGCACTTTCCTCACCTTTTGTACTGCGATCGCAAAATTGAAGTGGTGGGAACGCTCAAAGATTTGGAAGGTTTGGGATATTCATTTAGTCCAGGGTTCGCCCCTCTGGTTGAGCAGCGTTTTCGGTTGGGAGTGCGAAAACGCTGTTGAGTTTTCAAGGGAACGCGATCGCACCTGGATTGACCAATCAAGGGATTGGCTCATACCATAAATCACCATTAAGCCTTGCGAAACTATAGGGGGTAGATATAGCATGGCTGACACCAGGGGCAACAACCGCGATCGCACACCGCCCGTTTTGCAACAGCGACTTGTGTAATCCTTGCTAGGTAAGGATTACACAAGTATGTGAAAAATAAGGCAGCAAAATTTTTCGCTCATTGCTACCGCTATTTAGTCGTACATCAATCAACTTTTGATGCACCAAAAAGCTTACTAGATAAGCATTTGAAGCTATCTTGCCCCTGGTGTCAGCTACGCTATATCTGCCCCAAATAAGGATTTTCATGATAACGAAGCTCATTGACGCTCTGCTGATCATCGAGTCACTACTCAACCATAGAATAAGGGTTTCAGCTTCTGAAAATGCTTGTATTACTCATGTAATGTCTCTTAACCCAGTTTTCTGCGCGAATGCTACTCATACCCCTATACTTAATGACTTGGATATTTAAAATGTTGGGCAATATGGTGGAGCAGTGCGAAGAGTTCTAGTTTAAAACTTCTTTTTTCTCCCCTGCTCCTCCGCTCCTCTGCACCCCCGCTGCCTCAACGATTTTCCCTTTTCTTAGTGCCATTCGCCACATTACCCTTGTTATTGGGTTAGAACACAGGAAATAGAATCTGGATTATCGTAGTAAAGAGGTCTTGCGTCAATACGTCCTTCATAGCCTTTGTAGGTTCTTTCGCAATAATCCTTCAGTTCTAAACCTAGTTTCTGTGTCGCTGACCCACCTGTTTTTGAATGACCTTTAAATATATAAACACATCTCCAGCGATGTGCAGGAATAACTTCTTTCAATGAATCATCTTTTTCTAGGGAAATTTTTTCAAAATAGGACTTATCTACGTCGTTCCATTTTGGGTAGAGATCACGAAATACTGGGTTGTAAAACTTTGAATTTTGACATTCTTTTTCCATGTCCTGATATGGAATATATTTTTTAAATATCCTACTATCTTGATAATATCTAAAGATACCTATACTAATACAGATACCGAGAAATACTAAACTGCCAGAAATTACCTTTGTTAGATGTTTCCACAATCCGGTCTTTGGATATTTTCCGGTTAGGGCTTGGAGACTTATTATTTCTAAATCAGCCCCATCAAAATTTTGGGGAGTTAGAGTAAGGATTGCATCAAGCTTAGACTCAGTAGCACAGATTAGTTCTTCTGCGGAATCAAAATCTACTAGGCTGGAATTACATGCCTTATCTGTAATGTCTTTATGGATGAAAATAATATTCTTCTGACCTATCACGTCGTCGCGTACTTGGTTGCTTCGAGTTTCACTACATTCATCGGAAATTCGCTTTAAACACTTAGATGTCGTATACATCTCATACTGCTGATCTGCTCCTATCTCGGCAAACTTATTAAAACATTCTCTGAACTTGCTGCGGTTAAGAAAAAGTTCTATTAACACATCTGCATCAACTAGAATTTTTTTACTCATCTTTTATCTCCCTCTGCTTAAAACTTGGGTTTAGACTGAGGTTCGGTCGTTTGGGCTTTTGTACCAGTTTCCCGTCCCTCGCGCATTTTACGCAGGTCTTCCAATGAAAAGGAAAAGCCCTTAGATTTAGCTTCTTCTTCTGGTGCAGGAACGTACTCAACTAGGTCTGATACATTACAGCCAAAAACCTCTGCAAGCTTCAGGTATCGCTCCAGTTGCTCAAGTCCGTTTTCTTTTTCCCAATTTTGAATTGTGTTTGGGGTAACACCAACCAAGACCGCTAGTTGAACCTGCGTTAGTCCGACTTTTTCGCGGAGGCTAGCAACCCTTGACTTTGGTTTCAGAGGCATAGGTCAGCTTCTTTAGAACTCTCCTTCTCTAGTATACTTATTTAGTCAAGTCCTAAACCGACTGTAAATAAACAACTTAAAAATTCAAGCAAATAAATGCACCAAGTAAAAATACCAAATATTTTTGGTTTATGATGAGATGTAAGGTAAACCACTTTTCTCATAATGCCGAGGGGGATTTTATGCCTACAGTTCCAGTGCTGCCTGTTATTGAAGACGATTTTGAACAAAAAGAGGTGCTATCTGAAAGTGGCGCTCCTGAAGTGTTGGATATTGGTGAGAGCCAACCTGGGGCATTACAACCATATTCGCCATATTCCCAAACTGGCAAACTTAAAGTCTCGGCAGATGATGTTTCCTTCAGTGAGTGGGCATCGTGGCGGCAGTTTCTTTCCCTTACGTTTGACGTATCAACTAATTATTGTCCTTCCTGAAGAATGCATTGTTGAGCTAGAAGCCTTCCATCAACAGATAAAGTCTGAGGAGCGCTCTGCCTGGGTTATCAGAAAGATTATGCTCTGGTCTGTTCTGGAACTGCTGTGGGCGTTACACATTCAAATCAATTTTGAAAATCTCTTGCTACCTAAAAGCAAAGGACATAACAAAATTGATGATTAGCTTTTTAAGTTATCAAACAAATCAATAACCTTTGGCTGATTGGCACTCAACCAAAGGTTACTAGCAGAAATTGAGCAATTTTTTAGGCTGATTGGCACTCAGCCCAATACTGTCAACAATCTAAACGAGGTTTAAATCATGACTAAGAAAATAAGTAGCGCCTTTGGCAAAGGCGTACTATCTCCTATTTTACTCATTTTAGTGTCTGGTTCGCTTTGTTTGGCTGTGATTGATAAAGAAAATCGACCTGCCTATTTTGATATGGTCAAGGTTGCGGTAGGGTATTCCTTTGGCGCGATGAGCTTGCAAAACGGAGATTCTAGCGTTCAGGATGAAAAGGATAGCAAAGAGCCTGATGAAGAGGGCTGAAGCACAATTTTAGTTGCAGTTAATTCTGGTTTGAAAGTACCGTGAAGTAAAGGTTTGAGTGAATAGTATTGCAGGTAGTTACAGTTACTAGCGTCATGTCCAGATCCTCTAGATTGAACTTATGGCTCGATGTGAATTTTAATCTGATACTTTCACCAAAAAGAATATATTCCCAAAATTGGGAATTTTTTGGAACTCAGACCTTAAGCAATAGGCTGTTTACCGTAAGCTTCAAACAGAAGGTTTAAAGCTTCTGTAAGTAATGTTTGGCTACTTTTGTCTTGCTCAACTGCAAGGAGTTTAAGTTGCTTACAAACTACGGGGTCAAAATGCCCGACGATCGCTCGTTTTCCGCGACGGCTTGGCGGGACTTTTGAATCAGAATTTTCATCAGCTAAAATTTCATCTGGCTCTACTTTTTTAGCAGATTCCGCCTTGCTAGGCTTTTTACTCGCATCGCTCAAAGCTTGATTCAGACTGGTTTTTTTAGGCATATTCTTTATGCTTACTTGTTTGCATATTATCATGTATACATTACTTAAGCTGCTTTAAAACCCAGCGATAAAGGTTCTTGATCTCCAGCGCTGCCTTCCCCGTTGGCTCATATTCTTGAACGCTTAACCCAGCAGTAACAGCGTGAACAAAGGCGATTCTTTGAGTTAACCGCCAGGGGCAAACTTCAATATCCTGCTCTGAAATTCCAGTCTGCGCTTCATCACCTAAATTACCCTGTGGCGGCACTGCATTCAGAACGACGAAAGCTGATTTATGTGCCATTTTTACAAGGTCAGCCGTGTCCTGAATTGCGCGTAGATCGAAAATTGCAGGTCGGGTTGGAATCAAAATTAAATCAGCGCAGCGTATCGCAGCCAGAGCGGTTGACTCGGCGTTCGCTGCGGTATCAATTATGGAGATATCAGCATTATTTTTTTCGGCTGCCTCTAAAATATGGGTCAGCCTAGAAGCCTGAGCGGAGACTACAGCAGGTGATTCATCCTCTCTGCTGTCGCCCCAACTAGATAAACTGCCTTGCGGATCTAAATCAATTAACGCAACTTGTTTTTTATTCAGAAACGCCGCAACCCCAAGGTTAACAGCCAAAGTTGTCTTGCCCGTTCCTCCTTTCCTGGCAACGATCGCAATAGTTTTCATTATTTAAAGTGTATATGTATACATGATTGGATGGTAGCATTCCTCAACTATAACCCTATTGCATGGTTAACGGATGTATACATGATGGAATGTTAGCATCCGGTGAACGAGTAAAACTTTCGGCGATATAACGAATAGTATTGTGAATACTCGCGTGTCCTAAACAGGTTTGGCTATCCCTGGTAGTCGCTCGCCTTTATACGAATATTCACCACAACAGAAATAATTGACCCTAAAAAATATTTTAGTAATTTCACGGACAAGGTTGTAATTTATTTTCTTTAAAATACCCATGCCTTTAGAGAGTGTGAACCTTGACTTACTAAGCCATATAGTAGATTTTTCGCTAGATAGCTACTGAAAAAGAATAGTAATAAATCAAACACTATCTCAACATGACTACCACTACTATTTCCACGATATTAGAAGAATTTAGACAAAATGCAATCTCCAATCGTGACTTAGGTGATAAGTTTGAGCGTTTGATGGTTACTTATCTAAAAACAGATCCTCTTTATAAAGATTTATACAGTAATGTCTGGATGTGGATGGATTTCCCTAAACGTGGAAATGCACCGGATACTGGTATTGATTTGGTATCTGAGGAACGTGCCACTGGAGATTATTGTGCTATTCAATGTAAATTTTATGATCCCAATCATACCCTTGATAAATCTGATATAGATTCATTTTTTACTGCGTCAGGGAAAGCCTTATTTAAAAAACGGATGATTGTCTCCACAACTGATAGATGGGGGAAAAATGCCGAAGATGCAATTAAAAATCAGCACATTCCTGTGACTCGGTTACGGGTACAAGACTTGGCAGAAAGCCCTGTAGATTGGAGTCAGTTTAGTCTCAAGCGTCCTCAAGATATCAAACTTAAAAATAAGAAAGAGATTAGACCTCACCAAAGTATTGCTATCGAGAAGGTAATCGCAGGGTTTAAAGATGCTGATCAAGGCAAGCTAATTATGGCTTGTGGCACAGGTAAAACTTTTACTGCACTTAAAATCAGTGAACTTTTTACTACAGGTAATGTTGCAGGTAAAGCTCAAATCCTTTTTTTAGTACCTTCAATTTCACTGCTTTCTCAAACATTACGGGAATGGACAGCAGAAGCTAAAGTAACACTTCACAGTATCGTGGTTTGTTCTGATACTAAAGTTTCAAAAAAATCAGATGTTGAAGATATCAGCACCCGTGATCTGATTTTTCCTGCAACAACTGATGCTCAAACAATTGCATCTCGCGTACAAGCTTTTGAAGGAAATAGGGAACTAACAGTTATTTTCTCAACTTATCAGTCTATTCAGGCGATCGCAGATGCACAAGCTAAAGGTTTACCAGAATTTGATTTGATTATCTGTGATGAAGCTCATCGAACCACTGGAGTCACCCTACAAGGTGATGAAGAATCCTACTTTGTGCGAGTACATGATCAGAAATTCCTCAAGGGTAAAAAGCGTCTTTATATGACTGCTACCCCAAAGCTTTACAGTGATGGCACAAAGACACAAGCTCAAGAAAATGATGCAACTCTTTGTTCAATGGATGATGTAAATATATATGGAACAGAGTTTCATCGTCTGGGATTTTCGGAAGCTGTAAGTAGTGGACTACTAACAGATTATAAGGTAATGGTATTGGCTGTTGATGAAAAGTATGTTAGCATAGCTTTTCAAAAACAGATTGCTGATGCAGACAACGAACTTCAACTAGAAGATGCTGTCAAAATTACAGGCTGTTGGAATGGACTTTCTAAACGTTTGGGAACTGATGCCGATGGGGAAGACATTAAAGGCGATATAGCTCCTATGCGTCGAGCCGTAGCCTTTTCCCGAACTATCAAAGAGTCCCAGAAAATAGAAAACCTATTCTCAAATATTGTTGAGGAATACCACGGAACACACCCTGATGAGGACATACTGCACTGCGAGGTTAAGCACGTTGACGGCACTCAAAACTCACTTCAGAGAAATCAAAAGCTAGATTGGCTAAAAGAAGACACAAGCGGTAGTGGGAATACCTGCCGTATTCTTTCTAATGCCCGTTGCCTGTCTGAAGGTGTTGATGTGCCTTCATTAGATGCAGTCATATTTCTCACGCCTCGTAATTCAGTAGTTGATGTCGTGCAATCTGTGGGACGGGTGATGCGGAAATCTGAAGGTAAAAAGTATGGCTACATTATTTTACCTATTGGTATCCCAGCCGATTTAACTCCAGAAGAAGCTCTCAAAGATAATAATAAATACAAAGTAGTTTGGCAGGTATTACAGGCATTACGCGCACATGATGACCGTTTCAACGCTACGATTAACCAAATTGACTTAAATAAATCTCGCCCTCCACAAATTAATGTAATTGGAGTAGGTGGTAGTGGTGGTGACAATGATGGGACTGGTGGTAGTGTTACTGCCAGCCCAGTGCAAATGACATTGAATTTTCCTCACCTTGAAGAATGGCGTGATGCGATTTATGCCAAGATTGTTGTTAAGTGTGGTGAGCGTCGTTATTGGGAAAGTTGGGCTAAGGATGTCGCTACCATTGCAGAACGTCATTTCACAAGAATTAAAGCTCTCCTAGAAAGTCCAGAACTACAACACCGTCAAGCATTTAATGAGTTTCTTCACGGGTTACAAAGCAATCTAAACCCCAGTGTTAGTGAAGATGATGCCATTGAAATGCTCTCACAACATCTAATTACTAAACCTGTTTTTGATGCGTTGTTTGAAGACTACCAGTTTACTCAACATAACCCTGTATCTTTAGCAATGCAGAAGATGTTGGACTTATTAGAAGAGCAATCTTTAGAAGAAGAGACAAAATCACTAGAGAAATTCTATAGCAGTGTGAGAAGAAAAGCTAGTGGCATAGATAACGCCGAAGGTAAACAGAAAATTGTTATTGAACTATATGATAAATTTTTCCGTACAGCTTTCCCCCGCATGGCTGAAAGGTTAGGCATTGTTTATACTCCTGTAGAACTGGTTGACTTTATTATCAAGAGTGTTGATGATGCTTTAAAACAGGAGTTTGGAGTAGGGTTAACTGATCGTAATGTACATATTCTTGATCCGTTTACTGGTACAGGTAGTTTTATCGTTCGTCTATTACAAAGTGGTTTGATTGAACCAAAAGACTTAATTCGTAAGTTTCAGCATGAACTCCATGCTAATGAAATAATTTTATTGGCTTACTATATTGCAGCTATTAATATTGAAGGAAGCTATCACGGGTTAGCAGGTAGGGAATATGAAACGTTTAAGGGGATGGTCTTGACTGATACTTTCCAAATGTTTGAACATGGGGGGACGATGCAAAACCCTACCATTTCCAACTGGCAAGAAATGTTTCCTGAAAATAATCAGCGTGTGGTAAATCAGAAGAAGCGAGACATTCGGGTAATTATTGGTAATCCTCCCTATTCAGCAGGGCAAAAGAGCGAGAATGATAGTAATAAAAATTTGAAATATCCTCAGCTAGATGAACGCATTCGGGAAACCTATGCTAAACATTCAACAGCAACTAACAAAAACGGTCTTTATTCTTCTGAAATTCGTGCTATTCGTTGGGCAAGCGATCGCATTAAAGATAAAGGGATTGTTTGCTACGTCATCAATGGTGCATTTATTGATAGTAACTCGGCTGATGGATTAAGAAAATGCCTAAATGATGAGTTTACCAGTATTTACTGCTTTAATTTACGAGGGAATCAACGCACATCAGGCGAAACTTCACGAATAGAAGGCGGAAAGATTTTTGGCTCTGGTAGTCGTGCCAGTATTGCCATTACCTTACTCATTAAGAATCCAGAGAAAACGGGAGGCTGTCAGCTTTTCTATCACGATATTGGCGACTATTTAAGCCGTGAAGAGAAGCTACACATTATTAAAGACTTTAAAGGCATTACAGGGATACAGTGGGAAACCGTTACGCCTAACAGTAGCTATGACTGGATTAATCAACGAGATCCTGGATTTGATGAGTTTATGTCCTTGGGTGATAAGCAGGACGCAACAACGAAGACTATTTTTGATTTGTATTCTCCTGGAGTACAAACTAACCGAGATGCTTGGGCTTACAATTTCTCAAGAAATAGTTTGAAGAGTAATATAAATAAAATGATTGAGAATTATACAGCCCAGGTTTTTGCTTATAATGAAGCTTCGCAAAAAACAAAAGATAACAAAAAGCTAAATATAGAAAATTTTATTGAAAATAACTCCAAGCTAATCAAATGGTCTAGCAGTCTTAAACAAAATTTAGAACGTAAGCGAGGAATTAAGTTTCGTGCAGAAGGCATTGTAATTAGCTTTTATAGACCTTTCTGTAAGCAAAACCTCTATTTTGATAGAGACTTAAATCACAGAGTTTACCAAATGCCTAAATTCTTTGCAAAAGAGAATCTCAAAAATTTGGTAATTTGTGTAACTGGAATAGGTGCAAGCAAGGAATTTTCTGCCCTGATAACAGATGTCATTCCAAATCTTCACCTGCATGATACTAGTCAATGCTTTCCCCTCTACACCTACGAAAAACAGGAAGATACAGGGACACTTTTTACTACTTCCGAATATGAATATACAAAAAAAGAGAACATTCCTGAGTCTATTCTGACTGATTTTAGAAAAACCTACAGTGATAAAACCATTACCAAAGAAGACATTTTCTACTATGTCTATGGCATTCTACACAGTCCCGAATATAAACGCCGCTTTGAAGCTGATCTTAAAAAGATGTTACTCCGTATCCCCTACACTCAGGACTTTTGGGCATTTAGCAAAGCAGGTTGTGAGTTAGCTCCTTGGCATCTCAACTATGAAACCATTGAACCTTACCCGCTAATGGAAGACAATTCAGGACTACTTTTTCTAGATAACGAAGATTACCGTGTTGAAAAAATGAGTTTTGGGAGACGGGCTAAAGTTATAGATAAAACCACCATCATCTATAACAGCAAAATCACCTTGTCTGGTATTCCTCTTGAAACTTACGATTATGTCGTAAATGGGAAATCAGCCCTTGAGTGGATTATGGATCGTTACCAGTTTACCAAAGACAAGGATAGCCAAATTACCAATGATCCTAACGATTGGTCAGAAGATCCTAGATACATTCTTGATTTGGTGAAGCGTATAGTGAGAGTCAGCCTGGAAAGCATGAAAATTGTGAACGCTTTACCAGCATTGAATGAGCATAAGTAGCGATCGCAGTTGACCCCTAACTTCCAACTCCTGACTTCCGACTTCCACCAACTAGCTGATGGAGTTGTAAGTTTAAGTCGGAAGTTATTGCAACGTGCAGCGCTAATTTAACTACTCGCTACCCTTTAACTGTGATTTTAAGGGAGTTGGTCACCAGGACAGATAGAACTAGAAAGCAAATGTATGCCATTGTTCCATACACTTTTGCTATTGAGGCTAACTTGCTAAGTTTCTCCATAATTGCTACCCCCTTTTCGCAGTACATCGATTTAGGTAATTTACCTAAGAGTAAAACTATGAAACCAACTGAAAAGCATACTAGTTCAACTGCTTCACGGAATCGAACTGCTTGCCCTTCTCCCATTGCCTATAATTTATTCACTTCATTCTAGCACTCCATGCAATAGCACCAGACACCAAAAGGGTCTGCAAAATCAATGCACCAAAAACGTAAAAAGATTCTTTTACCGACTACCGCCGGGAACGCTTTGCTCTAGCAAAGGTATTCGTGGTGGGCAAGCTACGCTTTGGTTGAGAGCGGCTTATCAAGTAAAAAGCGCGTAACTTTCGGAATTACTGCTCAGTTCACCCCAGTTTATAGATGTATACATGGTGAAGTGCTAACATCGCGTGACTGTAACCCTGATATCAGCATTAATATAAGTACTTTTTATATTTGAAGCCGGAAGCCGGTGATCTCTGGTAATAAACCATATCTGTATGTTTCTGCTATCAATTTTGATATCAAAGCAGCAATTTCACCATTAAGCTCCCGCCAAATAACACCATTCAACTTCCGCAAGGAATATTTAGATCCTGACTCAGGTTTTGATTAATGCCAACTATCCCAATTTCACCGTCCAAGGTATGGTTATGCAAATTGCCACTCCACTAATTGATCAACTGAGTGGAGAAATTACTTTACTAGGTGAAGTTTTTGAGAAATTACGATCAATCAAAACAGAACTTGCAGGTCATGATTATATCTTAGCCATTAAAGCCTATCAGGAACGTTTACCAATTCGCTGCACAGGTGATTTAGTCAAAGTTGACAATCATTTTATCCTGAAAAATCCCCACAATTTGCTTCTTAATAATATCTAACTCCAGCAGATCAATATTTTGAGCTTTTTTCTAAATCAATTCTGATATTGAGTCGCTCATCTGCTTTTGCAAACGCTGGCGGTTATCATCATATTTCAAAACCGTCTGCACTTGGGCGTGTCTGCTGAAACGCTGGGTAGCGCGGTAGTTACCATTATTCAGATCCAATACTGTGGTAATCGCACTATGACGAACACGATGCGGTGACATCTTCTTAGTAATTCCGGCTTGCAAGCATAGCCCATCTACCAATCGCCTGATTGCTTCCCCGGTTAATCTTGCTCCATTCTTGTAATAGGCCAGCACGGTGAAAAGCGGTTCATTGCTACGTTTCTTCTTACTGGCTTTTATCCAACCGGCGATCGCGTCGGTGGTTCTTTCCGATAGGTCAAGAATTTCTTTCTGGCTACCCTTGCCTTTACCCAAAATTTCAAGAGTTTTCTTTTTGGCGTTAAAGTCAAGCACATTCAAATTGACTATCTCCTGACGGCGCAAGCCATTATCCCAAAGTAACCGCATAATGGCATAATCGCGCTTGCCCTTAAGGGTATTGCGGTCAACCAACGCTATAACTAAAGCATAGTCCTCGGCTGGAATGCCCATTGTGTCACGGTAGGTTTCAACCTTTTCACCTTTGACATCATCTAAAGAGAAATTGCAGACTCCCAGCCGTCGCCCCATCTCAACCATTGACTTGATAGCACTGAGACGGCGATTCACCGTAGCTTCAGCCAGTTTTTTCTTAATCAGGTGCGCTTTGTACTTGAGAACCACAGCAACGGCGTGACGCTGTTCCAGGTGAAGAAACTCTAGAACCAAATCCCGACTGGGTTCTTTCTTAACGACAAACAGAAAGAAATCTTTCAAATCTTTTTGGTATTCGCGCTTAGTGTTTTCACTCCGCTTATCACCAATCAGCTGCTGGATCACATCGGGGTCATTTTCCAGAGAAAAGTCCTCACCGATCGCTAACGCCAGTGAGTTTTCTAGAACACTAAGATTTTCAGGATGGATCGATGTCATTGGTGATAGCGCAGCAGAGATTTAGGAAGTTTAATACTCAAGCTATATCTTAGTTGAAGAGGTGTGTTTTTTGCTTCCAGTGGTGCGAAAAGAGTCATTGTCGCACTATCTTGCAACAAGGCTGGGGGAGGAGGTTGGGGAGTTATTGTCAGTTGATTGACAATTTTTCCGGGCGATGAAGAGAAATTAAATTAGATGACAGTGTAAGCGCTGACGATTTGACTAAGTAATAATGCTGTATGAATCTGGATATTGTTGTTTTGCCCTAAGCGTCAAGCATCGGGAGCAAAAACTTGAGTCAGCTAATGAAAGATGGCTTTTAGGCTGATATCAGTTTTGCTATCAAATTTGTCTGTCACCGCACAGGGGAAGGCATTCGGCGATTACAGCAGCGCTCGATGCTACTGATGGGAATATCAGAAAGGTGCAGAAGTTGAGCCGTCATGCTGATCCACGAACGTTGATGATTTATGATGACAACCGGAATAAAGACTTGTGGGAAATGTCGGAACTTTTGACGGGAATGTTGAAGAAGTCGGACTAAAGAAACTTAATAAAGTGAATAATTATAGTAGATTAATATTATTCAATAACTGGTAATTAAATCGCTACGCATTTTGAGAATCATAAAATGCCAAGAAAATCACGGTTATATCTTCTAATTCCGTTTGAATTCCATTTTGGCGAAGTGGTCTTGCAGCAGTTTGTGGATGAAGCGGTAACGACCACCAACACGCTGAAGGAATAATCGCTCGGTGCAGTAGTCGAGGAAGCGGGCGTAGTTCCAGGGTATGTAGCCGTTGCGGTAGAGGATGAGGCGTAGGGCGAAGTGTTTAATAACGGGTGTTCCACTTCTAGGTATCCCCACCAATAATCCAAAAACTAATCCAGACATCAAGCTAAAAATTAAATCTTCATTTGAACTATTCTTTTGTAGAATTCGTTGAATCAAAAAGATTAATATTGTGAAAGGTAAAAACAATAAGGCTGATAACTTTACTGTATTTTTAGCAGATTGCCAAATCCCTTGGTTAGGAATAGTTTTATTTTCTATTTCTAGACCATGAAATCCAAAAATCAGCCCAGAAATCAGCCCAGAAATCAGCCCTCCAATCAGCCCAGAAATCAGCCCTCCAATCAGCCCAGAAATCAGCCCAGAAATCAGCGCAAAAATTAGCCCTCTAATCAGCTTAAAAATCAGCCCATAAATCAGCCCTCCAATCAGCCCAAAAATCAGCCCAAAAATCAGCCCTCCAATCAGCCCATAAATCAGCGCATTTTTAAAATTATGATAAGAAAATTTTAGGGTTTCAATTGCTTCAATTTTATCTCCAATCAGCCCAAAAATCAGCCCTCCAATCAGCCCAAAAATCAGCCCAATCAGCGCTCCAATCAGCCCTCGAATCAGCCCTCCAATCAGCCCTCCAATCAGCCCAAAAATCAGCCCATTAATCAGCGCTCCAATCAGCCCAAAAATCAGCCATTTTATAATGGGTTTGTTAAAAAAATTATTAGACCTAATTAAACCTATATTTTCAATTTTATACTCTATTATCTCACCAAATAAACCATTAATCAGCCCTGCAATCAGCCCAAAAATCAGCCCATTAATCAGCCCTGCAAGCCCTCCAATCAGTCCATTAATCAGCTCTCCAATCAGCCCTCCATTCAGCCCTCGAATCAGCCCTCCAATCAGCCCATAAATCAGCCCATAAATCAGTCCAAAAATTAGCATTTGTATAACTCCCCAGACAATCAAATTATAAATAATCTTGGGAATTTTAGTTTTTAACAAACTAGGCTGCATTTCTTCAATCAAAAACTCTGTTTTCGATTCTTGCTGCATTTGTTGAGCTAACCAAACAACCCACATTCGCGTTTTTCTAGCATTAGGAGTTTTTTTATTGAAATATGCCCTACTATCAATATCCCGTGTCAACATCCGGACTATATAGGCATCTAGCAAATACTGAATCCGGTCTGCTCTAGAAGTCAAATACTGCCATTCTTCAACAGATATTTCTTGAAATGCTATAACAGTAATGCTGAGTAGTAAGGGAGTTTTAACTAAATTTAGTAAGTTTAAGTCGCTACTGATAGTTGACCAAAGTTCTATATAATTTATTGAGGTTAAATAATCACAAATTTGATTGTTGGTCAAAGACTGTAAGTAAATAGCACCGTTAAGTTGTAATTGAGTGGAGTAGTTACTATATTCTTCACTTCGACTACAAACAACTAAAGAAAGGGGTCTATTTTCACCTACTAAAAACTCATTAATTGCCTGGACACAAGATTCTTGGCGCTGTGGCTCCAGTTCATCTAAACCATCCAACATGGGCAGCAGCTGGTGATTGACTACCCATTCTTTACCAAGTTTAGTTGAAACACGGTATTTAGATTTAAGTTCTGCCACCAACCAATCAGTTAAAGATTGGCGGTCATTTTTCCATGAGGACAAGTTGAATAAAACTGGAACGGGATAATCAGGCTGTTCTTCTGCACGTCTTATTAAAGCTTGAGCTAGTTCTAATTGTGTCGTGGTCTTACCTGCCCCTGGCGCACCTAAAATTAACAGTTTGCCTGCAATTTCTTCCGAGTCAAAAACCTCTAAAATTGTTGTGGTATCTGGGAGAGGGACAGCAGGCTTTAAGCCAATTTTTATCTCAGCATCCCAAGGTCTTTTTACTTGTTGTGGTTGCGGCTCTTTACCTAAATTAATTAGCACGGCATTGTGTAGAGAGTCCCTTAACCGTCCAGTAACTTCTTCCTTGACTGCGGCTAGTAGTATCCGTTCATTCTTCGGTCTGGCAGGGTCGCCTACTGGAGAGAATGTCTGTTCAACGAAGATGTTGGTAGTCAATTGAAAAATACTGAAGATAATTCGTTTAAAAAGATTACCTTGAATATAATCTCTTCCAATCCGCTTATTATAATTACCTCCTTCAGTATTGATATTGCGGTTTTCAGGCGGGTTCGGCTCTTCCATATTTTCGCCTCAGCTAATTTTTAAACCTATAGGCTGCGGGTTGCTAAACTATGAACTTAAAAGTATGTTAATTTAGTTTCCTCAATCTTCTGCCTCTACTTCCTGCCAGCCTTTAATAGCGCCGACAATAAAAGCACCTGCTGGGTTATCAATAGCTTTCTCAAAAGCAGCTAAACCACCACCCTTGACAGCATTTATTACTCGTTCTTTCAATAATGGGTTGCTTTCAATGCGGTTTACAGCTTCTGCCGCTACTACCATTTGCTGTGATGTAGTGGTAGTAGGGTAAGTTTGCTCTAGCTGTTTTAGTAATAGCTGAATATCGGCAGCAGCTTGGGCAAGACTTTGGGGCTGTCCAGCCGCGTAGTAATTACCTTGGATATAATCGCGTTCAATGCGCTCGTTATAGTTGCCGCCACCTGTGTTGATATTGCGATCGCCAGTCATTGTTGTATCTCCTTGAACTACTCGGTTGCCTTCACCTTGAACAGTCCTGCTTGAGCATGGCTAAAGTTTGCCCCTATTAAAGTAGCATTAGTAAAATCTGCACTTCGGATATCTGCACCACTAAAATTTGCACCCTCAAGATTTTGACCTTTGAAAGAACGACCTCTGAGATTTTGACCGGAGAAGTCCTGGGGCATAGCTGGGCGCTGTATACAAATTTCTTTTTGGATACAGCAGGTATACCATGAACAATCCCAAAATTTTAACGTTTTAAGTTAATTTTATATTTCTACCTGAAAAATTTAATGGAAATTGCAAGTCACAAACACCATAGGATGAGTCCTTTGTGTGGATGCAAAGCGATCGCTCTTGATATGGGACAGCCAAGAATTCATGTCCAGAATTACTCAATATGTGTGATCAGTCTTGGCAATTGGATTTTGTATCAAGTCTTCCAGGGTAGTAACTCGTTCCCATAAGCTTTGGTTTTGCAGAACAAGTTCCTCAAACCTTCTTAACAAAGCTGCAAACTGATCTTGTGGATCACTTGGACGGAAAGTGGTATCGCTGTCTATACCGATATGTATTTCATTCGCCTCGGACAAGGGCGAATTATTCATGAAGTAGATATGTTTCTTGGCTTCAAGTTCATTCAATCGTTGCGTCAACTGTTCTATACGTTGCACTAGATCAGGTATACTATCCGATATACGCGAAACGTCTGCTTCTGAATTACTCAGAAACGAGTTTAGCGCTTGAATAACTAAATCTGTAGAGGTAGTACGTTCTACTGCTGCTCTTTCCTGAAGTGCTGTAATTAACTCTTCAGGAAGTTTGTAATTGGTCTGTTTCCGCATAGCTGTATAGCTGTGTATATATCAACTATACCATTTTTCGATAGGAAGGTGTAATTTAATTATGAGTCAACATACCTATGAACTCAGAACCGATTTTTGGTGTCATGTAAAAATATGCAGAGGACTAGGGACAGGTGCAGAATTGTACGACTCTCAGGACACGATTACCGTCAAACATGGCAGTAAAGTTATCTGGTGGTGGAAACCCGAAAAGCGACACCAACAAATAAAACAGGAAACCGAAGCACTAGCAGAGCTATTTGGAGCAATTAGTCAAAAGCCTGAAGAATTCACCACTGATAAAATGAGTCCACAAAAATTGGTTAAGACTTTCATTCGTCACGTCTTAAAGTTACCGATGAATAAGAAGACCAAAAGCTACGGGAACAGATATTACTACTTGGCCAGAACCCGTCCACAACTATTAGAAATGGATGAATTGGCTCAAGTCCAAAAACTAGACCAGGAACATGGTTTTAATTACGAGCTACTGGGCAATGCTAGCCACTGGCATTACCTCTACCTAGCTCCACAGCCGCAGGGTTACGCGATTGAATTAGATATCGAGTCTGCACATTTTACAGCATTCCTAAACCAGCAAACCATGCTATTGAGTGACTCTGGAGAATATGGTAAACCCTATTTCCTCGGTGATGGCGATGCAATGAAACGACTGCGCGAAATCAACCCACAACTCCCCAAGTGGTTTAGATTTCGGATGTTAGAAATCATCGGTAGCCATAAGCTAGAATACTGCCAGTTCAACCCTGCCACAGGTTCATCGGAAACAATAGTAAATCCTAATGTGATTTACTGCGGTATGGCATTCAACGCCGCCCAGAAAGCCATCTATACCGTTTATCAAACAATGGCAGAGGTGGCTAATTTAGTCCGGGATGACCTCCTGCGATCGCACAC
>NZ_JABXKM010000050.1 GCF_017115025.1 Nostoc sp. NOS(2021) | reverse complement strand
ATCCCCTCCCCGCAGGCGGGGAGGGGAGACAAAGCGCAGCTTTGGCGGGGTGGGGTTCTTCGGGTTTAATAATCAAGCTGACATAATATGACAAGATCATCACAATTAGCAGTGCGGATATTAAGAGTTATGACTGACCTCAGATTTTGCCGTGCGTGGTAGCCCCATCACCGCATCTTCTGTAAATAACAATACATCTACCCCTTGTGGATAAGCTAGGTGATTCTTCTCCCAAAAATTCCCAAAATGGCGATGAAGATTGGGCGCGATCGCTCTCTTGTCCAAAATTCCTGGCCCTGTCAGCACCACAGGTTGCCCTCCTGACCAACTTTCCACCAGCATGACGGTGCGATCGCCCTGCAACATAGCCAAAACCTGCGTTAGCTGCGCTCGCCGTAGGCATCGCCTCAGATCCTGCTTGGCTCTCTAGTTGCAGCACACAGCGAGTCATGGTAATTTCTCCCAAGTTAAATGGCTCTCCTGTACCCCCAGCGCGTCCCCGAACCATCGTTAGACCAATCTCTGGAGAGCGTAAAAAACTATAACTGGGCAATGTACCTAATTTATTCACCAATTTCTCTAATAGCTCTAGTTCAGCTTTCGCTAGTGTTGCCATCCATGTTTGTCGTTGCGTCACGGTAGCCATAGGTCATACCATTTTGGATTTTGAATTTTAGATTTTGGATTGTCAAACAGTTAGTGAATAAGCTTTTTGGCACTCGAACTGTCGCAATCATTTTCAAAGTGATACCAATTTGAAAATGATTGATAAGTATGCGAATTGAAGACTACCAAATTTTCAATTCTGGCTCCTGACTTCTTTTTTGTTAAACTATTCTTAATTTTTCTAGACATCTAGATTAAAATAGACTAGTGCAATTTTAGTAAGTTGACAATGTGAATATTGATAATTGATATATGAACCATGAAGTGATGCCCATTTATGCCCATGACTCAGCTTGTTGATAGACAAAAGCAAATAATCAGGTAAGTAAAATGGCGAAAGAAATAGAGCGGAAATATTTAGTGAGAGGAGATAGCTGGAGAGAATTAGCTGAAGGTAGTGTATATCGTCAAGGATACATTGCCACACAAGACAAAGCGACTGTACGTATACGTATAGTCGGAGAAAAAAGTTATTTGACAATTAAAGGCCCCAATATCAAATATTCGAGATTAGAGTTTGAATATCCTATTCCTGTTGAAGATGCTCAAGAAATACTTGAGACATTGTGTGAACGTCCCTTTATAGAAAAAATCAGATATAAAATAGAGTCGGGTGGTTTAATTTGGGAAATAGATGAGTTTGATGGTGTTAATAAAGGACTAATTTTAGCAGAAGTTGAACTCAGTGATGAAAACCAACAAATTGAACTACCAAACTGGATTGGAGAAGAAGTTTCTGATGACTCCAGATATTTCAACAGCAATTTAGTAAAACACCCTTTTTCACAATGGTAATTGCTGAAATATTGCTGAGAAGCTAAGTTTGTGTAGCCGCGAATTCTATGAGACTGTTGGCGAATTTATAAGGGGTCTAACCCATCTTAGGGATTTCCAAATAAAAAAACATCCCAAATTTTCTTGTGGGATGGGTGTCCGCACTACGTGCCGCTACGCGAACACCCGTCCCATATTCAGGGCGGGCTTTCCTGCCCACCCCACAAGATGGATAATTTATTTCTTGTCAGTCCCTTACGTCATGTCGAAAAGCCTACAAAAAACCTAACCCCCTTCCCGACGCTCTAAGGGGGAAAATTCAAAGTCTCTCTCCTAAAAGGAGAGAGATTTAGAGAGAGGTTTTTCAGATAGTGTTTTCTCGGTCTAGAAACTGCTGTGTCAGATGGATGTATCTTTAGAAGTATAGTATTGCAGCACAAAGCTAGAGGTGCGTTGTTTACTACCGTAGGCATCCCCACCCTATCATTCGTAGATGATTCTCTCCTCGTTAATTGCCTCACTATTTAATTAGGGGCGATTCCCCTTTACCGGAGAATTACTAATAGAAAATCCCCGACGTGTGGGTTTAAGATTAGCTAATTCCACCTGAAAACTTACTTTGTCGCTCATTTCCCCACTTCTTGCTTCCAAAGTCCAGTTACCAGGACGCAAATACCAAAATAAAGAATTAGCTGACTGTGTATCTAGCTTTTCACCATTTAACCACCACTCTACAGGCGCAGATTTATTTCCCACTAGCTTAAATTCGAGTTTTTGCTTCGCTTCTTCACCTGGATAGAGTAAGAATAAATCGCCATGATGCGGAGATAAAATTCTCAAATTGGTAGAAGTAAAATTCGATTGCTGTTGTTTTGCCAACCACTCATCATACTCTGGTGGTAAATTGAATTGATTTTCACCTTCGTAGTTACTTTTATCTTCAGGATAGAAATATTCCTGCACTACTGAGGTACAATCTGGTGTTGGTCGTAACCCCGAAATTGCACAAACAGGTAATTGCACTAAACCTTCTGGAGGCGGAAAACCTGCTGGTTCTTGATGTTCGTGCAGATGTAACATAATCCGATTCCACAAGGGTGCAGCCCCTGTAACCCCTGAAACTTGTCGCATCGGTTCGCCGTTGAAATTGCCTACCCAAGTAGCGACAGTGTAATCTGTAGTAAAGCCAGCTGTCCAAGTATCACGAAAATTGGAAGAAGTGCCAGTTTTAACAGCAGTGGGAAAGGGTAAATTTAACACTGAGTCTACACCAAATGCTGTTGCACGAGCATGGTTGTCACTGAGTATGTTGGTGATTAATTGCCATATTGTCGTCGAATTTTGGATTTTAGATTTGGGATAGCGTAGCGTTAGCGAGTCTGCGAGCGTCTTTTGGATTGGGGAATTGGAAAATGTGCTTACTAAAGGGGTAGCATTTCCTTGTCGTGCTATAGTCAGGTAGGCATGGGCTAATTCCCAGAGACTGACTTCGCCACTACCCAAAGTCAAACCCAAACCATAATGTTCTGGAGTTTGATTGAGGTGTTCAAATCCCAGTTGATGCAGTCGTTCTAAGAAAGTTTCCACACCTACTTTTTCTAACACCCGCACTGCTGGTACATTCAGGGAATTTGCTAAAGCGATTCGCACCCGCACAGGGCCAAGAAAGCGTTCGGTATAATCTGTTGGGCTATAAAGTTTCGCGCCGGGAATTGCATAATGGGCGGGTACATCTGGTAAAATGGTATTCGGACGAATTAAACCTTTTTCTAAAGCTAATTCATATACAAAAGGCTTGAGGGTAGATCCTGGTTGACGTAGCGCCTGCACTCCATCATTGCGTCCGAGTTTGACTTCATTAAAGTAATCAGGCGAACCGACATAAGCCAAAACTTCACCAGTGCGGTTGTCAATTACCAATGCAGCTGCATCATGGACATTGTTAGCGGCGAGGGAAGAAATTACCTGCTGTACCTGTGCTTCGACAAACTGCTGCAAAGGGCGATTTATAGTCGTGCGAATAACGGATTGATCCCCCCAACCCCCCTTAAAAAAGGGGGCTTGATTCCCCCCTTTGTAAGGGGGGTTAGGGGGAATCTGACTGGCTAACCAAAATAAAAAGTGTGGTGCGGCGATAATTCCCCGTTGGCGAGACTGAAACACAACTTTTTCAGCGGATGTTCGTGTTGCGTTCGTCGAAGACGTTGGCGCAGCCATCGCACTACTTATATACTTTTCCTGTACCATGCGATTGAGGACGTATTTTTGTCGCTGTTTCAGCCGTTCCCAATGCTCGTAAGGGTTAAAATATGTGGGATTATTGGGAATAGCAGCCAACAAACTAGCTTGAGCAAGATTCAATTCACTAGCTGGGATGGAAAAATAAGTCCGGGCGGCTGCTTCCACACCATATATATTCCCTCCCATTGGCAGCCGATTGATATATGCAGCCAGGATTTCATCTTTGTTCATCCCTGCTGTTAACCGCCAAGATAGCCAAATCTCACTCAGTTTACCAGAGAAGTTGCGCGGCACAGGATCTAACATCCGCGCCAATTGCATCGTAATTGTGGAAGCGCCGGAAACAACTCTTTTGGCGTGGATGGCTTCTTTGATGGCGCGGATAACAGCTTTCATATCCAACGCCCCGTGATGGTAAAAGCTGCCATCTTCGGCGGCTAAAATGGCATGGGTAAACTGGGGCGAAACCTGATTCAGTCGTACTACTGATGTATGCTCTTGGTCACGGGTGAGTATTGTTCCTAATGGTAAACCATTGCGATCGCTAAATTGCATTGCCAACTGATTTTGGGCAATATCTGCGGCACGAATGGGCGCAAAATAAGGTATTAGGCGTACAACCAGGCAGATTACCAGCGCAGCCAGGATAACTTTAGTAGTTTTACGCAGTTTGTGCTTAATTTGGATTAGCGATCGTGAAATTAGTTTCATCAGGGAATCCCCTGTCTAAGAAAACTTACCTTAATTTTCCCGCCAACTTACTTATATCTACATCAGTAAATATGTCAATTCCTTAATAATTAATTTTTACTAACTTAGCAGTAAATTAATGTTTGCAAAATTTAAATACTTCTTTATAGTTAAGAATTGTAGTTATTTTTTGGAACAATCACACTGAGTTAGTTATCAATGTAAATAAACATAGTTAAATCCAAAATTTGAGTACAAATAACTAGTCATCTAATGTCCTTTATTAGCCTTGACATTGCCCAATCAATGAGGTAAGGCAAACTTTTATTTCGCTATAATTTGTGAATTTTGAATTACTAAAAATATGATTATCAGATTTTTACTCCGTTTCCACCATAAAATTCTCTATCTCGTCCTTGGCGTCCTTGGCGTTCTTGGCGGTTCGTTAAAAAAAATTGGACATTCCTCAAGGCGCAAGAGAAAAATACAGTTTATTCTTCTCTTTACATTTATGTTAGGAATGGCAGGGTGTAATTTTTTTGGTATCAACTCAGCTAAAGAACAACTACCAACAGTTTCCTCACTCACCCCGCCGAAACTACCAGACTGGATTGAACAAATTAGTCCCATTGGGGATGCGAAATCTCTTAACCAAATCCGCATCCGTTTTAAAGAAGCTTTAATTCCAGTTGAAAGTCTTGATAGTCCAGAACAGCAAAAAATATTACAAAAATTTGCACTGTCGCCGCCTTTACCCGGTCAATTTCGCTTTTTAACACCGCGTATGGTGGGATTTCAAGCTGATAAAGCATTACCAATAGCGACAAGATTTCAAGTTACCCTCAAAGCAGGTTTAGCCGATTTAAAAAATCATCGCCTAGACAAAGATTTGCCTTGGACTTTCAATACCGAATCTATCAACCTGACTAATTTACCTGGTGTCAATCCCATTGAGAAGGCTGATATTGAACCAATTGATTTACAACAGAAGTTGCAATTTACTTCCAATGTCGAATTGGATTTAGCTTCTGTACAAGAACATTTACAGTTAATTCCCGAAGGAAAAAACAAAGGTACAGGTTTTAAAGTCGAATTCAACAAAGAAGAAAAACCATTAAAAAATGAAGAAGACCCTTTAGAAAAATTTGACCCTTCAGCACGCAATTGGATTTATAACCTCATCTCACAACAAAATCTCGAAAAATCAACCCGTTATCGTTTGGTATTTTCTCCCGGAATACGTCCTGCTTATGGCAATCTACCTACAGAGAAAGAATTTGCCACTAAGTTAGCAACTTATTCGCCTTTGGCATTTCAGAAAATTAACTTTTATGGACAGCCAGATTCGGGGGGAACTTTTGGAAGATTTCTTAAAGGCAGTCCGCAGCTAGAATTTAATAATGTTTTATTGCCAGATTCAGCTAAAGAAAATATTACCATTAATCCAGCACCAAAAGCCATTGCGAGAATTATCCAAATAAATGATGAAGATAAAATTGTTGTCATCAATCCTTATGCGCTAGAACCTGCCAAGAGTTATACAATTACTATCGGTGGAAATCTCAAAGATAAGTTTGGGCAAACTTTGGGTAAACCTGTCACAGTTAAATATGATACTGGAGATTTAGCTGGTGATATCTGGGTACCATCAGATTTGAATATTTTCCCTACAGATAAAGATTTACAGCTAAATATTAGTACGGGAAATCTGCCAGAATCTAAGTACAAAGCAGCTTATCGAGTAGTTAAACCGACAGATTTAGTTTATTTTAATAATAGTATTGATTTATTACCACAACCTTCTGATTGGCAAAGCTTTAAGGTATCGGGTAAGAAAAATCAATCAGTTGACGTTGCTGTTCCTCTCCGAGAAAAAATAAGTTCTACTACGGGAATGTTAGCTTACGGAGTGCAAGCCCGCACTAATAAATATCAGGAGAATGGTAAGGAATTGTGGCGTGAACCTACAACTTATGGCTTGGTTGAATTGACGAATTTGGGCGTATTTACTCAGTGGTTTCCTGAGTCAGGCTTAATTCGCGTTAATCATCTTACAGATGGTTCGCCAGTTAAAGCGGCGGCTGTGGAAATTTATCAATCAAAATTACAGGCAAAATCTCGCCCGGAACCTGTACCTTGTGCAACGGGTAAAACTGATGAAAATGGAATTTTTAGAATTATTCGTGAAGGATTACCGCAATGTTATTCTGGGAATGAAAGTTCTAGTAAATCACCACAATTATTAGTAATTGCCCGTGAGAATCAAGATTGGGCATTTGCTAGAACAGAAGAATATAGCGGCGTTTATGGATATGGTATTGATGCAGGTTGGCAAGATGCTAAACCCGAATCACGCGGGGTAATTTTCTCGGATAGACAGTTGTATCAACCAGGCGAAAAAGCTTGGTTGACTGGGTTTGCTGACTATTTACAAAATGGTGCAATTCAGCAAGATAAAAATGCTGTTTATCAATTAACTTTAGTAAATCCTGATGGACAAAAGACCAATTTAGGTACGCAAACTACAAATGAATTTGGCACATTTTCTCTGGAACTGCCAATCCAAACTACTCAGCGCTTAGGCTACCATACAATCCAGGCTAAGGGAAAGAACGGGCAAGAAATTTCTGGCGAATTCCGTGTAGCTGAGTTTAAGCCACCCAATTTTAAAGTCGAACTCAACTTAGATAAAGAATTTGCTCTCATTGACGACAAAGTTGATATTAATGCTACAAGTAGTTATTTATTTGGTGCGCCTGTAGAAGGTGGAGAAGCAAAATACTTTATTACTCGTCAGCAGGCTAATTTTGTTCCTAAAGGTTGGGAGGAATTTGCTTTTGGTAGACAATGGTTGTGGCCGGAGGAAACTCCTACTATATCTAGTGATGTGTTGCAAACTAATGCCCAGCTAGATGCTAATGGTAAAAGTAGTCAAACTGTAAACGTGGCTAAGGATTTACCATATGCAATGACATACCAAGTAGATGTGCAAGTTGCAGATGTTTCTAATCTATCTGTAGCGAATTCCAAAACTTTTACAGCTTTACCAAGTAATCGCCTCATCGGGTTAAAAAGCAATTTTCTCGCTGATGCTGGCAAGGCTTTTCCGATTGAAGTGATTGTTACTGATCCTACAGGAAAACCGATAACAGGTCAACGGGTGCGCCTGGAATTACAACAGATTAAATACAGCAGCGTCACGCAGTTGGTGGAAGGTAGCCAAACACCAAAAAATCAAGTTGAATATAAAACAGTCGGACAAGCAGAAATTACATCTGCTAGCAATCCGCAATCGGTAAGTTTAACAGCACCGGAATCTGCTTCATATCGGATTAGAGTTAATTTCAGCGATGCTAAAAGTGAATTAAGTGCCACAGATTTACAAATTTGGGCAACTGGAGAAAATCCTGTATTTTGGGGTTCTAGAGAACAAGATGTCTTAGAAGTTAAATTAGATAAAAAAGAGTTCAAACCAGGAGAAATTGCTACTGCACTAATTCAATCTCCCTATCCAGATGCAGAATTGTACTTTGCTGTGATTAAAGACAAACCCCTTTATCAGCAGATTATCAAAGTTCAGGGAGGCACACCAAAAATCCAGTTTAAAGTCACGCCAGAAATGCTGCCCAATGCAGCCATTGAAGCTGTATTAGTAAGACAAGGTAAACCCATAAATCAAGTGGAAGCGGGAAGTTTAGATAACTTGGTGAAGATTGGTTTTACACCTTTTAAAGTTAACTTAGAAGAGAAATATTTAAAACTGCAAGTTAAGCCAGTGCAAGCATCACTAGAACCTGGTGCAGAGGAAACAGTACAGCTAGAATTGAAGGACAATCAAGGAAACCCCACCAAAGGACAGTTTACAGTCATGGTGGTAAATGAGGCGGTGTTACAACTTTCTGGTTATCGTCCGCCAGATTTGGTGGATACAGTTTATGCAGAACAGATAATTTCTACCCGCTTTAGCGATAATAGACCGGCTGTAATATTACAACCACAAGATGTAGCTAAACCCAAAGGTTGGGGTTATGGCGGTGGTTTCTCAACTGGTGCAGCTAATACTCGCACTCGCACGGATTTTCAAGCCTTAGCTTACTACAATGGTTCTGTCCTCACTGATGCAAATGGTAATGCACAGATAACCTTTAAACTCCCGGATGACTTAACTACATGGCGGGTGATGGCTGTGGCCACCGATGGAAATCTGCGTTTTGGGAATGGGGACGCGACGTTTATCAGCACTAAGCCACTGCTAACTAATGCCATCTTGCCACAATTTGCCCGTCCAGGCGATCGCATCCTTGCTGGTTTATCTGTAACTAACAACACCGGAAATACAGGAAATCTCTCAATTAATGGCGAACTTAGCGGTAATGTCAAGTTTGCTGACAAAAACCCCACAACTACTTCTTTGCAAACCAAAGCTGAATCTGCAACTCATGCTTATCGCTTTCCAATGGTGGCGGATAGTGTGGGAGTTGGTAAAGTTCGCTTTACCACTCAGCTAAATGGTACAGCCGCAGATGCTTTTGAAGTACCTTTGGAAGTTCAGCCAATTGAAATTACAGAACAAGTCGTTGAAACTGGTGTCACTGAAAAACAGGTGAAGATTCCCCTGAATGTTGATAAAAATACCTTCCCTGATGCGGGAGGTTTAGATATTCAATTGGCGAGTACTTTGATACCGGAGATTCAAGCACCAGCAAAGCAGGTTTTAAAAGATGATGATTTGCCGTTTACTGAACCGGCGGCGAGTCAGTTAACAATTGCTGCCAATCTGCAAACTATTGCCCAAAAATATGGTCAAGCATTTGCAGAATTTAATCCCACCCAACAGGCAAGTCAAGCAATTGAAAAATTACAAAAACTCCAAATAGCAGATGGTGGTTTTGCAGCTTTCCCCGGACAAGAAAAATCTGACCCTTGGATTTCTTCTTATACAGCTGAGTCTTTGGCTAAAGCCAGTCAGGTGTTCCCTAATTTAGTCGATTCTGCAATGGTGTCTCGCCTGAAAGTTTATCTGCAAAAAGTTTTAGCAAATCCCGGAGAATACGATTTTTGCAAACAGCAACTATGTAAAAGGCAACTGCAACTTAATGCTTTAATCGCACTGACACAAATTGGTGAAAAACGCAATACTTTTCTTGCAGATATTTATGAACAACGCAATAACTTTGATGTAGTAACTCAAATTAAACTAGCGCGATACTTATCTCAATTCCCAGAATGGCAAGACGAATCTCAACAATTAGTGAACAAGTTACAACAGAATATATATGAAACTGGTCGCACAGCAGTTGTAAGTTTTCCATCTAGTTGGGGATGGATGAGTTCGTCTACCGCGACGCAGGCGGAAGCTTTACGTTTATTTATTGCCAAGCAAAGTAAACCCGAAGTTATAGATAAGTTATTCCAAAGTCTTCTGGCATTGCGACGGAATGGCACATGGCAAACTAACTATAACAATGCCCAAGCATTAACAGCTTTGGTAGAATATAGCCAACTGCAACCCACGCCGCCTAATTTTGTCGCCACAATGGAATTAGCTGGTAATAAGTTAGGAGAAAATCGGTTTGATGGCTATAAAAATCCTAGCTTACAGCTAAATGTGCCGATGAATAAATTACCTCGTGGTCGTAATGATTTAACGCTGCAAAAATCAGGTAATGGCATTTTACACTATCTGGTTGCTTATAATTATCGCTTGCAAGGAAATCAATCAGGCAGATTTAACGGCTTACGAGTAACACGGGAAATTAGCAAATTAAATGAAGAGAAAGTTCTGCAAAGAACAGGTCTTTACGCTTTCGATAAACCCTTGACTTTAGCCTCTGGACAGGTGTTTGATATTGGTTTAGAAATTATTGCCGATCGCCCCGTAGATCATATAGTAATTAAAGATCCGCTACCATCGGGTTTTGAGGCGGTGGATGCAAGTTTCCAAACTACCACAGCTGCATTACAAGCAAAAGCCGATAGCTGGGAACTTGGCTTTAAAAATATCTACCGCGATCGCATTATCGCCTACGCCGACCACCTAGAACCAGGAGTTTATAGCCTCCATTACTTAGTCCGTTCTGTGACTCCTGGTACATTTTCTTGGCCTGGTGCCCAAGTTCACCTGCAATATGCACCAGAAGAATTTGGGCGTACTGCTGAGTCTACATTGGTGGTTGAGGAGCATTCCTGATGATTTATAGCTTAGTTGTCTGCTCCTCTGTAAAATAGAAATGAATAATAAAACGCCGTGTGCAACTTTCTCTCAAACCTAACCCCCAACCCCTTTCCTACAAGGGAAGGGGAGTAAGAATCAAAGCCTCTCGGACTGTAGGGGAGAGGAATGGAAGCGGGGTTCCAAGAAAAAGTTGCACATCGCGTGAATAAAAGCAAGCTTTAGCTTTCAGGAGAAGCTTTGCTATGACTGTAAACATTAATATTCAAGAAGCAGAAGTTGCTTTTTCTGAACTTTTGAATCGGGTGAGTCGGGGCGAAGAAATTACAATTACTCAAGACGGAATAGCAATTGCCCGTTTAGTACCTGTTAATCAAAATCCTCTCCAGCGAATACCAGGAAGTGTTAAAGGATTAATCACAATTTCTCCAGATTTTGATGCTCCTTTACCTGATGATATACTAGCTAGCTTTGAAGGATGAGATTACTTTTTGACACCCATACTTTTCTTTGGTGGATCACTGATAGTTCTCGTTTATCATCTATGGTTAAGGCAACTATCAGCGATCGCAACAATGAGTTATTTTTTAGTGCAGCTAGTGCTTGGGAAATAGCCACGAAAGCCCAGCTAGGTAAGTTACTTTTGCCAAAAAATCCAGAGCAGTTTATTTCTGAGCAATTATTGATTAATTCTATTGACAATACTGCTCGGTTAAGAGTCAATCCCCCCAATTCCCCTTAAAAAGGGGGGCTAAAAATGCCTTATTTTTCCCCCTTTTTAAGGAGGACTAAGGGGGATCTCAAATGACTATGCACCTTAACCGAGCAGTATTGAATTGCGATCGCATTATCAGGAAATCCACCCCAATAAATTGCCCAACAACTGAAAGATTTATTCATTAAAATAAATTTACGCCCATATTTAGAACGCCACGGACTGACCTTTGATGAAGAAAAATTGAGGAATCTTATAGTAGATAAACACGGTAGTTGAAAGACAGGCGATCGCGCTACTGTAAACGTAATTATAAATGGCGATCGCACTATCGCTTTTCCTAAGTAACTTCACGATTTTTCTCGTGGTTCCTCACCAATAGCCCATCAATTACTGGCTCAGAGGCATTGCCTAACTTGCCCAACGCCTTAGCAGCAATTCCACGTACATGAGAATTCGCATCTGCATCTGTGAGTAGTACCAATAACCCTTCCAGTACTGGCTCTGAAGTATTGCCTAACTTGCCCAACGCCTCGGCAGCGATGCCACGCACATGAGAATTCGCATCTATGAGTAGTACCAATAACCCTTGCAGTACTGGCTCTGAAGTATTGCCTAACTTGCCTAACACCTCGGCAGCAGTGCTACGCACATGAGAATTTTGATGTGTAAGCAGAGCTAGTAGCCCTTGCAGGACTGTCTCTGAGTCCTTGTTTAACCGTCCCAACACCTTACCCGCCTTGGAACGTATTTGAGCATCCTGATTGGTAAGCATAGATAGTAGTGCTTGTAGCACTGGCTCTGAGTTGTTGCCTAAATTGCCTAAGGTCTGAACCGCTGTGAAACGTACTTTAGAATCTTTATCTTTCAGAGCTTTGATGAGGGCAGGAGCAGCAGATTTAGCAGATAAACCAATCTTTCCTAGTTCTTCGGCAGCACGTTGCCTATCTCCTGTGTTTGCCTCTGGAGCAGACAAGTTGGCAATAAGTAGCCGAATACGCCGTTTCAGTTGTTCTTGTTTTAGCGCTTCCATATCTAGTCCTGCGAGTTTGCCTAGTTCCTCTGTCACGAAACTAGGTACTTTTGCTTCTGCGCCTTTGCTAATACAGCATTCTCTCAATGCTAGAAGAAAACCTTTAATTTCTTCTAGTTTATATAGATTGTTGTCTACTTTTGCCAGAAAGTCGCGCCAGCTTACGTCATTTTCATTGAGATGATTTACAATGTATAGTCCTGCTAAATATTCAGCTAAAGGGTCTAAGACAAACCTAATTGTGCCTGATTTTCCCGACTTAATTAAAAAAAGTTTTTTCTCAAAATGCTCAAGGGCGTTGTCAGCTTTTTCTTTTCCCAAGGCATCAATTACAGACGTTCGCTCTACATAACTTGGCTTATAGTTCTGCTCAAGGCATTTCCAAGCAATTAGCTTGGCATCTGGCTCAAGCGTATGATATTCCTCGGCTGTACGTCTTTCTACATCACGATTGAGCTTGCTTAGGTGTTCAATTATCAGATCAGGGATGTTATCAAGTGAGTGTTGACTGAGTGAAGCATTCTCTTTAGCATTAATCATTCGCTCTGCATACAGTTTAGCCAGCAAAACAGTAATTGTTTTCTTATCACCCACTATGCGTGCAAGTTGGGCACATTCTTGTAAAAAATCTTCCTGATCCTCTTCAAACAGTTCCCATTTATCGCACTGTTTCAAGTACTGCTCGATAAAGTATGCCAACTTACCGCCATCAAAGCGCAAAGTCTTTATTTTAGTGTCAATGCCGTTAAACTTTTCCTCAATGCGCGAAGTAACCACTAAAGCATTAGCTGGAAACTCTCGGAAGTCGGGATTAATCTGGTCACGGGTTTGTTGACCCATCTCAGAAAAATGATCCACAATCAAAAGAATCCGGCGCTGTCGCAGGAGTTGTTCTACTAGCAATTCATCAACAATCTTTTGTTCGCCGTCACTCAACTCCTGGATTTGTCCTACAATTTCTTCAATCAAAAGCTTCATGCCTTCCCCTGATTGTGATTTTAGTTCTTGCTCAATTAGAACAGGTAACATCAAGTGTTTGGCCAAGCGTTTGGAATCGTTCTTTTCAATTGCCCATTTTGCAATTTGACAGGCAATAGTTGTTTTTCCTGAACCTCCTTCTCCCCAAATCAGCAGTCGTACTCGCTTTTCTGTTTCAAAAGTTTTTCTTAAATCTATTGCTGTCAGTTCCTCAATCTCCTGCTTATTGAACTCCACAGGAAGAGAAACGTAATCTTTGCGCTCATCAATGGTTTCATTCTTTAAAAATTTTTTCTCAAAAGTATTAATGTCTTTCTGAACCCAAGCATCCAATACTCTAGGACGATATTTTAACCAAATTACAAAACCAAGTGGAAATTTGAACTCGGCTGGTGTGATTGGTGTTTTCGGAACCTTCAATTCCGCAGGTAGTCGTAGCAGCAATAGGGGATAGAATCGAAGAATTCCCAAGTACAAAACTACCACAACTGCAAGCGTAGCTGCTGTTACAGTCCAAGGTAGATCCTGCTGCTTATCTTCATCAGATTTTTCACCTTCCTGTTGCTTTTGCTCCTGAGGTGGTAAATTTGTCTTTTTTGAATCAGCAGGCTTACTCGGTTGCGGTTTAGACTGTGCTGGTGTTTGAGCGTACAGCACACTACTTTCTTGCTTAGTATTTGCTTGTGCCCAATTATGACTTGTCAACAACAGGGGAAATACAACTCCCAAAAGAGAAACTTTCAGCAATCCTAAGAAGGGTAGTCTTGCGTTTACATACATAAAATCAACTGGGCGCAAGGGGGATATTACTGAGATATTATGCTAATTCTCGGATTTTGGCCAGATTCAACTAGCACAGACGCGCTCAAAGCTTGTCGTTAGATATTTCGTTTTACCAACTATAACTAAACTACAAACGCGATCGCTTTCTTTAAGACTTCACAACTACCCATTGCGTCACACCCGCCATTCCTCGCCAGCCCAAAAATTTACCAATAGGTTCCGCCCGTTGAATGGCAATACGAGTTAAATCACCACCGACTCGTTCATACCATTGAAATAAAGTTTGCTCACCCTCTACTGTCACGACATTTGCCACCAAACGTCCACCCGATCGCAATGCTTCCCAGCAAACATCAAAAAGCCCCGTTGCTGTTACGCCACCACCAATAAAAATGGCATCTGGTCTAGGCAAATCTTTCAGAACATGAGGTGCTTGACCTTCAATTATTTGCAGATTTGGAGTACCGAGAGTAGCGGCATTATCGGCAATATATAGTAGTCTAGACGCATTTTGTTCGATCGCGATCGCCCGACACCGAGCATGACTCCGCATCCATTCAATAGAAATTGAGCCGCAACCCGCGCCAACATCCCACAATAATTCTCCCGGTGTAGGTGCCAAAGCTGCCAAGGTGATTGCCCTAACCTCACGCTTAGTTAACTGTCCATCGTGGTTGTAGGCGTTATCTGGTAATCCTGGTAATCTTGGTAATGGGACAACCCCAGCATCAGCAATACAATAAACTGCGATCGCATTCAAAGCAGCAACTTCAGTTTGACTCCAGGATGCAGCCGTACCTTCCACAATTCTTTCATGAGTGCCACCCATACGCTCCAAGACGGTGATTTTACTGCCACCATAGCCGCGATTTGTCAAAATTTGAGCAACAATGGCGGGCGTGTCCTTCCCTTCACTCAAAATCAACAACCGCGCTTTTGGATAGATATAAGACTGGAGTAGGGACGATGGACGACCATTCAAACTCAAGGTTTCCACCTCAGTTAAAGACCATCCCACCCTGGCACAGGCGAGGCTAAAAGCTGAAGGTGCGGGGATAATCGTCATTTCAGAGACGGGAATTCGCCGCATCAAGGTAACACCAATGCCGTAACACATGGGATCGCCGCTTGCGAGTACGCAGATTGACTGACCGCGACGCTGGATGATTTCGTCAACTGAGGCACTAATGGGGGATGTCCAGACTAGTTTTTCACGTTGGTCATCTGTAGGGAGCATTGCTAAATGGCGATCGCCTCCCACAATTACTTTAGCTTGATCGACTAGAGAACGAGCGATCGCGCTTAACCCCTGTAACCCATCTTCCCCAATACCGACGATAGAAAGCCATTTCTGTATCATGCTAATTCATGATTAATAATTATTACTTCATAACTAAGACTTGGCACTAATTCTAATTCTGAATTATTTTTGGTAGGATAATTGACAGTGCTGGATTGAGGATAACAGGATGAACTCACTCCCAGAAATAGAAGCCGCTATTATGCAACTGTCTGAAGGTGAAATGCGGGATTTATCAAACTGGCTCCAAGAATATCTCAATGATGCTTGGGACAAGCAAATTCAAGCAGATGCAAAATCGGGTCGATTCGATCAGTTAATCCAGCGTGCAAAAGCAGATATTGAAGCTAATCGGGTGAAACCGTTAGATGAAATCCTTAACAACCCCTGATTTTTGGCGCTCATATTCTGCACTTTCATCTGAACTTCAAGAGCAAGCTAGAAAAGCATATCGCCTTTGGATTAATAATCAATTTCATCCATCTTTGCATTTCAAAAAAGTAGGAGATGATTTGTGGTCAGTCAGGATTAGTGGTGGATATCGGGCACTAGCACTTAAGAAAGGTGAAGATTATTACTGGATCTGGATTGGGTCACATGATGAGTACGAGACGCTGATTGGATAAAAATATTGCTGCTTCAACCTTCACCCTTTAGATCAAGTTGCTACTTTATCGGCGATTACAAACAAGTAATCTCCTTGACTATTTTCATACTTCTTGACAATCTCGGTGATGCGTCCTGTATTAATATCTGCTGCTAGCCTTTGACACCCTGCTGTGATTTCCTCGGCAGAAGCTAACAAAGCAAAGGTAGAAATTCCAGAACGTACATTCTCCTCTAAATATATTTCAGGACGATATTTTCCACTATATAAAAATAGGTCTTGCAAATTTTCGGAAATAGAATAAGGTTCGATATCTACTGAATTAAAACCTACATCATTGAGAGCATATTTGACTTTTTCTAAACTTGGCATCTGTTCAGCAGATTTATGTATAGCTTCTGGAAAATATTCGACTAACCAATATTTGCTCATTTGCTCCGGTGTGGCAGTAAATAGTACAAAACGACCAGCCGCCAAGACACGGTAAATCTCCCGAAAAGCAGGAGTTAGTGCAGCAAAATGATGAATTGCTAGCGTGCATAACACACCAGAGAAACTTCCATCAGCATAAGGTAACTTCTCAGCTTCTGCAACTTGCCAAGCTACAACATTACTCTTATTTATAGCAGCATCAATCATCTGTGTTGACTGGTCTACTCCGTGCCAAACACCACCGTGTTTTGTTAAAGCCAGGGTGTAATTTCCTGTGCCACACGCCACATCTAGATATGAGAAATCTAATTTCACCTGAAGGTGTTTAGCTAATTGGGCAGCAATGTCAGGGTCAGCGCGACGAGTCAAATCATAGCCTTTACCAATTTGCTCATAAATAGCCATTTATTGAGTTCCTCCCAAATTCTTCAAATAGTGAACACTAGTTACTGATAACTGATATTGGTGTGGTATTTTGCCAAAAGTGAAATCGATAACTGAGGAATTTATAACAAATCAATTATCCAATCTTGTGGGGTGGGCATCTTGCCCGCCCAGAATCAAAGGCGGGCAAGATGCCCACCCCACAAGAAGTAATTGGATGTTTTTTTATTTGTCAGTCCCTCTGAGAACTGTTAAACCAGTGTTGGTGTTGCTTTCACAGCAAAAATTTTCTCAATCACATCTTCTACCACCTTATCTGGCGTGGAAGCACCAGAAGTAATTCCTACAACAATTTTTCCATCGGGCAACCAATTTTCTGTAGTTATTAACTGCCCATTTAATTGCCGATGTTCAATGGAATCTCCTGATTTAATACGTTCAACAGTATCAATATGATAAGAAGGAATTCCTCGCTCAAAAGCAATTTGTTGCAATTGAGTGGTATTCGAGGAATTAAACCCACCAATTACTACCATCAAATCTAAATTATGTTGCACTAATTCCAACATGGCATCTTGCCGTTCTTGGGTGGCATCACAAATAGTATTAAAGCTTTGAAAATGCTGATTTAACTCGGTGGGGCCATACTTCTGCAACATAGTCCGCTCAAAAACCTTACCGATTTGCTCAGTTTCGCCTTTAAGCATGGTAGTTTGGTTGGCAATACCAACTCTTTCTAAATCTTGATCAGGGTCAAATCCTAATGAACAAGCTTTAGCAAATTTTGTCAGAAATTCTCCACGGTTACCACCATTGATAATATAGTCAGCAACATAAGCTGCTTCTTGCAAGTTCAATACAATCAAATACTTGCCAGCAAAGGAACTAGTGGCAACTGTTTCTTCGTGCTTATATTTACCGTGAATTATTGATGTATAATCGATTTTTTTGTGCTTTTCTACTGTATTCCAAACTTTAGATACCCAAGGACAAGTTGTATCAACAATTTTGCAGCCTTTATCGTGAAGGATCTGCATTTCTTGAACGCTTGCCCCAAAAGCGGGTAATATGACTACATCACCAGTGCCAACAACAGAAAAGTCTTTATTCTTTCCTTCAATGGGGATGAATTCTACTTCCATCTCCTGCATCCGCCGATTCACAGAAGGGTTGTGAATAATCTCGTTAGTAATCCAGATGTGTTCTGTGGGGAAGTGCTGACGGGTTTCGTAGGCCATTGCCACAGCTCGTTCTACACCCCAGCAAAAGCCAAAAGCTTGTGCTAGTCGAATCGTCACATCACCCCGTTGTAGGGTGTAATTGCGATCGCGAATTTCCTGAATCAAGTTACTCTGATACTCAGATTGCAACTGGGTGGCAACTTCTGCTTGATGACCAAAGCCTTTGCGATTGTAATTTTCTGAATGTTGCAGGCTGCGCTTAAAAGCTTTTGTATCCATTAGATTTGTCTACTTAAACCACTATTTTTTATTTTCTCGCACCCAGACGCGATTTATACAGAGTTGTATTCAAAGATATTACTTCTTTTTGTCCTTTACCCTTTTTCCCCCGAAGGACGTTAACGTTAGGGTTTTAATTCGATTTCGCTATAAATCTGCAATGCAGAACGCCAAACTACATAGCCTTCAGGACTTAAGTGTAAGCCATCAGTAGTAAATTCGCGGCGGAGATTACCTTGCTTGTTGGTAAACAGGGGAT
The DNA here is from genome assembly GCF_017115025.1 of Nostoc sp. NOS(2021). GTDB lineage: Bacteria > Cyanobacteriota > Cyanobacteriia > Cyanobacteriales > Nostocaceae > Nostoc. Next base: position 3,162 of record NZ_JABXKM010000050.1, on the reverse strand, counting down.
ATAAATCGAGATATTTGACACCTTTTTTGGTAGATATGCTTTGCAGTTGCTGATTCAACTCGCGAATGCGACTATTGGCAACAATCAACAGTTTATCTCGTCCTTTCCAAGTTGCTTCCTCTGCCCCATGTGGCAAAATCGATTGCACAACAATTTGCGCTGTGGGATGCACCTTTCGGAGGTAATTGATAATTTGCCGCTGATTATCTAGAATTACCCTGTCGCTCATCCCCCCAATTAGGTCATTAATGCCAATCATCACAAAAATCACCTCTGGCTGGGTGCGGTCAAATATCTTCAATCTTTTCAAAAGTCCATTACTGGTTTCGCCAGAAATTCCTTGATTGAGCCAACTTTTACCTTCGGGTAATAACTCAGGGGGAAACCACAAACTCAGAGAATCTCCCGCCAGTATGGTTAAATGCGGAGGACGTTGGTCAGCGGCAACTTTGGCTTCTTGCTTGAGAATATCTACCCACTCTTGGTAAGTGAGTTGGTGACGGCGACCTAAATCAGGTGTAGCAATTTGGCGCTCGCTGTTTAGGTTGATTTGCTCCGGGGATGTTATTATCCCAAAAAAAGCGGCCAATCTCTGCTGTTGCCAAATTAGCAGAATCACCGCCAACATCAGGATGCCGTTGGTTAACAGCGAGAAAAATGCCCAGATAGGAAAGGTTTTTGCAGAAGTAGACACGACTAGCCAAATTTACCAATTATTTGAATCAAATTTTAACGCTAGCGATCGCAAATCAGCCCAATTTTGGATTTTAGATTTTAGATTTTAGATTTTTTTTTCAATCCAAAATCCAAAATTCAAAATCCAAAATTGAATAACTCAGCACTCTTTACTAAGTGGGACGATCGCCAAACTCGGAGTTGTAACCTTCTTCACCGTGTTCGTTGATATCCAAACCTTGCAATTCAGCTTCCTCTTTGACTCGCAGCCCGACTGTAGCATCGATCACCTTAAGAATAATCCACGTACCAACACCTGCGATCGCATAGGCAACAGCAATTGCTGCTAGTTCAATTCCCAATTCACCCAAATTACCACGTAGCACTCCGTCTTTACCTCCTCCGTTGACTTGAGTCGTGGCAAAGATAGCCGTTAAAATTGCCCCGACTGTACCACCAACGCCATGCACGGGATAAGTATCTAAAGCATCGTCAATTTCTAGCTTGTGCTTGAAACTGATCGCATAGAAGCAAACAAAGGCGGTGATCAAACCAATTAAAATCGCTGATAGCGGTGTGACAAATCCGGCGGCAGGAGTGATACCCACCAAACCAGCAACGGCTCCGGTAGCTGCTCCCACGGCGGTTGGTTTACCCCGTAAACTTGCTTCTAAGATTAGCCACATTAAAGCCGCCGCCGCCGCCGCCGCATTGGTGGCAACAAAGGCTGTTGTTGCCACATTTGTGACTAAGTTACCAGAAGTTCCACTAGCAACAGATAGGGCACTCCCAGCGTTGAAGCCGAACCAACCAAACCACAGCAAGGCAGCACCTAACAAAATAAACGGAACGTTGTGCGGCGGGCTAAGACGATCGGGATGGGTTTTCCGAGGCCCAAGGACGATCGCAGCTACCAGGGCTGAAACGCCAGAACTAATATGAACTACTGTGCCACCTGCAAAGTCGAGGGCACCCAAACCACCATACAAACCTAAAAATCCACCTTTAGCCCATACCATGTGGGCCAGGGGAGCGTAAACAAAGGTTGACCACAGTAGGACAAACAGCGAATAGGCGCGGAAACTCATCCGCTCTGCGATCGCTCCTGAAATTAAGGCTGGGGTGATAATGGCAAACATGGCTTGGTAGATCATGAATGCCTGGTGGGGTATCGTTCCGGCATAGGAAACGACTTCCGGGGGATTTGAGCCTTTGAGATAATCGGTTATCTCTAACCCGACACCATTCAACCCAAGCCATTGCAATCCACCGATAAACGGTAAACCTGGCGCAAAGGAAAGACTATAGCCCCATAGAATCCAGGTAACTCCCACGATCGCCATCAACACAAAACTCATCATCAATGTGTTTAGGACGTTGCGCGATCGCACAAATCCACCATAGAAAAACGCCAATCCTGGTGTCATTAGTAGCACGAGTGCTGCTGAAATCAGCATAAATGCCGTATCTCCAGTATCAGCAGTAGGCAAAGCCGCACCTGGTGTTTGGGCAAAAGCATTGCCCATCAGCGGTATTCCCAAAATCAGTAGGGTGATAGCCCCAATCATCACAACTTTCTTCAACACTTGTTTTTCTTCCTAAGCACCAATGATTTGTATACTTAACTACATTTGATTACTTTTAGTTACACATTTTTGTCTTTAAAGATACTTAACTTTAATTTTCTGGAAATGTTAACAAAAATATAATCCTGATTGTAGTTGCCAAGATTTAAATAAGGGTGTATGGGTGCAATCATTGCATCGCATCTTTTTTTTGAAGAATAACATTTTATTCAAGCGCTACAAAATTCCAAATTTTTAGTTACCTACTGTTACAAACCAAGATACTTATGAGAATTTGCACAAATATGAGTTCTCTTTATATCTCCCGCCTAAACGCGTAGATATCAGCATGGCTGCTTCTCACCGATTAGTTGCTAAAAAAACTTTGCGATTTTGTGTGAGGTTATTATCTGTTAAAAAGCATCTATTGTAAAACTTATTGATCAAAAATAATATATAAATTTTATTTAATTTCTGGGTGCAAACATGATAATTAAAACACTTACTAAAGCTAGACAAGCTCCTATTAGGTCGTAGCGGTCTGGAGTTACCCCGTCTACCTTCCAACCCCAAAGCATTGCCATTGCGATAAACACGCCACCGTAAGCGGCATACACTCTGCCAAAATTTGCCGATTGGAGAGTTGCAATAACCCCATAGAAAGCTAAAGCAATTCCACCCAATATGCCCCACCAGAAAGGCTTACCTTCGCGCAACCACAACCAAATCAGGTAGCCGCCCCCGATTTCAAATAAACCAGCCCACAAAAAATACAGCAGGGACTTAATCATTGAACCGATTCTTTAATAAGGTCGAACTCAGTGAAATTACGCTAACGCTTTTAACTAAACTGTTGTCATTAATTAAAGTAAGTTTGTTGAACTGGGCATGGGGCATTGGGCATTGGGCATTGGGCATTGGG